>NZ_JBVJMD010000004.1:0-318867 GCF_055584385.1 Streptomyces sp. NPDC104096
CCCCCTCTGATTTACGGAGCTCGACCGTGGCACATGCCGTTCGCTTCAAGGAGACCGGAGGTCCCGACGTCCTGCGCTGGGAGGAGGTCGTCGTCGGCGACCCCGGCCCGGGTGAGGTACGGATCCGGCACGAGGCCGTCGGTCTCAACTTCGCCGACACCTACTTCCGCACCGGCCTCTACCCGGCCCCGCTGCCCGCCGGAATGGGCGTCGAGGGCGCGGGCGTGATCGAGGCCGTGGGCGAAGGAGTCACGGACTTCGCCGAGGGCGACCGGGTGACGTACACCGGAAGCCCGCTCGGCGCGTACAGCACGGAACGGGTCATGCCCGCCGACTCCCTGATCAAGCTGCCGGACGAGATCGGCTTCGAGACGGCCGCGGCGATGACGATGCGCGGTCTCACCTCCTCCTATCTGCTGCGCAGGATCTATCCGTTGAAGGCCGGCGACACGATTCTGCTGACCGCGGCGGCGGGCGGCGTGGGCCTCATCGTCTGCCAGTGGGCCAAGCTGCTGGGGCTCACCGTGATCGGTACGGTCTCCACCGAGGAGAAGGCCGAACTGGCCCGCGCCCACGGCTGCGACCACGTCATCCACTACCGCAGCGAGAACGTACCCGAGCGGGTGCGCGAACTGACCGACGGAGCGGGCGTGCCGGTCGTGTTCGACAGCGTCGGTGAGTCGACGTTCGCCGGTTCCCTCGCCTCGCTGCGGCGGCGCGGCCTCCTGGTCTGCTTCGGCACCGCCTCCGGTCCGGTCCCGCCGATCAACGCCATGCAACTGGCCGTCAACGGTTCGCTGTTCGTCACCCGACCCGCCCTCGCCGACTACATCGCGGACCCCGCGGAGCGCGCCGAACTGGCCGGTGAGCTCTTCGGCCACGTCGCCTCCGGACGCATCGGCATCGAGGTGGGCCAGCGCTACGAACTCCAGGACGCCGCCCAGGCACACCGCGACCTGGAGTCCGGGAAGACCACGGGATCGTCCGTCTTCGTCCTCTGACCACGGCCCGCTCCGCCTCGACACGGCTTTCAGCATGCGCGTATGACGTCGCGTCATGCGCGCATGCCCATCCCCCGACGACCACGGACGTCGGCCTCCGGCCCCGAACGGATCACGTGTCCCACGACCCTCTCCAGGAGGAAGCACCATGGAAAAGACTCTTACTCCGGTCCAGGACACTCCCGCGCCGGTGCGCTCCTACAGCCGCGGATCGATCCAGGTCGAACCGCTGACCTGCGCCATCGGCGCCGAGCTCTCCGGCGTGAACCTCGGTGACGCCGCACGCGACGACGACCTGTTCGCCGAGATCAAGTCCCTGCTCCTGAAGCACAAGGTGCTGTTCCTGCGCGACCAGGACATCACCCGCGCCGAGCACGTCGCGTTCGCCGAGCGCTTCGGCGCGCTGGAGGACCACCCGGTGGCCGGCAGCGACCCGGAGCACCCGGGCCTGGTCCGGATCTACAAGGACCTCGACAGCCCGGCCGAGCACTACGAGAACGCCCTGCACACCGACGGGACCTGGCGTGAGGCCCCCGCCATGGGTGCGGTGCTGCGCTGTATCGAGTCGCCGCCGGTCGGCGGCGACACCATCTGGATCAACATGGCCGAGGCCTACCGCCGGCTGCCGGAGCACATCAAGACGCAGATCAAGGGCCTGCGCGCCCGGCACAGCATCGAGGCCAGCTTCGGCGCCGTCATGCCCGAGGAGCAGCGGCACGCGCTCAGGGCCCGCTTCCCCGACGCGGAGCACCCGGTGGTGCGCACCCACCCCGAGACCGGTGAGCAGATCCTCTTCGTCAACAGCTTCACCACCCACTTCGTCAACTTCCACACGCCCGAGAACGTGCGCTTCGGGCAGGACTACGCCCCGGGGGCGAGCCACCTGCTGAACTACCTGCTCAGCCAGGCGGCGGTCCCCGAGTTCCAGGTGCGCTGGCGCTGGACGCCGAACAGCGTGGCGATCTGGGACAACCGCTCCACCCAGCACTACGCCGTCCAGGACTACTGGCCCGCCGTCCGCAAGATGGAGCGCGCCGGAATCGTGGGCGACAGACCGTTCTGATCCGACTCCCCTTCAAAGAAGTGCGTGAGGTGATGACAATGGGGCTCCAGACCACTGCGGTCGCCGTTCCCGGAACGAGGTCGTCCTCGTCCGGGTGGCCGGTCTCCCGAGGCTATGCCTGGATCGTTTTCGCCCTGAGTTTCGGGCTGTTGCTGTCCGACTACATGTCGCGGCAGGTACTGAACGCCGTCTTCCCGATGCTGAAGGACGAATGGCTGCTCACCGACGCCAGACTGGGTTCGCTCAGCGGCGTCGTGGCACTCATGGTCGGCGTGCTCGCGTTCCCCCTGTCGCTGGTGGCGGACCGCTGGGGCCGGGTGAAGAGCCTGCTGTTCGCCGCCGTGACGTGGAGCCTGGCGACCCTGGGCTGCGCGCTCGCGGCCGACTACGACCAGTTGTTCCTCGCCCGGCTCCTGGTCGGCGTCGGTGAGGCGGCGTACGGGAGTGTCGGCATCGCCGTGGTCCTGAGCATCTTCCCGGTCGTGCTGCGGGCCACCCTGTCCGGGGCCTTCATCGCGGGCGGCGCGTTCGGCTCGGTGCTCGGTGTGTCGATCGGCGGCGCCGTGGCCCAGCAGTTCGGCTGGCGCTGGGCGTTCGGCGCGATGGGCCTGTTCGGACTGGTGCTGGCGGCCGTCTACGGGGTCGTCGTCACGGAGAAGCGACTGCGCCCCCGGGCGGAGGCGGACACTGCCGACGACGCCGACGACGCGGGCGGCACCGGAACCCCGGCCGCCGAGGCGGCGGCCCCGCGTGCGGCGCTGCGCGCCCTGCTCCCCCGGCTGTTCTCCTCCGTCTCCGTGATCAGCGCCTATGTCGGCAGCGGACTGCAACTGTTCATCGCCGGCTCCCTCATCTCCTGGCTGCCCAGCTTCTTCGACCGCTACTACGACCTGCCCACCGCGAAGGCCGGGGCCGCCGCCGGCGTCTTCGTCCTCATCATCGGCATAGGGATGGTGCTCGGCGGGATGGCCTCGGACCGGATCAGCAAGCTGGTCCCGATCCGCAAGTGGGACGTCGCGCTGACGTGCAGCCTCGGCTCGCTCCTGCTGCTGATGACCGCCTTCCGGCTGCCCACCGGCCCGCTCCAGCTGATCACGCTGGCCGCGGGAGCGCTGCTGACGGCGGGCTCGGCCGGACCGGCCGCCGCCATGGTCGCGAACCTGACCCCGGTGGCGATCTCCGCGACCGCGTTCGCCACCCTCACCCTGGCCAACAGCCTGCTCGGACTGGCCCCCGGGCCCGCGGTCACGGGTGCGCTCGCGGACCGGACGGGTCTGCTCGGCGCCCTGCGGATCGTCCCGCTCGTGGCACTCGCCGCCGCCGTCGCCTTCGTGATCGGCCGCCGCCGGTACGACCGCGACCTGCTGCGCATCACCGGACTCGCCCAGGCAGCGGACACGCCGGGGGCGGAACCCGACCCGACGGGCGCGGAGACGGCGGACACGGAAGCGGTGGACGCGGTGGCGGTGGGCGCGCAGGCGCCTGCTCCGGAGGCGGCGGCGGAGACCCCGGCCGGCCTCGACCGGGCGGCCGGGCCGAAGGAAGCGGAGGCCACCTCGTGAGCACCGGCACCCCGCCGTCCGTCGGCACCGGCACCCAGCCTTCCGTCGTGATCGTCCCCGGTCTGCGGGACCACGTCGAGGAGCACTGGCAGACCCTGCTCGCCGCCCGGCTCGCCGAAGCCGGCCGGACCGTGGTCACGGTGCCGCCGCTGACCGTGGACCGGCTCGGCCGCGAGGCCCAGGTCGCCGCCCTGGACAAGGTGGTGGCACAGCTCGACGGACCCGTCGTCCTGGTCGCCCACAGCGCCGGTGTGATCACCACCGTGCACTGGTCCCGGCGGCACGAGGCCGACGTACGGGGTGCGCTCCTGGTCACCCCGCCCGACTTCGGGACCCCGCTGCCGGAGGGTTATCCCACCCCGGAGGTACTGGCCGAGAACGGCTGGACACCGGTGCCCCGTTCGGCGCTGCCCTTCCCCAGCGTCGTCGCGGCCAGCTCCGACGACCCGCTGGGCGCCCTGGAACGCGTGCGCGAACTGGCCGGGGACTGGGGCAGCCGGCTCGTGGAACTCGGCGCGGTCGGCCACCTCAACCCCGCCTCCGGCCACGGGCCCTGGCCCCGGTCGGAGGAACTCCTGCGCGAACTCGAACGCGGCTGACACCCAGTCCGACGTACAGCCCCCGGAAAGGCGACGATGAACACCGACGACACCGATCTGCTGTGGTCCCCCGGTCCCCGCGAGACACAGGACTCCAACGTCGCGTGCTTCATGCGGTGGCTCGACACCACCCGGGGGCTGCACTTCGCCGACTACGCCGAGCTGTGGCGGTGGAGCTCCACGGACCTGCCCGGCTTCTGGTCGGCCGTGTGGGAGTACTACGGCCTGGACACCGTCAGCGGCTACGACGACGTACTGGCGGACGCGTCCATGCCGGGCGCCTCCTGGTTCCCCGGGGCCCGGCTGAACTTCGCCGAACGGTGCTTCGCCCACGCCTGCGACACCCGTCCGGCGCTGGTCGCCGTCACCGAGGGCGCCGAACCCGTGGACATCTCCTGGGAGGAGCTGCGCGGACAGGTCGCGGACGTCGCCGCGGCACTGCGCCGGATGGGCGTGGCGCCCGGCGACCGCGTGGCCGGGTATCTGCCCAACATCTCGCAGAGCGTGGTCGCCCTGCTGGCCACGGCCGCGGTCGGCGCGGTCTGGACGGCGTGCTCCCCGGACTTCGGCACCCCCAGCGTGCTCGCCCGGCTCAGCCAGGCGCGGCCCGTCGTCCTGGTGGCGGCGGACGGCTACCGCTACGGCGGCAAGGAGTACGACAAGCGGGCGGCGATCGCCGAACTCGTGGACGGACTGCCCACCGTCCGGCACGTCCTCGCCGTCGACCGGCTCGGCACCGCGCCGGACCGGCCGTGGTCGTCGCGGCCCGACGTCGAGGTGCACGCCTGGTCCGCGCTGCCCGCCGCCGACGGCCCCCTGGAATTCGCCGACGTGCCCTTCGACCATCCGCTGTGGATCCTGTGGTCGTCCGGGACCACCGGAGTGCCCAAGGGAATCGTGCAGGGGCACGGCGGCATCGTCGTGGAACTGCTCAAGGCCCTCGGTCTCGGCGCCGACCTGCGGGCCGAGGACCGCTACCTGTTCGTCACGTCCACGAGCTGGATGGTCTGGAACTTCCTGGTCGGCGGGCTGCTGCACGGCAGCACGGTCGTCCTGTACGACGGCAGCCCCACCTTCCCCGACGTCGACGGCGCCTGGCGGGTGGCCGAGCGGACCGGCGCGACGATGGTCGGCGTGGGCGCGGCCTATCTCGCCGCCGTGGAGAAGTCGGGCGCCGACCCCACGGCCGACCTCGATCTCGGCGCGCTGCGTTCCATCATGCAGACCGGTTCCTCGCTGCCGGCCAGTACCTGGCGCTGGGTCCACGAGCGGCTCGCGCCGGACGTCTGGCTCCAGTCCATCTGCGGCGGGACCGACATCTGCTCGGTCCTCGCGGGCGGTTCCCCGATGCTGCCCGTACGCGTGGGCCGCATCCAGTGCCCCTCGCTCGGTGTCGCGCTCGACGCCTGGGACCCCTCCGGGCGGCCGCTCACCGGCGAGCAGGGCGAACTCGTGGTGACCGCGCCGCTGCCGTCGATGCCCCTGTACTTCGTCGACGACCCCGACGGGGCCCGCTACCGGGCCAGTTACTTCGACGCGTACCCGGGCGTCTGGCGGCACGGCGACTGGGTCACCGTCCACCCCGACCTGTCGGTCGTCGTGTCCGGGCGCTCGGACTCCACGCTCAACCGCATGGGCGTCCGGATGGGCTCCGCCGACATCTACGACGTCGTCGAGCAGCTCCCCGAGGTCGCCGACAGCCTGGTCGTCGGCGTGGAGCGCCCGGACGGCGCCTACTTCATGCCGCTGTTCGTGGTGGCCGCCGAGGGCACGGCCGTGGACGACGGGCTGCGCGAGCGGATCGCCGGAGCCATCAAGCGCCGGCTGTCGCCCCGTCACGTGCCCGACGTCATCGTGCCGATCGCCGCGGTACCGCGCACCCTGACCGGGAAGAAGCTGGAGGTGCCGGTCAAGCGCATCCTCCAGGGCGCCTCCGTCGGCGACGTCAGCAGCGCGGGCGCCGTCACCCATCCCGAGACCCTGGCCTGGTTCGCGGAGTACGCGCGGCAGTCGACGCCGGGCGAGTGAACGCGGCACCACCCGAGGGGCCCCTCCGGACGCACCGGAGGGGCCCCTCGGCCGTGTGCCTGTGGGCCCCGCGCGCCCTTGTACCTGTGGGCCTGCGGGCCTGTGAGCCTGTGCCCCGCGCGCCCTTGTACCTGTGGGCCTGCGGGCCTGTGAGCCTGTGCCCCGCGCGCCCTTGTATCTGTGGGCCTGCGGGCCTGTGAGCCTGTGTGCGGCGATGAGCCCGGTGCGGAAAGCCCCCGCCCGCCCTCGTGATCGACGAGGGCGGGCGGGGGCTCTGCGGGCACCGGGCGCCCCTGGGGTCCGGGCGCGTCGGCGGCGTACCAGGTGCGTCAGAGGGCTCCGAGGCCGTACTGGAGCGAGAGGCTGGTGACGGACACGACCACCCACAGGCAGGCGCCCAGCAGCAGGGGGCGCGGGCCGGTACGGCGCAGGGCGGCGACGTCGGTGGACAGGCCGACCGCGCAGAGCGCCACGGTGATGAGGAGGACGGAGAGCTCCTTGAGGCCGGGCTGGACACCGGCCGGGATGAGTCCGGCGCTGTTGGCCGCGGCGGCCAGCAGGAAGACCACCAGGAACCACGGCACCAGCCGGAACGCGCTCACCCGGGGCGAGTCGGCGGCCGGGTCGGCGGCGCGGGCGCGCCGCCGGGCCCAGACCGCCAGGCCCAGACAGATCGGAATGATCATCAGGGTGCGGGTGAGCTTGACGACGACCGCGTCGTCGATGGCCGACGGCCCGTAGGCGGTGGCGACGGCGACCACGGACGACATGTCGTTGACCGCCGTGCCGGCGAAGAGGCCGAAGGCGTGCGGGTCCATCCCGAGCAGATGGCCGACCACGGGGAAGACGAGCACCGCGGCGATGTTGAACAGGAAGATCGTCGAGACGGCGTAGGCGACTTCCGCGCTCGCGGCGCCGATCACCGGTGTGACCGCGGCGATCGCCGACGCCCCGCAGATCCCGGTGCCCGCGCCGACGAGCGTGCGCAGGTTGCTGTCGACGCCGAACCGGCGGCCGAGGAAGTAGGCGGCGGTCAGGCAGGCGCCCAGCGAGCCCAGCATGATCGGCAGTGAGCCGCCGCCCACGTGGAGCACCTGGGTGAGCGACAACTGGGCGCCGAGCAGGGCGACTCCGGCCTGGAGCACCGGCTTGTTGGCGCCGGTGACTCCCCGGCGCAGGCGCGGGCCCGGCTTGCGTACGGCGGCGACGAGCACGCCGAGGACCACGGCCGTCACCGGACCGCCGAGCACCGGAAGCAGCCTGCCCACGGCTGTGGCCAGCGCGGCGAGGGCCAACGTGAGGGCGAGGCCGGGCAGCCGGGACCCGGACCCCTCGCCGTCGGCCTGCGGTGTGCCGGACGACCGCGTCCCGGCTTGCCGGGTCCCGGCGGCGCCGGTGGGGGTCGGTCCGGTGGACGGGAGTTCCGTGGCGGACGGGGTCGCCGTGGTGGACGGGGGCTCCTGAACGAGTGCTTTCTTCACGGTGTCGACTCTCGTCCGTCTCCCGGACCCCTTGTAGGCCCCGGATCGTGACAAGGCCATAGGGCTGCCCTATGGCCGGTGACAGCCTGCTGCCCCGGTCGCCGTCGGGCGGACCGGGGCAGTCAGGGGCGGTCGAAGCGGTCAGGGGCGGCCGGAACAGACGGGGGCGGCCGGAGCGGTCAGGAGCCCGAGGGCCGGCGGCCGGGCCGGCGGCAGGCGAGGGCGAGCAGTCGCGACGCCGCCGCCGGCAGGGACCGCCCGCGCGGCCATACCGCCTGGAGCACCCTGTCCAGGCGCAGTTCGGTCTCGGTGGGCACCGACACCAGCCGGCCCTCCGTCAGGTCGTCCTGCACGGCCATGGCCGACAGCACCGCGGGCCCCACTCCGCTCGACGCGGCGCTGCGCAGCGGGGCGATGGCCCCGAGTTCCAGCAGGGGGGTGGCGACGCCGCCGTACGGCTCCAGCGCCGTCTCCAGCGTCTCCCGCGTCCCGGAGCCGGGTTCGCGCAACACCAGTGCGGCGGCGGCGAGTTCGCCTCCCGCAACGGGGTCGCTGCGGCGCGCCCAGGGGTGGTCCGGGGTCACCACCACCAGCAGCCGGTCGCGTCCGACGACGGTGGAGCGGAGGTCCCGCGGGATGCACGGGCCCTCGACGAAGCCGACGTCCAGCGCGTCGTGCCGCAGTCCCTCGATCACCTTGCGGCTGTTCGACACCTCCAGTCCTACGTGGAGCTCCGGCGCCGACTCCCGCAGGGCCAACAGCCAGCCGGGCACGAGGTGTTCGGCCACCGTGAGGCTGGCCCCCACCCGCAGCCGGTCCTCCTGGCGCGAGCGCAGCGCCGCCGTGCCCTCGACGAAGGCGGCGGCGCTCTCCAGCACGCCCCGGGCCCAGTCCGTGACCACCAGGCCGGCCGGGGTGAGCCGGGATCCCCTGGTGGTCCGCAGCAGCAGCTTCACCCCCAGGCGCCGCTCCAGCGTCATCATCCGCGCGCTGGCGGACGGCTGGCTGATCGCGAACCGGGCCGCCGCCTGGCTGAGGCTGCCGGTCTCCGCCACGGCGACGAGCAGTTCCAGGGCATGCAGATCCGGCAGGTCACTCGGCACCGGGGACAGCTCCTTCGGGGGTGATCTCAGTCCGTGGCGGACTGGTCGACGACGATCTCGCGCTTGAGGATCTTGCCGGTGGCGCCCTTGGGCAGGGCGTCCGTGAAGGTCACGATCCGCGGGTACTTGTAGGCGGCCACCCGTTCCTTGACGAAGTCGCGCAGGACGTCGGCGGAGGTGTCCGCGCGGTCGGGGCGCAGGGTCACGACGGCCGCGACCTCCTCCCCGTGCACCTGGTGCGGCACACCGACCACGGCGGCCTCGGCGACGGCCGGGTGCTCGTAGAGGACCTCCTCGATCTCGCGCGGGTAGACGTTGTAGCCGCCGCGGATGATGAGGTCCTTCTTGCGGTCGACGATGAAGTAGTAGCCGTCCTCGTCGACGCGGGCGAGGTCGCCGCTGTGGAACCATCCTTCGCGGACGGCCTCCTCGGTCGCCTCGGGGCGGTTCCAGTAGCCCTTCATCACGTTCTCGCCGCGGATGGCGATCTCACCGACCTCGCCGGGACCGGCCGTGGTGCCGTCGTCGGCGACGAGCCTGACCTCGACCCCGCGGATGGGCAGGCCGATCGAGCCGGCCTTGCGCGGCCGGTCCGGGGGGTTGAACACGGCGACCGGCGAGGTCTCGGAGAGTCCGTAGCCCTCCAGCACGGTCACGTCGAAGTCCCGTTCGAAGCCGTGCAGGACCTCGACGGGCAGCGAGGCGCCGCCGGAGATCGCCAGGCGCAGCGGCGAGAGGTCGTGGTCCTCGGGGATGCCGGTCTGCAACAGCGCCGTGTACATGGTGGGCACGCCGAGGAACACGGTGACCCGGTCCCGGTGCATGATCTCCAGCGCCCTGGCTGGCTCGAAGCGCGGCAGCAGGGTCAGGGTGGCGCCCGCGCTGACGGCCGCGTTGAGGGCGCAGGTCTGCCCGAACGCGTGGAACAGCGGAAGTCCCCCGAACAGGACGTCGTCCGGGCGGATCAGGATCAGCGTCTCCCGGGTGGTGACCGCGTTGGTGAGCAGGTTGCGGTGGGTCAGTTCGGCGCCCTTCGGGGTGCCCGTGGTTCCCGAGGTGTACAGGATCACGGCGGTGTCGTCCGCCGCCCGCGGCTCCACCTCGGCCATCGGCTCGGCCGCCCGCAGCAGGCCGTCGAACACCTCCGCGTCCGTCACCAGGCACTGGGCCCCGACCTCGGCGGCGGCCTTCGCCACCTCCTCGGCGAACAGGGGGTGGACGAGCACCGTGCGGGCCCCGGAGTCGCGCAGGGTGAAGGCCGCCTCCCGCGCCTTCAGCAGCGGGTTCATCGGTACGACGGCGGCTCCGGCCCGCAGGATGCCGTAGTACACGACCGGGAAGAGACTCACGTTGGGCATGACCATGGCTACGCGATCGCCCGGCCGGACCCCCCTGTCCCGCAGCAGCGTGGCGAGCCGGGCGCTCGCGTCGTCGAGCTGGGCGTAGGTGAGGGTGGTGTCGTCCTGGCGGACGGCGATCCGGTCACCGTCGGCCCGGGCGGACTCCACCAGGACTGCCGCGAGGTTGTTCATCGGGATACCTCCGGGGATACCCCGGCCTTCAGGCCGGGGAGGAATCGGACTCCTGCGGAGCAGGGCAGGGAAGGCCGAATCGCCTCCAGGGCGGTTCGGCGTGCACCCCGGCGTGCGCCCGGGAGTTCACTGGCTGTTGTGCTAATTTGTGAGGTATGGCCACTCGTGTGAAGCGGGCGTTCAAGTACCGCTTCTACCCGGACGATGCGCAGGCCGCCGAGTTGTCGCGCACGTTCGGGTGTGTGCGGAAGGTCTACAACATGGCGCTCGAAGCTCGTACGCAGGCGTGGGCGCGGCAGGAGCGGGTCAGCTACAACCAGATGTCGGCGATGCTGACCGTCTGGAAGAAGACGGAGGAACTGGCTTACCTCAACGAGGTGTCCAGTGTTCCGCTCCAGCAGGCTTTGCGGCACCTGCAGGTGGCGTTCACGAATTTCTTCGGTAAGCGGGCGAAGTATCCCCGCTTCAAGTCGCGTAAGAAGTCCCGCAGGTGCGCGGAGTACACAACCAGCGCGTTCCGCTTCCGGCACGGGCAGCTGACCCTGGCCAAGATGTCCGGGCCGCTGGACATCGTGTGGTCGCGTCCGCTGCCCGAGGGGGCGCAGCCGTCGACGGTGACCGTGTCTCAGGATGCGGCCGGCCGCTGGTTTGTGTCCCTCCTCGTGGAGGACCCGACCGTGAAGCCGCTGACCTCCCTCGGCGCTGCGGTCGGCATCGACGTCGGCCTGGCCCACCTGCTGACCCTGTCCACCGGTGAGAAGATCGCCAACCCGCGGCACGAGCGTCGTGACCGTGCCCGCCTCGCGCTCGCCCAGCGGCGCTTGGCGAGAAAGGCGAAGGGGGATGGTGCCAACCGGGCCAAGGCCCGGCGCACGGTCGCCAAGGTGTATGCCCGGATCACCGACCGGCGCCGTGACCATCTGCACAAGCTGACGACTCGACTCGTGCGTGAGAACCAAACGCTCGTGATCGAGGACCTGAGTGTCCGCAACATGGTCAAAAACCGGAGCCTCGCCCGCGCGGTCAGTGACGCGGCATGGGCCGATTTCCGGATGATGCTGGAGTACAAGGCCGCCTGGTACGGGCGGGAAATGATCGCCGTGGACCGGTGGTTCCCCTCCTCCAGGCTGTGTTCGGCCTGCGGCACCCTCCAGGGGAGGATGCCGCTCGACGTCCGTACGTGGACGTGCGACTGCGGCACGGTCCATGACCGTGATGTGAACGCCGCGAAGAATCTGCTGGCCGCCGGACTGGCGGTGTCTGTCTGTGGAGCTGGTGTAAGACCTCAACGGAGTTCTCCGGGCGGGCAGTCGGCGATGAATCAGGAAACCCAGCGGGCGACCGCTGGAATCCCCCGCCTCTAGGCGGGGGAGGATGTCAAGCGTCTTCCGTTCGGTCGGCGGGTCGGGTGGCCGTCGGTGACGGCCGTGGGCGCCGGGCGGCGGCCACGGGACTCGGGCCTGCCGGGCAGGCCCCAGGAGTGAGGATCACGTCGCGGGGGCTGATCCCGCCACGGCCGGAGCCGTCCTCGGCGGCGCGCGCCTCGCCCCAGAAGCCCGGCGGGAGGTCCCGGCCCCGGTGCGCGGTCAGCCACAGCCGCAGCACATGGCGTTTCGCCGCGGGCTCGGCGAAGTCCTCGTACGCCGTGCGGGCGTGCAGAACGGCGTGGTTGTTGACGAGCAGCAGGTCGCCCGCCCCGAAGCCGACGTCCAGCCCGAACTCCGGTGCCGCGGACACCTCGTCGACCAGGTCGAACAGTTCCAGGTCGGCCGGCTCCAGAGGGGGGACGTCGGCGAAGCGCTGCGCCGACTCGAGGTAGCAGCGGTTGTAGCGGATGCTGAGCTTTCCGTCGTGGCAGACGGCGAGCGGAACGGCGTCGTACGGGAGTTCGCCGGGGGCCTGCTCCTCCCTGCGGTCCAGGAAGTGGGTGCGGTACAGGCGCTCGACGAGGTCGGGGCGGCGGGCCAGGACGGCGTCGTGGACGGCCGCGGAGCTGACCAGGCGGGTGCGCCCGCCGGTGCGGCCCGCCCGCAGGCAGAGCAGTCCGAGGAGATCGGACCCGTCGGTGTGGAAGGGCAGCTCCGCTCGCGTCTGGTAGCCGCGCGTGGCGGGGTCGGCCAGGGTCCGGCCGGTGTCGCGGGCGTGCCCGAGCATATGGCCCGCGGCGTTCTGCGACACCGGGATCCCCAGGTGCTGTCCCAGCCCCCAGAACACCGTGCTCGCCACCGGCAGGCTGTACCGCTCGACCGGGAGCCCTCTGACCAGGACGAAGCCACGGCCGTTCTCCAGCACGTCGGCGACCTTCTCCAGCGGGCCGGCCAGGGTGGGCAGCGGGAAGTCCCCGGCCGCGACCTTCAGCAGCGGAACGCCCCGCTCGTGGACCGCCCGCGCGGCGCTCTCCAACTCGTCGACCTGGGCCGGGGACAGCCGCAGGACGAACTCGTCGGAGCCCGCGAGGTCGGCGGCCCGCCACACGGCCGCTCCGGTGCGGGGCCGTCGCAGCACGTCGCGCACGTTCTTCATCGGTGGCTCCCACCGGGTGTGTCCGCCGCGCCGGAGCCGGGCTGGCTGCCGGTGGGCCGGAGACCGTGGACCGCGGGCACGTCTCTCCTCGTCTCTACGCGGGAATCACATGGATTTCGGCACGACCATGTCCGCCGAAGGCCCTCGGCCCGCATTCTCCAGGGATTTCCTATCGCATTTTCAGGGCTGCTCGAAACTTGTTTCCAGGGCTGGTCAACGGCCGAACAATTTGTCATGGTGTTCTCCGTCGGATTTCCGATCGACGGGGTACCGAATTGCGGACGGCGAACCCCTCGCGGGTGGTGCAACGTTAGGTCACCGGGTGACGGCACGCTTGACTTGACGGGACATCCGACTTATCAGTTAGGGACAGAGCCCTGGAGTGCGCCCATGAAGCCCCTCGTCCGCAACGCGACCCTGAGCGGTTACGTCGAGCTCAGTCAGTCGCTCGGCATCGACCCGCGGGGCCTGATGAGGCAGGCGGGCCTCGACCCTGCCGGACTGGCGGTCCAGGACCGGTGGATCTCCGGCACGGCCGTGATCCTGCTGCTCGAACTCTCGGCGACGGCCGCCCGCCGCGAGGACTTCGGCCTGTTGCTCGCCGAGCGGCGGCGCTTCTCCAACCTCGGCCCGATCAGCCTCGTCATCCGCGAGGAGCCCGACGTCCGCAGCGCGGTGGAGCTCCTGGTCCGGCACGAGTACATGTACAACGAGATGCTGCACAACCGGCTGTCGGAGTCGAGCGGCCTGGCCACCCTGAAGGTGGGCCTGGAGGTCGGCGAGGCGATGGCGACCCGGCAGGCGACCGAGCTGGCCGTGGGCGCGTTCCACCAGGTGCTGCGCAACTTCCTCGGCACCCGCTGGCAGGCGCTGTCCGTGTGCTTCACCCACGCCGCGCCGACGGACCTCGGGACGCACCGGCGCATTTTCGGCACCACGGTGGAATTCAACCGCGAATTCAACGGGATCATCTTCTACGGCAACGATCTGAACGTCCCCAACCCCATGTCGGACCCGTTGCTGCGGACCTATGCCCGGCAGTATTTCGAGTCGATCGCGGTGTCGAGGGACACGACCGTGCTGGACCGCGTGCGCGATCTGATCGAGGTCCTGCTGCCGACCGGACGCTGCTCCATCGAGCAGGTCGCGTGCAGCCTCGGGGTCGACCGGCGCACGGTGCACCGGCATCTGGCGGCGTCGGGCGAGACGTTCTCGTCCCTGCTCAACGCGACGCGCGCGCAGCTCGCGGAGCACCTGGTGGCGAACCCGCGCCGCTCGTTGACGGAGATCTCCGGACTGCTGGGGTTCTCCGCGCCCAGCGCCTTCTCCCGCTGGTTCCGCGAGCGGTTCGGGTGCAGCGCGCGGGACTGGCGCGCCCAGCGGACCGGACAGGGCCGGCCCGGCGAGGAGCGGCCGCTGTCCGCCGCCCGCCGCAGCCCCCACCGCTGACCGGCGCGCCTCCGCCGAGCAGGCGCGCACCGCCGGCGGACCCGCGCCACGGCCGGACGCGGGCCTGGCGCCCCACGCCCTCAGGCCTCACACCCTCCGCGCCCCCGCGCCCCCGCGCCCCCGCGCCCCCGCACCCCCGCGCCCCCGCGCGATCAGTTCACCGCGCCCTCGCGCGCGGCTTCAGCGGTACCGACGGCAGTTCCGGGGCGGGCAGGGGCGCGCCGTCGTAGCCCCGCACCTCGCCGAAGCGGCGGCCGTCCGCCGCCCGCCCCGGCGCCAGCTCCTCCATCCAGTCCTCCCGCGCCCGCGCGATGTCCTCGTGGCTGCGGCCGACGAAGTTCCACCACATGACGATCTCCTCCTCGAACGGGGTTCCGCCGAGCAGGACCGTCCGGGCCGGTTCGTCCGAGTCGTTGCCGAGGGTCAGCGTGTCGGTGCCGGTGGGCACGTAGCCCAGTTCCGCCGGACGCAGCGGGGCGCCCGCCACCCGGACGTGCCCGTGGTCGACGAGGACGCCGTGCTCGAAGCGCGGGTCCACGGCGAGGGTGAGCGTGGCACCGGGTTCGAGGACGACCTCGGCGCCGAGCAGGGGCGTGAAGGTCCGTACCGGTGAGACGGCCCCGGCGAGGGTGCCCAGGAAGACGCTGATCCGCGCCCCGTCGACCACCACCGGCTCGGGCGCGAAGTGCTGGAAGTCGCGCCGGGTGCCGCGGTGCTCGTCGGGCAGGGCCACCCAGAGCTGGACGCCGTGCAGGATCTCGGTGTCCGGGGTGGAGACCTCGGTGTGGCTGATGCCGTGCCCGCCGGTCATGAGGTTCAGCTCACCGGGCCGTACGCGCGCGTGGCTGCCGAGGCTGTCGCGGTGCTCGATCTCCCCGGCGAAGAGCCAGCTGACCGTCTGGAGGCCGGTGTGCGGGTGCGGGGCGACGTCCATGCCGCCCGTGCGGGCTACGTCGTCGGGGCCGTAGTGGTCGGCGAAGCACCAGGCCCCGATCAGGGACCGGCCACGCTGCGGCAGGGTGCGCCGTACGGTCATCGACCGCGGGCCGCCCAGCGGCACGTCCCGCGGGGTGAGCACCTCGACGCGCCCCGTCGCGGCTCCGCCCGCCGGGTCGCCCTCTCCGCTCGTCCCGTCCCTCGCGTCCAGCCGGTCCATCCCGTCCTCCCCTTGTACCCGTCCGTGTCCTGCGGTGTCCGTTCCGACCATGATAGTTTCATATTCAACCATAATTGTCCCGATCACGGTCCCGATCACGGTCCCGATCACGGTCCCGATCACAGGACAATGACAGCCCAGGCACACGCACGTACACGCACGTGCACGACGGAGCGCGGGCGCCGGCGACGGCCCCTGAAGGAGTGCAGGTTGAGCAGCCCCATACCGGGCCCCACCCCGGGGTCCCCGGCCCAGCGGATCTACCTCGACAAGCAGAGCCCCAAGGCCTACCACGCACTGGTGCAGACCTCGGACGCGGTGCGCGCGACGGCCGCCGACGCGGGGCTCGACCGCGTCCTGGTGGAGCTGGTCAACCTCCGGGTGTCGCAGATCAACGGCTGCGCGTTCTGTCTCGACGTGCACACCAGGGCCGCCCTGCGCGCGGGCGAGACGACACGGCGGCTGGGCGTGCTGGCCGCCTGGCGGGAGACCGGGCTGTTCACCCCCGCCGAGCGGGCGGCGCTCGCGCTGGCGGAGGCGACGACGAGCCCCGCCGACACCGCCGCCCAGGACTCCGCCTACGCCGCCGCCCGGGAGGCGCTCACCGACGACCAGATCTCCGCGGTGCTCTGGGTCGCGATCACCATCAACGCGTTCAACCGGGTCTCGATCCTGAGCCGGCATCCCGTACGGGCCGATCACTGAGCCCGACGGTCCGGCGGATGTCCCGCACGGGGGCGGCGAGCCGCGGAGCTGGGCACTGTCACGGACGGTGACCGGCCGCGCGGTGAGCCGTCGCCGGTGTGCGCCGAGGTCCGCGCCCCCGAATGCGCCGCCGTCGATCACCCTGCACGCTGGTAACACGGACGGCCCAGGGACACGGCGGACCGCAGGAGGTTCCGGTGGCGCACGACGACGAGGACCCGCAGGCGGAGGAGCGGGCTGCTTCGATGCTGGACGCCCTCTTCACCCGGTCGCCCGTCGGCCTGCACCTGCTGGACACCGACCTGCGGGTGGTGCGGCTCAACACCTCCACGCCCTCCATGCGGGGCGTCCCGGTGGAAAGCATGGTCGGTCAGTCGTTCCGGAGCGCGTACGACATCGTCGTGGACGACGACGTGGAACTGGCCCTCGTGGAGGTGCTGGAGACCGGGATCCCCGTGCGCCAGCGGGTCGTGCGGGCCCGGTTCAAGCGGGACCCGTCCCGGGAGGGGCACTTCGAGGTGTCCGTGCTGCGCCTGGAGAACCCGGAGGGGAAGGTGCTCGGCGTGGCCGTCACCTCCGTGGACGTCACCGAACGGGAGCGGGCGCGCGGTCGGGCCCGGGTGCTGGACGCCGTCCGCAGGACCGTGGGACGGACCCTGGACCCGGCCGTGTCCTGCGAGGAGCTCGTCGACGCCGTGGTTCCCGTGTTCGCCGACGTGGCGATCGTGGAGGTGGTCGACGCGGTGATCCGCGGCGACGAGCCGCCGCTCGCCCCGCTGCCCGCGGGCACCCCCCTGCTGCGTGCCGCCTTCCGCAGCACGGCCGAGGGCGTTCCCATCGCCCACCCGGTGGGCGATGTGCAGCGACTGCCGGGTCCCACCCCGTTCACCAGGTGCCTGGCCGATCTTCGCGCCCGGGTGGTCCCCCTGCGACCCGACGCCCCCTGGCTGGCCTTCGACCCCGCGCGCGCCGAGGCCATCCTCTCCTCGAAGTCCCACAGCCTCCTCGCGGTTCCCCTGACCCTGCGCGAAAGCGTCCTCGGACTCGTCAGCCTGTACCGCACCGGGGGCTCGCGGCCCTTCGACGAGGGCGACCGCAGGCTCGCGGTCGAGCTGGCCGCCCACACGACGCTGTGCATCGACAACGCGCGCCGCTACGCCCGGGAGCACACCGTGGCCGCGACGGTCCAGCGCCATCTGCTGCCCCGCAGCCCGGAGAGCCAGGCCTCGCTGGAGACCGCGTACCTGTCGGTCACCGGTGCCGATCCCGGTGCCTGGTACGACACCATCGCGCTGTCCAGCGCCCGCACCGCCCTCGTCGTCGGCAGCGTCTCCGGGCGGGGCCTCAACGCGGCCGCCACCATGGGCCAGTTGCGCACGGTGGTGCGCTCGTTGTCCACGTTCGACCTCTCCCCCGACGAACTGCTGGCCCGGCTGTACGACACGGCCGCGCACCTGGCGACCGAACGGGCGAACCTGCCGCTGGGCGATCCCATGCGCCGGGAGGCCCTCACCGCCGACTGCGTCTACGCGGTCCACGACCCGCTGACCGGCTCCTGCACGATGGCGGGCGCGGGCCGGCTGGCACCGGTCCTCGTCGAACCCGACGGCACCGTGAGCATCCCCGACACACCGGCCGGTCCCGCCCTGGGCTCCGAGGAGGACTCGCCGTTCGCCGCCGGGGAGTTCGCGGTGCCGGACGGCAGCGTCCTGGTGTTCACCAGCGATCCGCTGCTGACCTCGTACCTCGCGGAGTCCTCGCGTCCGCTGCGGCAGTCGCCGGACTACCGCGACCGGCCGCTCCAGGACCTCTGCGACGACATCGTGTACGCGCTGCCGGCCGGGATGGGGGCGGGGGACGCCGCGGTGATCGTCGCGCGGGTCCGCTCCTTCCCGCCCGAACAGGTCGCCACCTGGGAGTTCGAGTCGGATCCGGCCACGGTGGCGCAGGCCCGGCGGAACACCCGCCGGCAGCTCGCCCGGTGGCAGATCGACCAGGAGACGGCGTTCAACACCGAACTCATCGTCAGCGAACTGATCACCAACGCGATCCGGTACGGCAGCCCGCCGATCGAGGTCCGCCTGGTCAGCGACCGCAGCCTGACGTGCGAGGTGCGCGACTCCGGCTCGGCCGCGCCGCATCTGCGCCACGCCCGTACGGTCGACGAGGGCGGCCGGGGTCTGTTCATCGCCTCGCAGCTCGCCCAGGCCTGGGGCACCCGGTACACGGCCGAGGGCAAGACGATCTGGACCGAGCAGTCGTTCCCCACCCCCAAGCGCCGGAGCTGACCGGCACCGGCGTGGCCCCGCCGCCCGGCCCGCGCTCCGTGGGCACCGGTCCGCGACCCGCCGACCCTGGTCCCGCTGAGAGCTCCGAGCAGCAGTGGCGCCCGCCCGGCCCCACTGCTGTTCGGAGCTCTGAGACGTCCCGCGGCTCACTTGCGCCGGGCGTGTCCACCCTGTCCCGACTCCGACTTCGGCTCGGGCTCCGACTCCGGCCCCGCCGCGACCGGTACGTCCACCACGTCCACGTCGGCGGCCCGGACGTAGGCGAGCCGGTGGCCGAACTGGATCTCGTAGTACTCCTCGCTGCCCTTCACCACGGGGCTCGGCGACTCCACGAAGGACGACCGGTCGACGTAGGAGCCGTCCAGGCTGGCGCGGGTCACATACCGCTGGCCGGCGAGGAGTTCGTAGGGCAGCGGCGCCTGGGTCGGCTCCTGCATCCCCTGCGGGTAGGCGCCCGGCTCCGGCAGGGCGCGCCCGAACACCGGGATCGAGTCCAGGCCCTCCCGCGGCGTCACCGTCCGGCCGCCCGCGCCGACGGCCGTCGGGTGGTTCCTCGGGTTCCTGAACCACCCCTCGCGGCCCTGGAACCAGATCGCCGTCCAGTCGCCGCGGCGCTCGGCGACCGCGAAGGTCTGTCCGGCGGAGACCCGCGACCCCAGGTCGTTGACGTCCTCCGTGGAGTCCGCGCCGTCCGGGTGCCGGCCCGGGTCCTGGATCAGCGGTGCGCTCTCGGACGGCCCGGTGTGCAGCCGGACGGCGCTGGATCCGTGCGGCGCGCACGGCAGGTGGTCGTCGTGGTCGCCGGCGCAGCCGGTGAACGACGGCTTGTGGGTGGCGAAGTCGGGCAGGATCGTCACCATGTCGCCCTGCTCGCCGCCGGTGGCCCGCAGCGGCGCGCCGAGCAGGTCGAAGTAGTGCCGCCAGTCCCAGAAGGGGCCGGGGTCGTCGTGCATGCTCGGGATGCTGCCGCCGGTAGGCGCGGGCACGTTGTCGTGGCCGAAGATGTGCTGCCGGTCGAGCGGGATGCCGTACTTCTTCGCCAGGTAGCGCACCAGACGGGCCGACGAGCGGTACATCTGCTCCGTGTACCAGGTGTCGGGCTGGGTGAGGAAACCCTCGTGCTCGATGCCGATCGAGCGGGCGTTGACCAACTGGTTGCCGGAGTGCCAGGCCATGTCCCTGGTCCTGATGTGCTGGGTGACATGACCGTCCTTGGAGCGGATCGAGTAGTGCCAGGACGCCTCCGTCGGATCCTGCACGGTCTGGAACATGCTCGGGAGGTTCGCCTCGGTGTCGTGGATGACGATGTACTCGATCTTCTCGTCCCGGGGCCGGTCGGCCAGGTCGTGGTTGCCGTACCCGCCGTCGACCTGGACGTACGGCGCGGCCAGCCAGGAACAGTCCAGCTCCGCCGGGCACTCGACCTCCTTCGGCCGCGGGGGTCTCACCGGCCGGAGGGGGCGCACACCGGGCGAGGCGGGGAGGGTGACGCGCTGACCCGTGTCGGTGGTGCGGTGCGCGCCCTTGCGGATCACCGTGAACACGTCGTCGGCGTACGTCGCCGCCGTGGCCTTGTCGCCGCCGCCCGGGAAGCGGGCCACCGCCTCCCACCAGTCGCCGGTGTCGGCGCTGAGCGATTTGCCGAGTTGTCGTTGTGTCTCCGCCAGAAGTGCCGCTCCGGCCCTTACATTGGCAGCGGTGTCGGTACGCAGCTTCTCCACCGGAACGCCGGTCAGTCGGGCGGCCCGGCGCAGGTCCGCGGGCGGCGCGGAACGGTCCTGCGCGGGGGTCGACGTGTCCGTGCCCGGCGGTCCCGCCGCCACGGTGCCGTGCGCGGTGCCGGCCGGGCGCGGTGGCGCGGTGTCCGTCAGGTGCATCGGTCCGTAGCCGCCGACGACGCTCGGCGCGCCGGGATGGGAATCCCAGCGCGACTGGAGATAGGCCACGCCCATGAGCACGTTGCGCGGCACGTGGTAGGCGTCGGCGGCGTCGGTGAACTCGTTCTGGAGGCGGCGGTCGTCCGGGCCGTCCGTCAGCCGGCCGGTCAGCAGGGGCACCACGAGCGCCGCCGACGCGGTCACGCAGATCAGCAGGCGATGCCTGCGTACCGCGCCGGGGACACGGGGGGCGGCAGGTCTTCTCATCATGCAAGGACTCCAACCGTGCTCGTCGCAACCAGGACAAAGGAGTTGTCCTCCACGCCACCCCTCGTACGCTTCCGTGTCCGGCGTGCCACGTCGCGCCAACCGTCACCGACGTGGACCAGCACCCCGGCACAGGCCACCCGGTCGGCGGCAGGGCGGGCGGCGTGGCACTCACTCCTGGACCGGGTCGACGTGCCAGTCGGGGTGCCCCGGCATGGGCGGGGTGTGCGCCCCGTACAGCCACGGCGTCAGAAAGGGCTTCAGATCCCGGCCCGCGACCGCCGAGGCGAGTGCGACGAAGTCCCGTGTCCCGGCGGCCTTGCCCCGGTACGTCGTCACCCAGGCCCGTTCGATCCGGCCGAAGGCGTCCTCGCCGACCTCCTCCCGCAGGGCGTAGAGCACCAGCGCCGAACCGTCGTAGCGGATCTGCCGGAACAGGGACGGTTCGGTGGGTTCGGCGGGTGCGCCGTCGTCGTGGCGCCACTGGTCGTGCCGCTCGTACGCCGTCCGCATCACGTCCTCCAGGTCGGCGCCGCCGTGCGTGTCGGCGTAGAGGCGTTCGTAGTAACGGGCGTGTCCCTCGCTCAGCCACAGGTCGGACCAGCGCCGGACGGCGACGCTGTCGCCGGTCCAGTGGTGGGTCAGTTCGTGCACGAGGTTGCGTTCGGCGTCGACCCGGCCGCCCGTCAGGTCGGCCCGCGGCAGCACGGCCAGCGACTGCGACTCCAGGGCCACCGGAAGGTCGGTGTCCCCGACCAGTACGCCGTAGCGGCCGAACGGGAAGGGGCCGAGGTGCCGCTCCAGCCAGGCCAGGTGTTCGGGGGTGAGTGAGCGGTAGGCCTCGGTGTCGGCGACCAGGTTCCGGGGGACCGCGTCCCGCAGGGGCAGACCGCGCGGGCCGGTGCGGTCGACGAAGGTGAACTTGCCGATCGCCATCTGGACCAGCTGGGCGGCGACCGGCTGTTCGGAGTCGTACGTCCACCGGATCCGTCCGTCGGGCCGACGGGCACGCTCGACGAGCCGGCCGTTGGCCACCGCGCTGAGCTCCGGCGGGGTGGTGATGTGGAAGGTGATGGGCGCCCGCAGGCTCGGGTGGTCGTCCGCCGGGAAGATCATCTTGGCGCCGTCGGGCTGTGCGTAGAGCACGGTGCCGTCGGGGGTGGGCACCCAGCCGTAGCGCGTGATGGCGTCCGAGCGGCGGCGTTGGAGGGTGGGATCGGCGGTGTAGGCGACCCGGACGGTGAACGCGCGGCCCCGGGGGACCGGCCGGGCCGGGGTGACGACGAGTTCGTCGCCGTCGCGTACCGCGTCGGCGGGTGTCCCGTCGACGGTGACGGTGCGCAGCGTGTTCCCGGCGAAGTCCAGGTCGAAGCGGGACAGGGCCTGCGTGGCGGTGGCGCTGACGGTGGCGGCGGCCTCGAACGGGGTCAGCGGTGCCCGCCAGTCGAAGTCGAGCGCGTAACGGCGCACCGTGTAGCCGCCGTTGCCGGCGAGCGGCATGAGCGGGTCGCCGATGCCCGCGGCGCCGGGGGACGGGGCCTCGGCCTTCGGGGCACCGAGGGACGAGGCCGTGGAGGGACCGGGGCGGCCCGGGGAGCGGTGGGCTCCGTCCTGGGCGGGACCGGCGAGGACGACCGCGCCGACGATCCCGGCGGCGACCGGCGGCGCGAGCACCCAGGCCGTACGACGGCGCCTGCCCGGGCGCGGCGGGCGGTCGTGGTCGCCGGGAGCGGAGGTCTCCATGAGCGCACTATGCCAGCAAGAGGGGTTTTTATAGGAATATATGACTCCACATCACCCGTGTGCGCGGAGTCCGCACGACCCTCGGTCGGCACGCGGGGTTCGGAAGGCCCCCGGTGCGGGTGGCATCGGGAGCCTTCCGGGGCGACGGCGAAACGCCGCCCGACCGGACGGCGCCACGGCCGGGCCGCCGCCTGCTGACGGCCCGTCCGAGGAGCGGCGACGCCGTCCGGTCCGGGATCCGTCGCGGGCCGGGAGTGGACCGGCTCACGACGGAGGTCGGGCGTTCAGGCCTGTTCGCCCCCGGCCGGACGCGCTGCGGGCCAGTCGACCAGGGTGGAGGCGAACCAGGTCCAGCCGCGGCGGTGCCACGCCGCCGACTGGACGGCCAGCCGGTCCCGGTGGGCGTCCCAGTTCCCGGCTCCGGCCGGCGACCAGGCGCGGTCGGCGACCCCGGCGAGGCGGGGCAGGAGCAGGAATTCGAGGTCCTCGCCCGAGGTGACCGTCTCGCACCAGACGGCGGCCTCGACTCCGGCCGCGATGGCCTCGCCGTCGGTGGTGGCGGCGGCGAGCGCGCGGTCGGGGTCCCAGTCGTAGCTCTGCTCGACGGTCTTCGGCGGGTAGACGGGCAGCCCCACCCGGGCCCGCCGGGCCTCGCCGTCGGGGTCGGCGCACGGTTCGGCGTAGGGGCGGTCGAGGTAGAGGTGGGAGGTGGGTGAGAGCAGGACGCGCGCGCCCTTGGCCGCCGCCCGGTCGACGTCGTGCTCGGCCTTCGCCATCGTCTCGGCGACGATCGCCGCCATCTCGGCGGGGATCATCCGCGCCAGGACCCCGGAGTCCATCGCCTCGCGCATCTCCGCCGCGTCGATCCAGTACTGCACGACCTCCTCGGGGCCGACGGCCGAACGCGCGGTCTCCTGCCAGGCCACGACCCGCCGGCCCAGCTCGCGGGCGATCCCCCTGGCACGGTCGACGAACGCGGTGTGCGCGTCGTCCGCCATGCCGAAGGCCTCGTCGCCGCCGAGGACGAAACCCCGACGCTGGCGGCACCCGCGAGGTCATGGAGGAGGCAGGAATCCACGTCTAGGTGGACGAACTCAGCGGCGCCTACAAGAACATGACCCCGCCCGGAGACGCTCTGGATGCACTTCGGGCGGAGGCCTTCAGGCTTCCGCCCGAAGTATTGCCGGTCGTACACCTCCGCAGGTCAGCGCACCCGTCCGCGCGGCTTCAGCGGCAAGGGAGGGAGCTCCGGGGCGGGCAGCGGAGCGCCGTCGTAGCCCTTCACCTCGCCGAAGCGGCTGCCTTCCGTCCAGTCCCGGCGGGCCTGTTCGATCTCCTCCTGGGAGCGGCCGATCCAGTTCCAGAACATGACCAGTTCCTCCTCGAACGGCTCACCGCCCAGGAGCATCAGCGCCGCGTCCGACTCGGCGCGCAGCGGCAGTACGGCGCGGCCGCAGCCGAGGTAGAGCATCGAGCCGGGCAGCACGGGCACGCCGTCGACATGCGCCTCGCCGGACATGGACAGCACCGCGTACTCGAAGTCCGGCTCCAGCGGCAGACGTACGTCCGCGCCGGCGGCCAGGGTCAGGTCGGCGCCGGTGATCGGGGTGTACGCCGTCCCGGGCGAGGTCGCGCCGTCGAGGCCGCCCAGGACCAGCGTGGCCTTCAGGCCCGGCGCTGTGACGACCGGCAGCTCGGCGTGGTGTTCGAAGTGCGGGTCGACATGGCGATGGCTGTCGGGCAGCGCGACCCACAGCTGCGCGCCGTGCAGGAAGCGGGCGTGCGACCTGGGGCTCTCCTCGGAGTGGCTGATGGCCCGGCCGGAGGTCATCAGGCCCAGTTCGCGGGGGCGGATCGTCTGGAGGCTGCCGGTGGAGTCGCGGTGCAGGACCTCCCCCTCGTGCAGCCAGCTCACCGTCTGGAGACCCATGTGCGGGTGCGGGGGCACCTGCATGCCGGGCTCGTCGGCGATGTCGTCGGGGCCGTAGTGGTCCACGAAGCACCAGGCGCCCACCATGCGCCGGCCCAGGTTGGGCAGCAGCCGGCGGACCTCGGAGGACTCGCCGAGCCGGACGCGGCGAGGGCTGAGGAGTTCGCGCACCGGCTCCGCCACGACGAACCCACGGCCACCGCAGACGGCGGGAACCGGCTCGCGGTCAAGATTGCTCATGGCGCCCAACCTAGCCCCGCCGGACCCGCTCCGTCAGTCCGTCGCCTGCGCTGTCGCCCGGTCAGGTAGAGGTTCGCTTCCGGATGCGGCTCCCGGCACGCGGGCCGCCGGGGGCGGTCCGCCCGTGTGCGCCGGGCCGAGGACGGCCGTCCGCACCCGCGAGCCCGACGTAGTGGAATATTCAACAACCCTTGGCCGTTCTCGCCCCCGAAGGAGGTCACGAGTGGACACGACGTACTACGACCACGGAACGACGGCGGAGCGCTGGGAGCGCGGGCGGATGTTCTTCGACGCCGAGGAGTACGCGACGGCGGCCCGCGTCCTGGGCGGACTGGTCGAGGAGGTGCCCGAGCAGACGGCGGCCCGGCTGCTGCTGGCGCGCGCCTACTACCACTCGGCCCAACTGCGCCGCGCTGAGAGTGAGTTGCGCGTCATCGTGGACCGCGACCCGGTCGAGCACTACGCCCGGCTGATGCTGGGCCGCACGCTCCAGCGCCAGGGCCGGCACGAGGAGGCGGCCTCGCACCTGCGGATCGCCTCGGCACTGGCGGGCGACTTCGACCAGGTCTGACAGGTCTGGGCGGCCGCCCCCCGGGAGGGTGGCGGCCCGACCCGGGCTGCGGGGGCAGGCGGCGGGGGCAGGCGGCAGTCGCGCCGCGCGCCCCCGCCGCCATTCCGCTACGGCGTCACCCGGCCGCCGCCCCGCCGCCCGAGGTCCGCCTCCCCCGCCGGTGCGCGATCTCGCCGAGCACGACGTCGACGGCGACGAAACAGACCAGGGGGATGCCGAGCAGCGGCACGAAGTAGCCGAGGACGGCGACCGCCGCGAGGCCGGGGACGAGCACGTACGGCGGCACCTGCTGCCAGGAGCCGCGCGGTACCGGACGGCCGAACGCCGAGCCGCGGCCGCGCTGCCACCACATGCGGTAGCCCCACACGATCAGCAGGATCAGCGCGAGCGCGAGCAGCATCAGGGCGAGCTGGTTGACGAGCCCGAACAGGGCCCCGCTGTGCAGGTCGATGCCCCAGCGGGTCAGCTTGGCGAGCACCGGGTGGTCCGCGAACCGCAGCACGTCGGTGACCTCGCCGGTCGCCGGGTCGATCGCGACCGCGTCCTGCTTCGTGGGCCAGCTTCGCTGGATCTGCTTGACGACGTACGCGGAGGAGGCGTCCGCGGGCGGGACGATCTCCACCGGGTCGCCGAGTCCCTCGGCGCGCGCGGCGGCCAGCACCTTGTCGAGGCCGACCCCGTGTCCGGCGTCCCCGCCGGCGGTGGCCGCCGCGTCGTGCCCGGCGTGTTCGCCGCCGGCGGCAGTCGCGACGGAGGGGGTGGACTGGCCGAGCGAGGTGCGCAGTTCGTCGATGTTGGCGCCGGCGTACGTGGACCAGGTCAGACCGGTCGCCGAGAGGAACAGGAACCCGGCGGCGGCCCACACGCCCACGGTGCCGTGCAGGCCCAGGGTGCGACGCCGCCCGCTGGTGCCGCGCACCTTGCGCAGCGCGCGGCGGCGCGAGAACCACAGCGCCAGGCCGCCCAGCGCGACCACCCACAGCCAGCTCGCGGCGAGCTCGCTGTAGAGGCGGCCGGTCTCGCCCAGGTGGAGGTTGCGGTGGAGTTCGCTGATCCAGGTGCGCAGCGGCAACGCGCCGGACGAGCCGTACTGTTCGAGGGCGCCGCGCACCTTGCCGGTGTACGGGTCCACGAACACGGCGAGGGTGTGGTCGGCGCCGACGCCCTCGACGCCGGAGAGCAGCACCCGGGTGGTCGCGTCGGGCGCCGGCGAGGGCCGTACCGCCGTGACGGTGCCCTCGGGGTGCGCCTTGCGGGCCGCGGCCACCTGTGCGGAGATCGGCAGTTCGGCGTCGCCGACGGGCACGGTCATCTCGTGGGCGTACAGGAGCTTCTCGGCTTGGTACGAGCCGGCGTACAGCAGGCCGGTGACCGCGGCGACGAGCAGGAACGGGGCGACGAGCACGCCCGCGTAGAAGTGCAGTCGCAGGACCAGCGGGCGCAGTGTGGCCCACCCGCGGGGGGACGACGCGGGTGGAGCGGATTGCGGGGCCTCGTCCGTGGTGGTCGAGGGAGCGGTGGACATCGGCGGCTTCTCCGGCGGTCGGGGACGTGGGCTGCCAGGGCGGTGAGCGTGGCGGTCCAGTAGTCGGTGACGGGTCCGGCCGAGTTCCCCGGGCGTCAAGTGGCGTGTGTCACAGGCGAATGCCGTCGCTCGCGCGGGGCCGTGGCATGCTGGCTCGATGGCATCTCCGAGCGATCGCACTGCCCTTGTCGAACTGGTGGAGGAACTCCTCGCCACCGACGGTCCGTTGCCCATCGTCGCGGCCGGCGACCCGGTGCTGCGGGCCGGCACCGGGCGCTACGAGGGCGAGCTGGGGCCCGCGCTGCTGGCGCGTTTCGTCGAGGCGCTGCGCGTCACCATGCGGGCGGCGCCGGGGGTCGGGCTGGCGGCACCGCAGGTGGGCGTGCCGCTGCGGATCGCGGTGATCGAGGACCCGGCGCCGGTGTCCGAGGAGGTCCGGCTGGCCCGGGGCCGGGTGCCGCTGCCGTTCCGGGTGCTGGTCAATCCGTCGTACGCGCCCGTCGGAACGGCCCGTGCCGGGTTCTTCGAGGGCTGTCTGAGCGTGCCCGGCTGGCAGGCGGTGGTGGCGCGGGCCGCCGAGGTGCGGCTGACGGGCGAGGACGAGCACGGCCGGGCGCTGGACGAGGTGTTCACGGGCTGGCCCGCCCGGATCGTGCAGCACGAGACGGACCATCTGGACGGGATGCTCTACCTGGACCGGGCGGAGCCGCGCTCGCTGTCGTCGAACCGGGCGATGCTGGAGCGCTGGGCGGGCGCCACGCCCGAGGCGGCGGCGAAGGCCCTGGGGTTCGAGCTGCCCGGCTGAGCAGGGGCGGAGGACTGCCGGGTGCGTGTTCCGGGGCCCGGGCCGGGCCCCGGAACGGCCGGGTCAGCCCCGGTAGGCCTCCAGCAGGCGCAGCCACACCTCGCTGATCGTGGGGTACGACGGGACCGCGTGCCAGAGCCTGGCGATCGGCACCTCCGCGGCGACGGCGATCGTCGCCGAGTGGATCAGCTCGCCGACGCCGGGGCCGACGAGGGTGACGCCGAGGAGGGTCTCGCGGTCGAGGTCGACGACCATGCGGGCGCGGCCCCGGTAGCCGTCGCCGTACAGGCCCGCGCCGGCCGCCGAGGAGATGTCCACGTCGACCGCGCGCACGCGCCGGCCGGTCTGCTCGGCCTCCGCCAGGGACAGGCCGACCGCCGCGGCCTCCGGGTCGGTGAAGACGACCTGGGGGACGGCGCCGTGGTCGGCCGTGGCGGAGTGGGCTCCCCAGGCGCTGGTGTCCAGGGGGGTGCCGGCGGCGCGGGCGGCGATCGCGGCGCCCGCGATCCGGGCCTGGTACTTGCCCTGGTGGGTGAGCAGGGCGCGGTGGTTGACGTCACCGACGGCGTACAGCCAGTCGTTCCCGGTGACCCGGAGGCTGTCGTCGACCGGCAGCCAGGAGCCCGGCTCCAGGCCGATGGTGTCGAGGCCGATGTCGTCGGTGCGCGGGGCGCGGCCGGTGGCGAAGAGGATCTCGTCGGCCTCGATGCGGTCGCCGCTGTCGGTGACGACCACGACCGTGCCGTTCTCGCGGGTCACCGACTTCACGGCGGTGCCGGTGCGGACGTCGGCGCCCGCCTCGGTGAGCGCGTCGGCGACCAGTTCGCCCGCGAACGGCTCCATGCGGGCGAGCAGGCCCGCGCCGCGGACGAGGAGGGTCACCTGGGAGCCGAGGGCCTGCCAGGCGGTGGCCATCTCGGTGGCGACGACGCCTCCGCCCACCACCACGAGCCGTCCCGGGACCGCGTGCGCGCTGGTGGCCTCGCGGCTGGTCCAGGGCCGGACCTCGGCGAGGCCCGGCAGGCCGGGCAGCAGGGCGCGGGTGCCGGTGCACACGGCGACGGCGTGCCGGGCGGTGAGCACGTGCCGCTCGCCCTCCGGGCCGGTCACGGTGACCGTCCGGGGTCCGGCCAGGCGGCCCTGTCCGCG
Organism: Streptomyces sp. NPDC104096; assembly: GCF_055584385.1. Lineage (NCBI taxonomy): Bacteria > Bacillati > Actinomycetota > Actinomycetes > Kitasatosporales > Streptomycetaceae > Streptomyces > Streptomyces sp. NPDC104096. Next base: position 28,598 of record NZ_JBVJMD010000004.1, read on the forward strand.
GTACAGCACGGCGCCGGTCCCCTCCAGCCACCCGACCTGGCCGTCGTCCTTCCAGTCGGAGGTGAAGTAGTCGCGGTGGGCGAGGACCGCGGCCGCGTCGAGGGGGCCCTGCACCGCCTGGCGCAGACCGGGCACGCGGCGGGCGTCGGCGCGGGCGATGACCGGGCGCAGCAGGGCCTTGCTGGGCATGCAGGCCCAGTAGGAGCACTCGCCGCCGACCAGTTCGCTCTCCACGACCGCGGTGGACAGGCCGGCCGCGCGGGTGCGGTCGGCGACGTTCTCCCCCACGGGCCCGGCCCCGAGCACCACGACGTCGTACGCGATGGATTCCGTTTCCGTCATGGCACACAGTCTGCGGGGTGGGGTGCGGGGTGGCCACATGGACGGGTGTGCCGGGCGGCGGTGGAATACCCTCCCGTGCGGCCGTGTTGTGCGGACGGCCTGGCCCCCACACCGGAAAGAGGGATGCGCGCATGAGCACCACCGTGGAGCTCACCAAGGAGAACTTCGACCAGACGGTCACGGAGAACGAGTTCGTCCTCATCGACTTCTGGGCTGCCTGGTGCGGGCCGTGCCGTCAGTTCGCACCGGTGTACGAGAAGGCGGCCGAGGCCAACCCGGACCTGGTCTTCGGCAAGATCGACACCGAGGCGCAGCCCGAGCTGGCCGCCGCCTTCGGCATCCAGTCCATTCCGACGCTGATGATCGTCCGCGACCAGGTCGCCGTCTTCGCCCAGCCGGGCGCGCTGCCGGAGCCCGCGCTCGCGGACCTGATCGGGCAGGCCCGGAAGCTGGACATGGACGAGGTGCGCAAGAGCATCGCCGAGCAGCAGGCGGGGTCCGGGCCCAAGGGCGAGTAGTCCGGGTCCGGACGACGCCGCTTGTCGCCCTCGGGCCCGGGCGTGGGTCCGGGTCCGGGCGACACGCCCCTCGGCCGTGAGCCCGGGTCCGGGCGACACCTCGTGCCGCCCCTGAGCCCGGGTCCGGGCGCCGCCTCCCGTCGTCGGTGGGTCCGGGCGCCGCGGCACTTAGAACGGGTACGGCGCCACGTCGCCGCGGACCGTCGTCCAGCGCACGTCGGTGAAGGCCTCCAGGTTGGCCTCGCCGCCGAAGCGGGCGCCGGTGCCGGACGCGGCGATGCCGCCGAAGGGCGCCACGGCCTCGTCGTTCACCGTCTGGTCGTTGATGTGGACGATGCCGGTCGGGATGCGCTCGGCGAGGTCCAGGCCGCGGGCTGCGTCGCGGGTGACGATGCCCAGGGAGAGGCCGTAGGGGCTCGCGGCGGCGAGCGCGGCCGCCTCGTCGGCGGTGGCGAAGGACCGTACGGGTGCGACCGGGCCGAAGACCTCCTGCGCGTAGGCGGGGGTGTGGTCGTCGACGTCCGCGAGGACGGTCGGCCGGTAGAAGAGGTCCTCGTGCGTCCCGCCCGCGGCGAGCTTGGCGCCCCCGGCGGTGCTCGACTCCACCAGTGCGTGCACCTTGGCGAGTTGGGTGCCGTCGATGAGCGGGCCGAGGTGGACCTGCGCGCGGTGCGGGTCGCCGACCGCGAGGGCGTCGGCCTTGGCGGCGAGCCGCTCGACGTACTCCGCGTACAGGGAGTGGTGCACGAGGTGGCGGCCGGTCGTCATGCAGATCTGGCCCTGGTGGAAGAACGAGCCCCAGGCCGCCGTGGAGATCACCGCGTCCAGGTCGGCGTCCTCCAGCACGACCAGGGCGGAGTTGCCGCCGAGTTCCAGGTGGGCCCGCTTCAGGTGCCGGCCGGCCGCCTCGCCGACGGCGCGGCCGGCCGCGGTGGAGCCGGTGAAGGAGATCACCGGCACCTGCGGGTCGGCGACCAGCGCCTGGCCGGCCTCGGGGCCGCCGGGCAGCACCGCCAGCAGGTGCTCGGGCAGGCCCGCCGCCGCGAGGACCGCGGCAAGGGCGAGGCCGCCGCAGACCGCGGTGCGCGGGTCGGGCTTCAGGACGACCGCGTTGCCGAGCGCCAGGGCCGGGGCGACGGAACGGATGGAGAGGATCAGCGGGGCGTTGAACGGGGCGATCACGCCCACCACGCCGACCGGGACGCGCCGTGTGTACGACAGCCGGGGCCCCTCGCTGGGCAGCACCTGTCCGGCCGGACGGGAGGCCAGCGCGGCGGCCTCGTAGCACTCCTGCGCGGCGACGTGCAGCTCGAAGTCGGCCTTGCCGGGGATCGACCCCGATTCACGGACGAGCCACTCCCGCAGCTCGTCCGCGTGCGCCGTGAACAGGTCGCCCGCCTTGCGCAGCACCCCGGCGCGCACGAAGTGCGGCACGCGCGCCCACTCCCGCTGGGCGGCGCGGGCGTCGGCCGCGGCGGCGCGGACGTCCTCGGCGGTGGCCAGGGCGACCGTGCCGAGCCGGTCGCCGGTGGCGGGCTCGGTGACGGCGTACTCGGGTCCCGTCAGGGTCCGGGCCTGCCAGGTCCTGGGGTCGAGCAACGGCATGGCGGCTCTCCGTTCGTGACCGGCGGGACTCGGGGCGGGAGTCCCGTGCGGTACGCGGCCGGTGTCGGCGGCCGCGTGGCGGGACACGGCCGGTGGGGCGGCCGTGCGGCGGGGCGCGGTGATCCGGCGCAGCCGCGCGAGCCGCGTCCGGTGGTCGAACACATCCCCATCTGGTTGAGCGCGCAACATCCTAGGGCCTGTCCGGCGGATCCGGCCGCAGACGCGGGCAGCGTCTTCGCCTCAGCTGGATTCGCGGTGCACCACCGAGGAACCGAGGACCTGGTGCGTCCCGGGCGCCGCGCCGGGGTCGCGCACGGCGCGGTCGACCAGTTCGGCGAGCTCACGGCCGGACGGCAGCTCGATGTGGACCGTGCTCAGCCGGGGCCGCAGCAGCCGGCCGAGCATCAGGTCGTCGGCGCCGATGACGGCCGTCTCCGCCGGGATGCGCACACCGTCGTCCTGGAGGGCGCGCATCAGCAGCATCCCGTACTCGTCGTTGTACGTGAACACGGCGTCCAGGCCCAGCTCCCGCCGGCGGGCGGCGAGTCGGGCGGCGGACTCCTCCTCGTAGGCGAGGGGCAGTTCGGTGACGACGGCGTCGGTGCCCGCCAGCGCGTCGCGCACCCCGGCGAGGCGGAGCCGGGAGAGCGATTCCAGGCCGGGCTCCTCGGGGACGACGACGCCGACCCGACGACGGCCACGGGCGTACAGGTGCGCACCGGCGGCCCGGCCGACCCCCTCGTGGTCCATGAGCAGGGCGTGGGCGCCCTCGACAGGTTCGGAACCGAGGGTGACCACGGCCCGGGCGCCGGAGCGCTTGAGCACCGCCACGCCGGCCGGGCCGAGTTCGACGCCGGGCACCAGGACGGCGACCGGCCGGAGCTCGGCCCAGGCGCGGGCGGCCTCGTCGCCGTGCAACCCGACACTGCCGTACTGCACGACCGTGTAGTCGAGCCGGCCGAGCGCCCACTGGAGGTCGTTCAGGAACTGGCTGTAGAGCGGGCCCGCCTGGACGGCCGGTGCGGGCATGAGCACCATGCGGCTGTGCCCGGCGCGCAGGCTGCGGGCGGCCGCGTGCGGGACGTACCCCAGTTCCTTCGCGGCCTGGTGGACGCGGCGGCGGGTGGGTTCGCTGATCCGCACGGCACTGGTGTTGTTCAGGACGTAGGAGACGGTCGCGCGCGAGACGCCGGCCAGTCTGGCCACGTCGGCGCTCGTGGGCACGGAGCGCGGTGCGGGCAGCGCGGGCGTGGTCGATTTCGGTATCTGCACCATGAGGTACCGCATCTTGGCAGAGGCATGGGCGCGGGGCCCGAGCGGGGGACGGCCGTTCACTGTGCAACAACGTGCGGGTGTCCGGACGGTTTCACTCCGTGACGCGTGTCACCAGATCCGCCCAGTTCGCCTCGATACGTTCCAGGGACATACCGCACTGCCGGGTCAGATGGTGGATCAGCGCCGGACTGAGCTGGGCCATCAGGGTGTGGGCGAGCATCTCGGTGTCCGCGGCCGGCACGGCCAGCCGCAGCAGCATGGCGACATGAGCGTGCTGCACCTGCCGGGCCGGTACGGAGAACCGGCGCTCGGCGCTCGGCTCGGCCGCCAGTTGCAGATCCAGTTCGTCCACCGAGCGGCGCAGCAGCGCGCAGCCGAACGCCCGCAGCCGCTCCGCCGGGGGCGCCCCGGGGCCCAGCGGCGGCGGTCCGCAGAGGAACGCGGCCTGCAACTTCTTCTCGGAGTGGTCGAGCAGCGCCGTGAGCAGACCGGTGCGGTCGCCGAAGCGGCGGAAGACCGTCCCCTTGCCGACGGAGGCCTCCGCGGCCACCGCCTCCATCGTGACGCCCGCGGCCCCGTGCTCCGCGATCAGGCGTGCGGCCGCGTCCAGCAGCCGGGCCCGGTTGCGCGCGGCGTCGGCGCGCAGGCACGGCTCGTCCTGCGCGGTGCCGAGCTGGAGCAACTCGGGCTCTCCGACCGGGAATTCCGGTTTCGCGAGGGGAGGCAGGGTTCCGGACATGAACTCAGCGTAAAGCATCCGGAATGAAGTGGACCGCGGTCCGGTTACAGTGGTACCCATAAACGGACCTCGGTCCGGATTGTTTCGTCAGTGTTTCAGCATCCTGGGAGTTCGCATGTCTGTCCGTATTCTCGCGCTCGTCGGTAGCCTCCGCGCCGGTTCGCACAACCGTCAGCTCGCCGAGGCGGCCGTCAAGCTGGCTCCCGAGGGCGCCGAGGTCGAGCTGTACGAAGGCCTGGCCGAGATCCCGTTCTACAACGAGGACATCGACGTCGAGGGCGGCGTCCCGGCCGCCGCCGCCAAGCTGCGCGCCGCCGCCCAGGAGGCCGACGCGCTCCTGCTGTTCTCGCCCGAGTACAACGGCACCATCCCGGCCGTCCTGAAGAACGCCATCGACTGGCTGTCCCGTCCGTACGGCGCCGGCGCCCTCAACGGCAAGCCCGTCGCCGTGGTCGGCACCGCCTTCGGCCAGTACGGCGGCGTGTGGGCGCAGGACGAGACCCGCAAGGCCGCGGGCATCGCGGGCGCCAAGGTGCTCGAGGACGTCAAGCTGTCCATCCCGGGCTCCGTCGTCCGCTTCGCCGAGACCCACCCGGTCGACGACGCCGAGGTCGCCGCCCAGCTGACCGACGTCATCGCCCGTCTGCACGGTCACGCCGGCGCGTCCGTCGCCGCCTGACCGCGGTCGACACTCCCGTCGAGGGGGGCCGGAGCCCGGTGGCCCGGCCCCTCTCGCGCGTCACCCCGCGGGACCGCCCCCTGCGCCCCTCGCGTTCGGCAGCACCTGATCCCGCGACCTGGAACCGCGACCGCGGCCGGGCGGTTGCGCGTACGTCAGTCGAGTTCGGCCAGATGGCGTACGGCCGGGGCCACGAAGCTCTCGATCCAGGCGGCGGGCTCGCCCAGTCGCGGCGCGAGGATCACGGTGTCGATGCCGAGCCCCGCGTAGCCGCGGATGTCGCGCAGGAAGGCGTCGAGGTCGCCCGTGGTGGCCGACTCCCCGGTGTACGCGATCGTCCTGCGGATCGTCGCGGGGTCGCGCCCCTCGGCGTCGCAGTGCTCGCGCAGCACGTCGAGCTTGTGCCGGATCTGTTCGGGCGACTCCGCGATCAGGTTGCAGGCGTCGGCGTACCGGGCGACCAGCCGCAGCGTCTTGCGCTCGCCACCGCCGCCGATCATGATCTCCGGGTGCGGCGCGCTGACCGGCGCCGGCACGCACAGGGTCTCGGCGAGCTTGTAGTGCCTGCCCTCGAACGGGCCGTCGTCCCGCGGGTCCCACATCCGCAGACAGATCCGCAGCGTCTCCTCCAGCCGCTCGAACCGCTCCGCGACCGGCGGGAACGGCACCCCTAGCCCCTCGTGCTCCCGGTCGTACCAGGCCGCGCCGATGCCCAGGGCGGCCCGGCCGCCGGAGAGCACGTCGAGCGTGGTGACGATCTTGGCGAGCAGTCCGGGGTGCCGGTAGGTCACGCCGGTCACGAGCGCGCCCAGCCGCACGGTGGAGGTGTGCCCGGCGAGGTAGCCGAGCGTCGTGTAGGCCTCCAGCATCGGGTCCTCGACGCCGCCGTTGAACTCCATCTGGAAGTAGTGGTCCATGACCGACAGCCAGCCGACCCCCGCCGCCTCGGCCGCGGCCCCCGTCGCGGCGAGCTCGGCCCCGAGCGCGGGCCCGCCCCCGGAGTGGTCGAACCGGTTGATGTGCACACCCGCATGCATGTCCGTCTCCGCTCGCCCGGATCTCCGCCGACCCTGACGACGCTAGGCCTTCGAGCGCTCTCGAAGGCAAGCGACACCGGGTGCGGCGACAGCGGCGGGCGGCATCGGACGGGGCCGGTCAGGTGTCGTTCATCGGAGGGACAAATCTTATTCATAGGGGTGATGGCCGACCGCCCCGTCTGCAAGGGTGAGGCGATGCAGACCGCTTACCGAAGACTGCTGAAACTGATGCCCCGACTGGGCCTTCAGGTGACCGATCTCGGCCCCGGCACCGCTGTGGTCTCCCGGCGCGGAGGGCGGATCCGGATCCCCCTGGGGCCGGGTGCGGACGTGCTCGCCAGGGACAACGGCCGCTACACGGTGGCCGGTGCCGGCGCGGACGCCTGGGTCGTGCGGCGCCGAACGTCGGGCGTCCAGCAGGAGGAGAGCGTCGGGCAGTCGACCGCCGTCCGCCTCGGCGACAGCGGGGCGAGCCTGCTGCTGGACCCGGCGGCCGGGAACGACGAACGCAAGCTGCAGCTCGCGGCGGCCGAGTACCTCTGCCACCAGCACGTGGCCGGGATGCTGGAGCTGTACGGAGTGAACTGCGTGTTCGACGTGGGGGCCAACCGGGGCCAGTACGCCCGGCGGCTGCGCCGCTTCGGCTACACCGGCCGCATCGTCTCCTTCGAGCCCACCGCCGAGCACTTCGCCACGCTGGAGAAGGCCGCCGCGGACGACCCGGACTGGTGGGTGTACTCGTACGGCCTCGGCCGTGAGGACACCACGAGCACCATCCACACGGGCTGGAACACCATGAACTCGCTGCTCCCGCCCAGCGACTACGGCAAGGGCCGCTACGTCCGGTTCAGGAAGAGCGACACCGAGGAGATCCAGATCCGGCGTCTGGACTCGATGATGGAGAAGGCGCTCGACGGCATCGACACGCCCCGCCCGTTCCTGAAGATGGACACCCAGGGATACGACCTGGAGGTGTTCGCCGGCGGCGGCGACCGCGTCGCGGAGTTCGTGGGACTCCAGTCGGAGGTCGCGTTGCTGCGACTGTACGAGGGCAGCCCGCCGATGACCGAGGCGATCGGCGTCTACGAGGCCGCCGGCTTCGGGATCACCGGGATGTACCCGGTGACCCGCGAGGCCGACACCGGCCGGGTGATCGAGTTCGACTGCGTGATGATGCGCGCGGACGCCGCCGCCCGCAAGAACTGACGGGAGCCGACCGGGGGCGGCCGGCCCCGGCAGGTCCGCCTGCCGGGATCAGCCCCCCACCGGCGTGCCGGTCCGCGCGGTGCGCCGGGCGAGCAGCCGCAGGGCCAGCTCGCCCCACTGGAGGTTGGCGCGCTCCAGCGCCAGGCCCGCCTGAAGGGTGAGGTAGGGGCCGATGCGCTCGCCCGTGCCGCAGTACTCCTCCTCGGTCCGCCCGGCCAGCAGCCGTTCCCGGGCCCGTTCGTAGCGGGCGAGTTTGGCGGCGGACCGTTCGCCGCGCCGTACGATCTCGGCGCGGACGGCGTCGACGTCGCCCGGGTCGCCCAGATCGACGCACTGCACCTTGACCAGCAGTTCGTCCCGGATCGCCAGCGGCTTGGCGGAGCCCTCCGCGAGGAAGGCGCGGACGGCGCCGTGCCCGGCGTCGGTGAGCGAGAAGAGCCGCTTGTTGGGCCGGCGCTCCTGCTCCACGACCCGTGCGGCGACGAGCCCCTCGCCCGCCATGCGTTCCAGTTCCCGGTAGATCTGCTGCGGGGTGGCCATCCAGAAGTTGGCGACCGAGGCCTCGAAGCCCTTCGCGAGGTCGTACCCGGACGCCTCGCCCTCCAGGAGCGCGGCCATCACCGCGTTGCGCAGAGCCATGCGGTCGAACGTAACACCCCGGCCGGGTCAGGCCGCGAGGCGCTCCACCACCCCCTTGGCCTTGACGGCCGCGTCCTGGTGGGCGCGCTCGCGGGAGGCCTCGAACAGCGGGACCAGCTCGGCCATCGCCGGGTTGTGCGGGGCCATGGTGAGCTCGGGGACGATGAAGTCGACGTCCAGGGCGAGCATGTCGCGCAGCACGGCCTCCAGATAGTTCTGCACGTGGTCGAAGCCCTCGCGCGGGGTGCCGGGTCCGTAGGCGCCGCCGCGGCTGGCGACCACGGTCACGGGGGTGCCCTTGATCTTCGACTCCTCGTTCATCGCGGTGCGGCCGACCATGATCACGCTGTCCAGCCACGCCTTGAGGGTCGAGGGGATCGCGAGGTTGTACATCGGGGCGCCGATCACCACGGCGTCGGCCTGCTCCAGCTCCTCCACCAGCCGGACGCGCTCGGCGAGGGCGGCGGCCTGTGCGGGCGTGTGCGTGGCGGGGTCGGCGAAGGCGGCCGTGTGGGCGTCGGCGGTGATGTGCGGGACGGGGTGCGCGGCGAGGTCGCGGTAGATCACCTTGCCCTCCGGGTGCTGCTCCTCCCAGGTCCTGCGGAAGGCGTCCGTGACGGAACGGGACGCGGACGCCTCGTTCGGGAGAACGGACGAGTCGATGTGCAGCAACGTGGCCATGAGTGTCTCCAAAGGAGTGGAGCCCACCCCGGAAGGCGGGCTGAGGTTTCGTACCTACCTATGAATAACACAGTCACTTACTATTTTTCATCCCCGCACGGAGAGGCGGGTATCCTGAGGCCATGGCGATCGACGGGGTACAGCGCGAGGCGGCCCACGGCCAGGTGCACAGCCCGGCGGCCTGCTCGCGGGTGGACGGCGGCATCACGCGCGTCTTCGGCCTGCTGGGCAAGCGGTGGACGGGGCCGATCGTGTCCGTCCTGCTGAACGGCCCGACGTACTTCGCCGACCTGCGCCGGGCCGTCCCGGGCATCAGCGAACGCATGCTGTCGGACCGGCTGACGGAGCTCGGCGTCGCCGGGCTCGTCGTGCGCGAGGTCGACGAGGGACCGCCGCTGCGGGTCTCCTACCGGCTCACCTCGGCCGGGGCGGCGCTGGAACCCGCCCTGGAGGAACTGCGCCAGTGGGCCGAGGCGCACCTGCCGGACAAGGGACCGTGCGCGGGCCCGGACACCCCACCGAACTGACGGACCCCGGCCCACGGTCGCATCGGCGGGCGCGCACCCGCCGGTGCCGACCGGCGCGACGGCCCGGACCACGGCGAAGAGGGCGCCTTCCCGGTGCGTGACGCACCGGGAAGGCGCCCTCTTCGCGTCCGCCGGGGCGCTGATCGCCCCTCGGCCCCGGGTCGGCAGACGTCTGACGGCGCCGGCCGCCGCTGTCGAGCCGTACGAGGGCCGGACCCTCGCGGTCGCCGCACCGGTCACCGACGGCTCCCGCGTGGGACGTTCCACCGGCGGGCCGCCAGACGTTACCGTGCGGTAGACATCGCAGTCCCGAAGGAACACCCGAGGAGTCCCGCAGCCGTCGCCGACCGCCCATCCCGATGCCTGCGCACACTCCCCACGCCGTCCCGGAGGAGTCCCGAATGACGCTCGACCGTTCCGCCGGCCTGGCGGCGACCGCACGTGCGCTGGCCGACGGGGAGGTGACCTCCCAGGCTCTCGTCGAGGACGCGCTCGCCCGGATCGAGGCCACCCGGACGACCCTCAACGCCTTCCGGATCGTCCGCACCCGGGCCGCGCTCGCCGAGGCCGCGGCGGCGGACGAGGAACTGGCCGCGGGCGCGCGCCGTCCGCTGCTCGGGGTGCCGGTGGCCGTGAAGGACGACATGGACGTGGCGGGCGAGCCGACCGCGTTCGGCTGCGCGGGCGAGTTCCCGCCGGTCGCCGAGGACGGAGAGGCGGTACGACGGCTGCGCGCGGCCGGAGCCGTCATCGTCGGCAAGACCAACACCTGCGAACTGGGACAGTGGCCCTTCACCGAGGGCCACGCCTTCGGCGCGACCCGCAACCCGTGGAACCCGCGGCACACGCCGGGCGGTTCGTCCGGGGGCTCGGCCGCCGCGGTCGCCGCCGGACTGGTGCCCGCGGCACTCGGTTCGGACGGCGCCGGTTCGGTGCGGATCCCGGCCTCCTGGACCCACCTCGTCGGCATCAAGCCGCAGCGCGGACGCATCTCGACCTGGCCGCTCGGCGAGTCCTTCCAGGGCATCACCGTCAACGGCACCCTGGCCCGTACCGTCGCGGACGCCGCCCTGCTGCTGGACGCGGCCGCCGGCAACCATCCGCTCGACCCGCACCGGCCGCCCGGTCTCGACATCTCGGCGGCGGTGGGCCGCGACCCCGGGCGGCTGCGCATCGCCCTGTCCCTGAAGCCGCCGTTCACCGCGGTGTCCGCCCGTCTCCAGCCCCAGGTGCGCGCCCGGGTCGTCGGACTCGCCGAGCGGCTGGCCGCGTTCGGGCACACGGTCGAGGAGGCCGACCCGCCGTACGGCCGGATCGGACTGACCTTCCTGCCGCGCGCGACCGCCGGGATCGCCGAACGGGTCGCCACCGTGCCCTTCCCCGAACTGCTCGACCCGCGCACCCACGGCTCCGCACGGCTCGGCCGCCTGCTCGGCGGGGCACCGCTGCGGGCGGCCCGGCGCGCGGAAACGGTCCTGCACCGCCGTATCGGCGCGTTCTTCGAGACGTACGACGTGGTGCTGGCGCCGACGACCGCCACGCCGCCGCTCCGGGTCGGCGCCCTGCGCGACCTGGGCGGACTGGCCACCGACCGCGCCGTCATCGCCGCCTGCCCCTACGCCTGGCCGTGGAACGTCCTGGGCTGGCCCGGGGTCAACGTCCCCGCCGGGTTCGTCGACGCGGGCCTGCCGGTGGGGGCGCAGTTGCTCGGCCCGGCCCACAGCGAGCCGCTTCTGGTGTCGCTGGCCGCCCAGTTGGAGGCGGACCAGCGCTGGCACGAGCGGTGGCCGGAGCTCGCGGCCCTGGATTCCCCGGCGGCCTAGAGCTCCGGACGGAAGTGGGGCCCGGCGGGCCCCACTTCCGTCCGGAGCTCTCAAGGGCGTTGCGGCCGTGGAGCCTTCGGTCCGGAGCTCTTAGGCTTGGTGCATGGACGACGCGTCGTTGGTGGGGCTGATGGGGCGGGTCACCGGGACGGTGGGACCCGGACTGGTCGGCGAGGTGATCGTCCGGGTGCGCGGCGGGGCGGAGCACTTCCTGGCCTACTCCGCCTCGGGCACCGAGCGGCTGGAGCGCGGCACGGTGGTCATGGTGGTGGAGCACCTGCCGCCGCGCACGGTCTACGTCACTGCCGCGTACGACAGTTGAGCCCGTACCGGCGCAGGTGAGAGCCCTGTGTGTCAAGGTTGCGACAAGGTTCTGCCGGTGACTTCTCCCCGCGCTCGAGCGGGAGCACACTCCCTTCGTTCGGTGCCGAAAGGGCACCATTCAAAGGGGGCGAATGCCGATGTTCGTCGGCGTCGTTGCGGGGGCGGCGGTGGCCGCCGTCCTCGTGCTGGTCGGTGTCTTCAAGTTGATGTGGCGGGTGGCCGAGCCCAACGAGGCGCTCATCATCTCCGGTTCCACCCACCGGACCGAGGGGCTGGAAGCGGGGATGGGGTTCCGCATCGTCACGGGGCGCGGCACGCTGGTGCTGCCCGGCGTGCAGGCGGTACGCAAGCTCTCGCTCGACCTGAACGAGACCGAGTTGCACGTGGACTGCGTGACCCACCAGGGCATTCCGCTCAAGGTGCGGGGCGTGGTCATCTTCAAGGTGGGCGACGACTTCGTGTCGATCGCCAACGCGGCACGCCGCTTCCTCGACCAGCAGAAGCTGATGTCGGAACGGGTGCACAACGTCTTCGCCGGTCATCTGCGGTCCATCGTGGGCGGGTTGACGGTCGAGGACATGATCCGGGACCGGGAGAAGCTCACCGGCCAGACCCGGGCCGCCTGCGGCACGGAGATGGAGAAGCTCGGACTCATCGTCGACTCGTTGCAGATCCACGAGATCGAGGACCCGACCGGGTACATCCAGAATCTGGCGATGCCGCACGCCGCGGCCGTCCAGCGGGACGCGCGCATCGCGCAGGCGGAGGCGAACCGTCTCGCCACCGAGGCCGAGCAGCAGTCGTACGCGCGGATGGCGGAGGCCACCCGGGACAGCGAGATCCTCCAGGCCGGCTACCAGGCCGAACGCGACCACGCGGGGGCGAAGGCGCGGCAGGCCGGTCCGCTCGCCGACGCCGCCGCCCGGCAGGAGGTCGTCGTCCAGGAGACCCGGGTCGCGGAACTGGAGGCCGACCGCCGCGAGCAGCAGCTCCAGGCCGACATCCGCAAGCCCGCGGACGCCAGGGCCTACGAGAAGCGCACCCTGGCCGAGGCCGAGCGGGACGCCCGGATCTCGGCGGCCCAGGCCAAGGCGAAGGAGACGGAGCTCGCGGCCGCCGCCGAGGCGACCCGGGTGAAGACGGCCGCGGGTGCCGAGGCCCAGGCGACCGAGGCGCGAGGTGCCGCGGCCGCCACCGCCACCCGGGTCACCGGCGAGGCCGAGGCCGCCTCGGCGCGGGCCAGGGGTCTGGCGGAGGCCGAGGCGGTCAAGGCCAAGGGTCTGGCCGAGGCGGAGGCGATCAAGGCGCGGGCCGCCGCGCTCGCCGAGAACCAGGAGGCGGTGGTCGCCCAGCAACTCGCCGAGAACTGGCCGGAGATCGTCAGGGCCGGGGCGTCCGCCTTCGGCAGCGTCGACAACATGGTGCTGCTCAACGGCGCCGACGGCATGGCCGAGTTGTTCGCCAAGGCGCTCACGATGGGCGGCACCGGGCTGGGCCTCGCGCGTCAGCTGCTGGCCTCCATGAACCAGAACGGGCCTGCCGCGAACGGCACTTCGCCGCTCAACGGGATCGCGGGAGCGCCGTCGCAGAAGGTGCCGGTGGAGGAGGGCTGACCGTCGGGGCGTACGGCGGTCGTCCGTCGTGCGCTCCCGTCCCGTACGGTACGGATCGTGACTGCGTCTACCGATGAGAACGTCCCGGGCCGCTACGGCCCCACCGCGACCACCGAGGCCGACCCCCGCGAGGTCGGCCGGGTGCGGACCGAGTACGCGCCCGCGCACGACGGCGATCCGGACCCCGGTGAGATCGTGTGGACCTGGGTGCCCTTCGAGGAGAACGACGGCCGGGGCAAGGACCGTCCGGTGCTGGTCGTCGCCCGTGAGGCCGCTGGCACGGTGCTCGCCGTGCAGCTCTCCAGCAAGCGGCACGACGGCGACCGCGAGTGGGTGCCGATCGGCAGCGGACCGTGGGACCGCACGGGGCGCGACTCGTGGGTGGACGTCGACCGGGTCCTGCGGCTGCACGAGGAGGGGATGCGCCGGGAGGCGTGCGCGCTGGACCGGATGCGCTTCAACCTCGTCCGGCACCGGCTGGGGGAACGTTACGGCTGGAGCTGACGCAGCCGACGCGCAGAGCGTCCCGGCGCGGACCGGGCCCGCCCGGAGTGCTACTCCGGGAGCCGCGAGACCGGGAACGTCCGTTCGAAGGCAGCCCTGACCACCGTTCCCGGCGTGCGGTCGAGCACCCCGAACACCACCTGTTCGAAGGTCCCGGCGAACCGTCCGCCGGGGCCGAGCAGGTCCCGGAAGGCGCCCGCCACCTGCGCCGGGTCGTTGCGGAACACCCCGCAGCCCCAGGCGCCCAGGACGAGTCGGCGATAGCCGTGCGCCGCGGCCGTCTCCAGCACCCGTCCGGCCCGCACCGACAGCGCGCCCGGCAGTTCCGCCGCGCGGTCGGGAGCCGTGCGCAGCACCACGCCGGCGTTGGGCGCGGCCGCGGTCAGGAATCCGGCGGTGAAGGGCGTCTCCAGCAGGCGCCCCCGGTCGTCACGGAAGACGGGGACGGCCGGGGAGTGGATCACCCGGTCGGAGTAGAACGGGTCCCGGTGGGCGCGGTGGTGGTCGTAGAACTCCGGGGCGCGCAGCAGGCACGTGTACAGCGCGGAGCCGCGGCACAGGGCCTCCTCCTGCGCCTGGGCGCCGTTGAGGTAGCCGCCGCCCGGGTTGCGGGCGGAGGCGAAGTTCAGCACGGCGACCGGGCCGGTCAGCCGGCCCGCGGCCGCCAGGCTGCTCTCGCCGGTGACCTCGAAGAACGTATCCGCGGCGGAGGCCGGTGGCACCTGCACCGGTTCCGGCCCGAACATACGCGTGCCCTCGCGTGCGGCGGTGATCGCCGCGGCCAGGGAGACCTCGCGGCCGCCGGGGGTGCGGTACGCGCCTTCGGCCACGATCCGCTCGGTGTCCCGGGCGAGGCCGCGCAGGCGCGCGCTCACGGCGCGACCCCCGTGCGCGCCCTGCTCGCGGCCTGCGCGATCCCCCGTGGTGACTCCCCCGTCGTGCTCATGAACGCATCGTGAGCGATGCTGGTCCTGCGGTGCAACAGAGTTTCCCGGCCCCCGAAACATCACGGGACACACCTGGGCCGCGCCCTTTAAGTGACGATGTGCACCCTTGTGCGATTCGACTCGACGGTCTTGGGTAGGACGAGCGCGTGCGCCGTCCCGCCACTCCCGGGACCGGCTGAACGGTGGAATCTCAGGAGGATCCTGACATGCCCGATTCAATAAGCGCCCGTACGGAGGGCGACTGTACGCACACCCGCACCGCCCTCACCGAAGCCGAGGTGGAGGCCCTGGTACGGGGGATCTGCTTCAAGACGGGACCGCCCCGCACCGTCGGGGTGGAAGTGGAATGGCTCGTCCACGAGCTGCGCATGCCGCAGCTCCCGGTCGCACCCGAACGACTGCGCGCCGCCTACGCGGCACTGCGGACCGTGCCCCTGAGGTCGGCGCTCACCACCGAGCCCGGCGGCCAGCTGGAACTGAGCTCGCCGCCCGCCGCCTCCCTGACGGAGTGCATCGGCATCGTCTCCGCCGACCTCGACGCCGTCCGCGCGGTGCTCCGCGAGGCCAGACTCGGCCTCCGCGGCATGGGCACCGATCCCTGGCACGCCCCCCGCCGTTTCCTGCGCGAGCCGCGCTACGACGCCATGGAGACCTGCCTGGACCGCTCGGGTCCGGCCGGCCGCGCCATGATGTGCACCTCCGCCTCCGTCCAGGTGTGTCTGGACGCGGGGTACGAGGAGCCGGGCATCCTCGGGCTCGGGCGGCGCTGGTGGCTGGCGCACACCCTGGGCCCGGTCCTGGTGGCCGCGTTCGCGAACTCTCCGGTGATCGCGGGCAGGCCCACCGGCTGGGTGTCCACCCGCCAGCTGATCTGGACGGACATCGGCGCGGGCCGGGCGGGCGCGCCGCCGCTGGAGGCCGAGCCGCGCGGCGCCTGGGCCCGGCACGTCCTGGACGCGCCGGTGATGTGCGTACGCGAGGACACCGGTCCCTGGCACGTCCCGGACGGGCTGACCTTCCGGCAGTGGATCAGGTCCGGGACGCCGAGGCCGCCCACCCGCGCGGACCTCGACTACCACGTCACGACCCTGTTCCCGCCGGTCAGGCCGCGCGGCCATCTGGAGCTTCGGATGATCGACGCGCAGCCCGGCGACGACGGGTGGATCGTGCCGCTCGCCGTGACCACCGCCCTCTTCGACGACCCGGAGGCCACCGAGACCGCCTACCGCTGCGTGAAACCGCTGGCCGAACGCGCCGCCGGCATGCCCGCGCCGCACAACCCGCTGTGGATGGACGCCGCCCGGTACGGGCTCGACGATCCCGAACTGCACGAGGCCGCCATCGCCTGCTTCGCGGCCGCGCTGGACGCCCTGCCCCGGCTCGGTGCCGGCCCCGAGGTCACGAACGCCGTGGCGGCGTTCCTGAAGCGCTACGTCATCCCGGGCCGCTGTCCCGCCGACGACCTGCTCGAACGACTGCGCGGCACCATGCACCGTCGCGCGCACGGGAAGGACATCCGCACATGACCGAGCCCGCTCTCGACACCGAGACCCAGCGCGAACCCGCGTTCGACGCCGAGACCCTCCGCGAGCGCGCGCTGACGTCACTGATCACCGCCCGCGAGCGCACGACCCTGCTGACCGACTGCGTCGACGAGCCCGATCTCACCGCCCAGCACTCCCCGTTGATGTCACCCCTGGTCTGGGACCTCGCGCACATCGGCAACCAGGAGGAGCTCTGGCTGCTGCGCACGGTCGCCGGCCGGGAGGCCATGCGCCCCGAGATCGACAGCCTCTACGACGCCTTCGAGCATCCGCGCTCCGAACGGCCCTCGCTGCCGCTGCTGCCGCCCGCCGAGGCCCGCGCCTACGCGGCCGAGGTGCGCGGCCGCGCCCTGGACGTGCTGGAGGGCACCGCCTTCCACGGGACGCGGCTGACGGAGGCGGGCTTCGCCTTCGGAATGATCGCGCAGCACGAACAGCAGCACGACGAGACCATGCTGATCACCCATCAGCTGCGCACCGGACCACAGGTCCTGACCACGCCGGACCCCGAACCCGCCCCGCTGTTCGCGGGACCGGCCGAAGTACTGGTCCCAGGCGGCCCGTTCACCATGGGCACCTCGTCCGAGCCCTGGGCGCTGGACAACGAACGGCCCGCGCACCGGCGGGAGGTGGCCCCGTTCCACATCGACACCACGCCGGTGTCCAACGCCGCGTACCAGGCGTTCATCGAGGACAGCGGCTACGACACCGAGCGCTGGTGGGCGCCGGAGGGCTGGGCGCACATCCGCAGGCACTCCATCACCGCCCCGCTGTTCTGGCACGGCGACGGCCGGCAGTGGCTGCGGCGCCGGTTCGGCGTCACCGAGGTGGTACCGCCCGACGAGCCGGTGCTGCACGTGAGCTGGTACGAGGCCGACGCCTACGCCCGCTGGGCCGGGCGGCGGCTGCCCACCGAGGCCGAGTGGGAGAAGGCGGCCCGCCACGACCCCGCGGGCGACCGCTCGACGCGCTATCCCTGGGGCGACGCCGACCCGACGCCGGAGCACGCCAACCTGGGCCAGCGGCATCTGCGGCCCGCCCCCGTCGGCAGCTATCCGGCGGGCGAGTCGCCGCTCGGCGTGCGGCAGTTGATCGGCGACGTGTGGGAGTGGACGGCGAGCGACTTCCAGCCGTACCCGGGGTTCAGGGCGTTCCCGTACAAGGAGTACTCGGAGGTGTTCTTCGGCCCCGAGCACAAGGTGCTGCGCGGCGGTTCGTTCGCCGTGGACCCGGTCGCCTGCCGGGGCACGTTCCGCAACTGGGACTACCCGATCCGGCGGCAGATCTTCGCCGGGTTCCGCACCGCCCGCTCGGAGACGGTCTGATGTGCCGCCATCTGGCCTATCTGGGGCCCGCACTGCCGCTGGGGCGGCTGCTGGTGGAGCCCGCGCACGGCCTGTACCGCCAGTCCTGGGCACCCCGGCGGCAGCGGTACGGGACGGTCAACGCCGACGGTTTCGGCGTGGGCTGGTACGCGGCCGGGGACCCGGCGCCGGCCCGCTACCGGCGGGCCGGGCCGATCTGGGCCGACCTGTCCTTCGCCGACCTGGCCCGGGTGGTGCGCACCACCGCCCTGCTCGCCGCGGTCCGGGACGCGACCCTCGCGGGCGCCGACGCGGAGGCCGCCGCCGCTCCGTTCGCGGCGGGTCCATGGCTGTTCAGCCACAACGGCGCCGTGGCCGGCTGGCCGCACACCATGGCCGCGGCCGCCCGGACGCTGCCGCCGGAGGAACTGCTGTCGCTGGAGGCGCGCAACGACTCGGCGCTCCTCTGGGCCCTGGCCCTGCACCGGCTGCGCCGCGGCGACGAGCCGGGTCGCGCCCTGGCCGACACGGTCGTCGACGTGGCCGCCGCGGCCCCGGAGTCGCGCCTCAACCTGCTGCTGACCGACGGCGAGACCATCGCCGCGACCGCCTGGGGGGACACCCTCTGGTACCTGGCCGAGCCCGGCCGCGCCGTCGTGGCCTCCGAGCCCTACGACGACGATCCGCACTGGCTTCAGGTCCCCGACCGCACGCTGCTCGTGGCGAGCCGCGCCGAGGTGCTGTTCACCCCGATCGGGGAACCCGGCGCCGAGGCGGCACCCGCACCCCTGAAGGAGCCCTGTTCGTGAGCCCGTTCCAGATCACCCGCACCCTTCCCGAGGACGCCACGGACGCCGCCCTGCGCGCGGACGTGCTGCTCGGCCTCACCGCAGCCCCCAAGACCCTGCCGCCGAAGTGGTTCTACGACGCGCACGGCAGCGACCTGTTCGAGCAGATCACCGAACTCGACGAGTACTACCCCACCCGCGCCGAGCGCGAGATCCTGGCCACCAGGGCCGACGCGATCGCGACGGCGACCGGGGCCCGCACCCTGGTCGAACTCGGCTCCGGTTCCTCCGAGAAGACCCGCTACCTGATCGACGCCCTCACCGGTCTGCGCGCCTACGTGCCGGTGGACGTCAGCGAGAGCGCGCTCACCCAGGCCGGTCGGGCACTGACCGCCGAGCGGCCGGGTCTCGACGTGCACGCGCTGATCGCCGACTTCACCGACACGATGAAGCTGCCGGACACACCGGGGCCCCGGCTGGTGGCGTTCCTCGGCGGCACGATCGGCAATCTGCTGCCCGCCGAGCGCGCCGCGTTCCTGGCGTCCGTACGGGCCCTGCTCTCGCCCGGGGACTCGCTGCTGCTCGGCACGGACCTGGTCAAGGACGAGAAGGTGCTGGTCCGGGCCTACGACGACGCGGCCGGGGTGACGGCCGCGTTCAACAAGAACGTGCTGGCCGTCGTCAACCGTGAACTGGGCGCCGACTTCGACCTCGACGCCTTCGACCACGTGGCACTGTGGGACGCGGAGCACGAGTGGATCGAGATGCGGCTGCGGGCGCGCACCGACCAGACGGTGAAGATCCCCGTGCTCGATCTCGCCGTCGACTTCGAGGCCGGCGAGGAACTGCGCACCGAGGTGTCGGCGAAGTTCCGCAAGGACGGGATCCGTACCGAACTGGCGTCCGCAGGAATGGAGTTGGCGCACTGGTGGACGGACGCGGAGGGCCGCTTCGCGCTGTCGCTCAGCACCGCGCGCTGAGCGCGGACACCACCTGAGCGGGTCCGCCGGCGCCCCTGGGCCCGGCGGACCCCCGGTGTCGGCGGGGAGCCCGACGCCTCGCGCTCCGGCACAGCCTGGGGCACCGTGGAGTCATACGTGACATATCGGTCACGGCGGAGAGGAGCCCCCGCATGTCGAACCACACCTACCGGGTCACGGAGATCGTCGGCACCTCGCACGAGGGCATCGACCAGGCCGTCCGCAACGGCATCTCGCGCGCCTCGCAGACCCTGCGCAACCTGGACTGGTTCGAGGTGACCCAGGTCCGCGGCCAGATCGAGAACGGCACGATCGAGCACTGGCAGGCCTGTCTGAAGGTCGGTTTCCGGATCGACGACGCGGACTGAGCGCTCCGCCGCGGTCCGGTCCGCCGGCCTCGCCCGGCTCCCCTCAGGTCCGCCCCTCCCGCTCCTGGGCCGCTTCGAGCGCCTCCGACCGGGCGGCCCAGCGCGCCCGGACGACGGCGAAACCCGCCCGCTCGGCGTCGCCGCACACCAGTTCGTCGTCGTCCACCAGGACGCCGACCTCCCGGGTGCGGGCCAGACGCCGCAGGATCTCCAGTTTGGTGCGCCGGGCGGGGCGCCGGTCGTCGTTGCGGCGCATGTACACGCGCCCGTCGGGAAGCCCGTGCGCCGCGAGCCAGCCGAGGGTGTCGGGGCGGCAGCGTTCGGGCCGTCCGGTCAGGTAGACCACCTCGCACTCCCGGGCGCTCGCCACGGCCAGCGCCACACCCTCGGCGATCGGCGGGTCCTGTGCCGCGGCCGCGAAGAAGGCGCCCCAGTCGCGCGGCGCGCGCTCCAGGAACCGCTGCCGGTGCGCCGTGTCGGCAAGGGTGTTGTCCAGGTCGAACACGGCGAGCGGCCGCCTGCTGCTGTCTGCCACGACGTCACCCTAGACGCTCCCCCGGCCCGGCCGGGGCGGCGGGGAATCCCGCGGCCCGCTCGTTGTTGAACCGTGCATGAGCTCCGTGATCGCCTCGGCCCGCTTCTCCGTCCTCGACCGCTCCCGCATCCGCCGGGGCCGTCCGGCCGCGGAGGCGCTGCGCGACACCGTGGGGCTGGCCCGGGAGGCCGAGCGGCTCGGCTACCACCGCTTCTGGGTGTCGGAGCACCACGGGGTGCCCGGGGTGGCCGGTTCCGCGCCGACCGTGCTGGCCGCGGCGGTGGCCGGCGCGACCAGCACCATCAGGGTCGGCACCGGCGGGGTGATGCTGCCCAACCACCGGCCGCTGGTCGTGGCCGAGCAGTTCGGCGTGCTGGAGTCGCTGTTCCCCGGGCGCATCGACATGGGACTGGGCCGTTCGGTGGGGTTCACCGACGGGGTGCGCAGGGCGCTCGGGCACGACAGGAGCGACGCCGAGGACTTCGCGGGCCTGATCGACGAGCTCCTCGGCTGGTTCTCCGGCACGTCCCCGACGGGGGTGCACGCGCGCCCCGCGGAGGGCCTCGACGTGCCGCCGTTCGTGCTGGCCATGGGCGAGGGCGCGGACATCGCGGCGCGCGCGGGCCTGCCGATGGTGATCGGCGACCTGCGCGACCGGGAGCGGATGCGGCGCGGCGTCGAGCACTACCGTGCGCGCTTCCGGCCCTCCCGCTGGTCGCCGGAGCCGTACGTCGTCGTGTCCGGCTCGGTCGCGGTGGCGGCGACGGAGCGGGAGGCGCGGCGGCTGCTGGTGCCGGAGGCGTGGTCCATGGCGTACGCCCGTACGCACGGCAGCTTCCCGCCGCTGCCCCCGGCCGAGGCCGTCGAGGCCCGCACGATGACCGTGAAGGAGCGAGGCCTGTACGAGTCCGGGCTCCTCGGACACATCGCCGGCACCGAGGAGCAGGTCGCGCACGAGCTGGAGACGCTGCTGAAGGAGACGGCCGCGCAGGAGGTGCTCGTCACCACGAGCACCTACGACCGCGCGGCCCTGCTGGACTCCTACCGGCGGCTCGCCGCCGTCGTGGCGGCGTCCTGAGCGCCGGGCGCCCGCGTCAGACCTCCGCCGGTTTGTCCGCCCGGATGACGATCCCGCCGTCGTGCGCGTCCACCCGGGCCCGGTCGCCCGCGTTCAGCTCGCCCGACAGCAGCATGTCGGCCAGCCGGTCGTCGACCTCGCGCTGGATGGTGCGACGCAGCGGGCGGGCGCCGAAGTCGGGCTGGTAGCCGAGGTTCGCCAGCAGGTCGGCGGCCGCGTCGGTGACCTCCAGACCGACGTGCTGGGCGTCCAGCCGGCGCCGGGTGTGCTCCAGCAGGAGGTCGACGATCTCGCGCAGCTGGCCGCGCACCAGACCGCGGAAGACGATGATCTCGTCGATGCGGTTGAGGAACTCCGGCCGGAAGTACTGGTGGAGCACCGGCATGACCGTCTCGCGGACCTTGGCGTAGTCCTCCACGCCGGCCGCCAGGATGCGGTCGGCGCCGATGTTGGACGTCATGATGACGACGGTGTTCTTGAAGTCGACCGTGCGGCCCTGGGAGTCGGTCAGCCGCCCGTCGTCGAGCAGTTGCAGCAGGGTGTTGAAGACGTCCGGGTGCGCCTTCTCCACCTCGTCCAGCAGCAGCACGGTGTACGGCTGTCTGCGCACCGCCTCGGTGAGCTGCCCGGCCTCGTCGTGGCCGACGTATCCGGGCGGGGCCCCGACCAGCCGGGAGACGGTGTGCCGCTCCTGGAACTCGCTCATGTCCAGGCGGATCATGCGGTGTTCGTCACCGAAGAGCGCGGCGGCCAGGGCGCGGGCGAGCTCGGTCTTGCCGACGCCGGTGGGGCCGAGGAAGAGGAAGCTGCCGACGGGGCGGTTGGGGTCGCTCATCCCGGCCCGCGCGCGGCGCACGGCACGGGAGACGGCCGTGATGGCCTCGTCCTGGCCGACGACCCGCTCGTGGAGGTGCTCCTCCAGCTTCATCAGCCGCTCGCGCTCCTCCTCGGTGAGCTGGGCGACCGGGATGCCGGTGGTGCGGGACACCACCTCGGCGATGTCCTCGGCGGTGACCCTCGGTGTCTGCTCCTCGGCCCCGCCCACCTCGGCGAGCCGGCCCTCCGCCTCCTTGATCCGGTCGCGGAGCTCCTTGGCCCGCTCGTACTCCTCGTCGGCGACGGCCTGGTCCTTCTCCCGGTTCAGGGCGGCGATGTCGTCCTCGATCTCGCGGGTGTCGGCGAGCGGGGTCTTCGCGCGCAGCCGCACCCGGGCGGCGGCCTGGTCCATCAGGTCGATGGCCTTGTCGGGCAGGAACCGGGAGGTGATGTAGCGGTCGGACAGCTCGGCCGCGGCGACCACCGCCTCGTCGGTGATACGGACCTGGTGGTGGGCCTCGTAGCGGTCGCGCAGTCCGCGCAGGATCTCGATGGTGTCGTCGACGGACGGTTCGCCCACCAGGATCGGGGCGAAGCGCCGCTCCAGGGCGGCGTCCTTCTCGATGTGCTTGCGGTACTCGTCGACCGTGGTGGCGCCGATCAGGTGCAGCTCGCCGCGGGCCAGGGCGGGCTTGAGCATGTTGCCCGCGTCCATGGCGCCCTCACCGCCGCCGCCCGCGCCGACGACGGTGTGCATCTCGTCGAGGAACAGCACCAGGTCGTCGCCGTGTTCGCTCACCTCGTCGAGCAGCTTCTTCAGCCGCTCCTCGAACTCGCCGCGGTACTTGGTGCCGGCGACCATCCCGGCGAGGTCGAGGGAGACGAGCCGCTTGCCCGCGAGGGTCTTCGGCACGTCGTCGGCCACGATGCGCTGGGCGATGCCCTCGACGATGGCGGTCTTGCCGACGCCGGGGTCGCCGATGAGGACGGGGTTGTTCTTGCTGCGCCGGGAGAGGACCTCGATGGTCTGCTCGACCTCGTCGTCGCGTCCGATCACCGGGTCGAGGCGCCCGGCCCGCGCGTCCTCGGTGAGGTCGCGGCCGAACTCGTCGATCGTCGGCGTGCTGCTGGGCCCCTTGGCCCGCTCGCCCACGGTCTCGGTGGGCATCCGGGTCGGCTCCCAGCCGGTGTCGGCGAGGGCCCGGCCGGCCGTCGACTCGGGGTTGGCGGCGAGGGCGCGCAGCAGGTGTTCGGGGCCGATGTAGGAGGAGTCCTCGGCGCGGGAGATCTGGTAGGCGTCCAGCAGGGCCCGCTTGGCCGCCGGGGTGAGGGTGGTGGGCGCGGTCCTCTCGGCGGCGTCCTCGCCGAGGCCGAGGCGCTCCCTGATCCGGTCGGGGTCCGCGCCCGCCTCCGCGATCAGCCGGCGGGTCGAGTGGTGCGTGGTGGCCGCGGCCAGCAGGTGCCGGGCGTCGAGCTCCTCGCTGCCCTCGGCGGCGGCCAGGTCCCTGGCCTCGGCGACCAGCTCGCGGGCCCGCTCCGACAACAGGCTGCCGATGTCGAGCGCCTGCACCCGGCGCGCCTGCGGGGGCTGCACCTGGCCGCCGAAGAACCGGGACATCAGCTCGTCGAACCCCTCGAAGGGACCGCGTCCGAAACCGAAACCTGGAGTAGTCATCCTTACGGGCCTTCCCTGCGCAGCCGACAGCCATCCGAGACTCCCAAATTGCCACAACTCGGACATCCCTGCATGCGCGCCGGTCAGGGCACCCCGCCCCTCCCCCTCGCCCGGCATCCCGGGTCGCAGCGCGCCCCGGTCCGGGCGGGGCGGGGCACGGGGGCGCGAGGGCGCCAGGCAGGAACGGCGGCTCCGCGCTCACGCGTCCCGCGCGCCCGGCGGGTCGCGCGGCACCCGCCCGGCACGCCGAAGAGCACCGGCCGACACCGTGGCGCGGGCGCGGGCCGGCGCCACGGCACCGTGTCCGGCGCGTGGGACGGCGGGACGGGACCGCGTCCGATCCCGTCGGCCGTCCGGGATGCACGGCGACCGTCACGAACGACCGCTGCCGCGAGGGCGCGCCACCGTCAGGGGTGCGCGCCACCGTCGGACGTGCAGGCCGCCGCCGGGCGCGCCCGCCGCCGTCAGGGATGCCCGCCGGCCCGTACGCCCAGGCTGTGTTGCGCCGCGCGGGCGAGGGCGCGGCGGTCGGCCGGCGCGCCCGCGGGCAGGGCGGGCCGGACCTCCACCTCGGCGATCAGCCCGCGCGCCGACACCACCCGCCACACCGAGGCGAGCAGCGAGTCGTCGCCGACGTAGGCGGGCGCGGTGCTGGCCGCTCCCCCGGCGAACCGGTAGCGGATGTGTACGGGCTGGACCGCCGCCCCCGCGTCGAGCGCGGCCTGGAAGGCCGCCCGGCGGAAGTCGCCCTGGGCCCGGCCGCACCAGGTGCTGCCCTCGGGGAAGACGGCGACCGCCCCGCCTGCCCGCAGGACGTCCGCCATGCGGGCCACGGTGTCGGGCAGGGCGCGCAGCCGGTCGCGGTCGATGAACAGCACGCCGCCGCCCGCGGCCAGCGGGCCCGCCACCGGCCACTGCCGGATCTCGGCCTTGGCCAGCATCCGGGCGGGTCGCACGGCGGCGAGCAGCGGGATGTCGAGCCACGAGATGTGGTTGGCGACCAGGAGCAGCCCGCCGGCGGGCGCGGCGGGGCCGGTGACCCGGATCCGCACCCCGGCGGCCCGTACGATCCACCGGCTCCACCGGCGTATCGCCTCCGCGGGGATCCACCGGCCCAGCGGCAGCAGCGTGATCCCCGCGAGCAGCAGCACGATCATCGCCGTCGTCCGCAGCACGGCCCGCGGTACGGCGGCGGCGGAGCCCGTCGGCTCCACGCACGCCCCGGGGGTGCAGGGCGCGCTGGGCAGCCAGACGCTCATCAGGCCGGGACGAGCGAGAGGAAGTGCCGCAGGTAGCGCTCGTTGACCCGGCGCATCGACAGCAGCACGTACAGGTCGGCGACCCCGAAGTCGGGGTCGTGGGCGGGCTCGGCGCACACCCAGGCGCCCAGCCGGAGGTAGCCGCGCAGCAGGGCGGGCAGTTCGGTGCGCGCGGGCGGGGTCAGGCCCGCGGGTGGGGTCCAGGGCCGCAGCGGCCGTACCCGGAACTCCTCGGGCGCCAGGTGCTTCTCGCGCACCCGGTCCCAGGTCGCCGCGGCCAGCGCGCCGCCGTCGGCGAGCGGGACGGAGCAGCAGCCCGCCAGCCACTCGTGGCCGCGCTCGACCATGTAGCGGGCGATGCCGGCCCAGATCAGGCCGATGACCGCGCCGTCCCGGTGGTCGGGGTGCACGCAGGAGCGGCCCACCTCGACCAGTCCGGGCCGGATCGAGGCGAGCGGCCCGAGGTCGAACTCGCCCTCGGAGTAGAGGCGTCCGGCGACCGCGGCCCGCTCGGGCGGCAGCAGCCGGTAGGTGCCGACCACCTCGCCGGTGGCGCTGTCCCGTATGAGAAGGTGATCGCAGTAGGCGTCGAAGGCGTCCACGTCCAGGCCCGGCTCGGGGCCGTCCAGGCGGGCGCCCAGCTCGCCGGCGAACACCTGGTGCCGCAGGCGCTGAGCGGCTCGGACGTCGTCCTGGTCGCGGGCGAGCGAGACCAGATAGCCGGATCCTCCGGCCGGGGCGGCCACTGCGGGGGGCGAGGCGGGCATGGCGGTCATGACGGTCTCCTGTGCCGGGCTGAAGCGTGAGGACATCTGCACCTCACTTCTTCCGCTCCAGGCTGGCCTCGACGTGTCCTGTGCGGGGCCCGTGGATGTGCGGCTGCTGAATGACCGGTTCTTTGCGTCCGGAATACCGCCGCGTCACTTCGTCCGCAGCAGCAGGGCCACCGTCAGTCCACCCGGGCGGTCCGCGCCGTACGCGGTGTAATGGGCGCGCAGGGCCGCGGCCTGGAGCGGCGGCAGGCCGTCGAACGGATCCCTCTGGTCGCCCATCACCACCAGCCAGATCCGCTTCTCGCCCCGCAGGCACTTCTCCGGCTGCGGACAGTCGGTCGACAGCAGGTCGTCGCGGCTGACGGCCGGCTCGGCGAGGAAGACGTCGCGCAGTGCCAGGTCGCGGGGCAGGTAGTAGCGGACGCCGAGGGGGAACATGCCCGCCTCCTCGTCCCGGTCGTAGACGATCGCGTCGCCCCGCGCGTAGTACCGGCTGATGGTCCGGGCGGCCGCCGCGTAGTCGGGGCCACCGGTCCAGTAGTGCGCCAGCGGTTCGCCCAGGGCGAGTTGTTCGGGCAGCGTGAGCACGGCGAGGGCGGCGAGCACCGAGGCGATCACCGGCCGGGTCCGGGCGGCCGCCGCGAGCCCGGCTCCGGCCAGTACCGCGAGGGCCGGCAGGGTGAACAGCATGTAGCGGAAGTAGAAGTACGACATCCCGCCCTGGGACACCGTCCAGATCACCAGCGGGGGCACCAGCGCCGAGACCGCGCAGAAGGCGACGGCGTCCCGGCGCTGCCCGAACGCCAGCGCGACGAGCAGCATCAGCGCCCCGGCGCACAGACCGGAGTAGAACAGCTGCGACCAGATGTCGACCAGGCCCCAGCCCTCCGGCCGGGCGATCCAGGAGCTCTGCCGGCCGGTCTGGGTGCGGCCCAGCAGGACCAGTGGGGTCAGCGCGGCGGCCGCGGCCGTGACGGCGAGGCAGAAGCCCCACCAGCGGCGGCGATCCGGCCGGCCCCGCAGGGCCACCAGGACCGGATGCGCGACCAGGCAGGTCAGCGCGATCAGATGGAACAGTCCGACGGCCAGCACCGCCAGCGCGTAGAGCGCCCAGCGTGCCGTGCTGCGCGGCCGGTCCAGGGCGCGCAGCAGCAGCAGCGCGGCCAGGGCCACGGCCAGCATCACCAGGGCGTACGGGCGGGCTTCGTGGGCGAACCGGCCCACCCCCGGGATCAGGGCGAACAGCAGGCCGCCGGCGAGTCCGGCCCGGCGGCCGAACAGGCGCTGCCCGATCAGCGCCACACACGCCGCCGTGGCGGTCATGGCCAGGGCCGAGGGCAGGCGCAGGGCGGCGGGCGAGTCCCCGAACAGGCGGGTCCAGCCGTGCAGGAGCAGGTAGTAGGTGCCCACCACGGCGTCCACCCGGCGCACGGTGGCGAGCACCTGTTCGACGCTGCGTGCGGACATGTCCCAGCTCGTCAGCTCGTCGCGCCCGAGCAGGGGTTCGCCGATCCGGTACAGGGCGGCGACGAGGGTGGCCAGCGCGGGCCACAGCCACGGACCGCGCAGGGCGGCCGGCCGGTCGTGCCGTCCTGCGGGTGCCTGGGTGTCCCCCGTGGCGGGGGCGGGAGGAGAGAGGAGTGCCATGCCGACAGCCATAGCCGCGCGGCGGTGCGGGCCGCCTCCGCGACCCGCCCGACCCGGTGGCTTTCCCCTGTTCGGCGTCGGTCCCGGCGGGGCCGGGTGGCGGTGCCGTGACCGGCGGGTGACCGCCGGTTGCCTGACGGGTGCCTGGCGGGACCGGGGATGAGCACCACTCCCGGTCCCGCCCGTCCGCACCCTGTCGGCGAACGTCTCTCGGCCGCCCGCTCCGGCCGGTCCGTGACCCGGGCCCGTCGGTACGGGCCCGTCGGTACGGGCCCGTCGGCACGGGCCGGTCCTGGGCCGGCTGGCGGCGGGCGGCGGGGCGCTCAGCGTCCCGCGGCCCTGCGGGTGGCCCGCAGCCACTCCCGGTTCATGCCGGTGATGGACATCAGCGGGATGCCCTTGGGGCAGGCGGTGGCGCACTCCCCGGTGAGGGTGCAGCCGCCGAAGCCCTCGGCGTCCATCTGCGCGACCATGTCCAGGACGCGGGTCTCCCGTTCGGGCGCGCCCTGCGGCAGGACGTTGAGGTGGTTGACCTTGGCCGAGGTGAACAGCATGGCCGCGCCGTTGGGGCACGCGGCCACGCACGCGCCGCAGCCGATGCACTCGGCGTGCTCGAAGGCGAGGTCGGCGTCCGGCTTCGGCACGGGGGTGGCGTGGGCCTCGGGCGCGGCGCCGGTCGGTGCGGTGATGTAGCCGCCGGCCTGGATGATCCGGTCGAAGGCCGAGCGGTCCACGACCAGGTCCTTGACGACCGGGAAGGCCGAGGCCCGCCAGGGCTCGACGTCGATGGTGTCGCCGTCCCGGAAGGACCGCATGTGCAGCTGGCAGGTGGTGGTGCGCTCGGGTCCGTGCGCGTCGCCGTTGATCACCAGGCTGCACGCGCCGCAGATGCCCTCGCGGCAGTCGTGGTCGAAGGCGACGGGGTCCTCGCCCTTGAGGATGAGTTCCTCGTTGAGGGTGTCGAGCATCTCCAGGAAGGACATGTCGGAGGAGATCCCGTCCACTTCGTAGGTGGACATGGCGCCTTCGGCGTCGGCGTTGCGCTGTCGCCAGACGCGCAGGGTGAGCTTCATGCGTAGCTCCGCTGGGTGGGGTGGACGTACTCGAAGACCAGGTCTTCCTTGTGCAGGGTCGGGGGCTCGCCGGTCGCGGTGAACTCCCAGGCGGCCGCGTAGCCGAACTCCTCGTCCCTGCGGGCCGCTTCGCCGTCGGAGGTCTGGGACTCCTCGCGGAAGTGGCCGCCGCAGGACTCGGCGCGGTGCAGGGCGTCGAGGCACATGAGTTCGGCGAGTTCCAGGTAGTCGACGACCCGGTTGGCCTTCTCCAGGGACTGGTTGAACTCCTCGCCGGTGCCGGGGACCTTGATGCGCCGCCAGAACTCCTCGCGGATCTGCGGGATGCGCTCCAGGGCCTTGCGCAGACCGGTGTCCGTACGGGCCATGCCGCAGAACTCCCACATCAGTTCGCCGAGTTCGCGGTGGAAGGAGTCCGGGGTGCGGTCGCCGTCGACGGACAGGAGCAGGTTCAGCCGGTCCTCGGTCTCCGCCAGCACCTCCTGGACGACGGGGTGTTCCGCGGTCACCGTCTCCTGGTGCGGGGCGCGGGCCAGGTAGTCGTTGATGGTGGACGGCAGGACGAAGTAGCCGTCCGCCAGTCCCTGCATCAGCGCGGAGGCGCCGAGGCGGTTGGCGCCGTGGTCGGAGAAGTTGGCCTCGCCGATCGCGAACAGGCCGGGGACGGTGGTCTGGAGGTCGTAGTCGACCCACAGGCCGCCCATCGTGTAGTGCACGGCGGGGTAGATCCGCATGGGCACGGTGTACGGGTCCTCGGCGGTGATCCGGGCGTACATGTCGAAGAGGTTGCCGTACTTCTCCTCGACCTTCGCCCGGCCCATCCGCTCGATGGCGTCGGCGAAGTCGAGGTAGACGCCCTGGCCGCCGGGGCCCACGCCCCGGCCCTCGTCGCAGACGTTCTTGGCGGCGCGGGAGGCGATGTCGCGCGGGACCAGGTTGCCGAAGGAGGGGTAGATGCGCTCCAGGTAGTAGTCGCGCTCGTCCTCGGGGATGCGGTTCGGCGGCCGGTCGTCGCCCTTGGCCTTCGGCACCCAGATGCGGCCGTCGTTGCGCAGCGACTCGCTCATCAGGGTCAGCTTGGACTGGTGGTCGCCGGTGCGCGGGATGCAGGTGGGGTGGATCTGGGTGAAGCAGGGGTTGGCGAACAGGGCGCCGCGCCGGTGCGCCCGCCAGACGGCGGTGGCGTTGGAGTTCATGGCGTTGGTCGACAGGTAGAAGACGTTGCCGTAGCCGCCGCTGGCGAGTACGACGGCGTCGGCGAAGTACGTGTCGATCCTGCCGGTGACGAGGTCCCGGGCCACGATCCCGCGCGCCCGTCCGTCGACGACGACCAGGTCGAGCATCTCGGTGCGCGGGTGCATCTCCACGTTCCCGGCCGCGATCTGCCGGGACAGCGCCTGGTAGGCGCCGAGCAGGAGTTGCTGGCCCGTCTGGCCGCGGGCGTAGAAGGTACGGGAGACCTGGACGCCGCCGAAGGAGCGGGTGTCGAGCAGGCCGCCGTACTCGCGGGCGAAGGGCACGCCCTGGGCCACGCACTGGTCGATGATCTCGACGGAGATCTGGGCGAGGCGGTGGACGTTGGACTCGCGGGCCCGGAAGTCGCCGCCCTTGACGGTGTCGTAGAACAGCCGGTGGACGGAGTCGCCGTCGTTGCGGTAGTTTTTCGCGGCGTTGATGCCGCCCTGCGCGGCGATGGAGTGGGCCCGGCGCGGGGAGTCCTGGTAGCAGAACTGGACGACGTGGTAGCCCTGTTCGGCGAGGGTGGCGCCGGCGGAGCCGCCCGCGAGTCCGGTGCCGACGACGATGACCGTGTGCTTGCGGCGGTTGGCCGGGTTGACCAGCTTGGCCTCGAAGCGGCGCTTGTCCCAGCGTTCGGCGACGGGCCCCGCGGGGGCCTTGGTGTCGGCGACGGGTTCGCCGGTGGTGTAGTCGGTGTAGGTCATGGTCAGCTCACCACTCCGGTCATGACGCCCACGGGCACGGCGACGAAGCCGGCCGTGAGCAGCAGTGCGAGGACGTTCGCGACGGTCTTGAGGGCGCGGTCGCGGGTGCGGCTGCCGGCGCCGAGGGTCTGGGCGGCGCTCCAGAAGCCGTGCCGGACGTGCAGGCCGAGCGCGAGCATCGCGACGATGTAGACGACGTCGCCGTACCAGGTGGAGAAGGTGTCGACGACGTTCTGGTAGGGGTGGCCCTCCTGGAAACCGCCGGGGTGCACGGTGCCGGTGGTCAGGTCGAGGATGTGCCACACGATGAACAGGCCGAGGATGACGCCGCCCCAGCGCATGGTGCGCGTCGCGTAGCTCGCCCGGGGCTTCTTGTGCACGTACTTGCCGGGGCGCGCCCTGATGTCGCGGCGGCTGAGCTGGTAGGCGGAGGTGGCGTGGGCGACCACCGCGAGGACCAGCACGACCCGGACGAGCCAGAGGGTCCACTCGTAGTGCATGAAGGGCTCGCCGACGGTGCGCAGCCAGTGGGCGTAGTGGTTGAACTCGCCTGCCCCGAAGAAGATCTTCAGGTTGCCGATCACATGGGCGACCAGGTACAGCAGCATGATCAGGCCGCTGACGGCCATCACTGCCTTCTTACCGATGGAGGAGTCCCACACGGTGCGTGCCAGTGACGCCCGTCGGTCCGTCCGCGTTGCCAGAGCCATGGGTCCTGACGTTAGGGCCGAAGGTCCCGATCGGTCCAAGACATGGTCCACCTCGAATCCATAGCGTGTGACTATCGATGGGTTATCGTGGAGGTATGCAGTTCCAGCAGCTTCAGTACTTCGTGGCGGTCGCCGAGACCCGGCACTTCACCCGGGCCGCGGAATCCGTCCATGTGGCGCAGCCGTCGCTGTCGCAGCAGATCAAGGCGCTGGAGCGGGAGCTGGGGGCGGATCTGTTCCTGCGCGCCCGGGGCAACATCACGCTCACCGACGCGGGCGAGGCGCTGCTGCCGCTGGCCCGGCGCATCCTGGCCGACGCGGACACCGCGCGGCACGAGGTGCTGGAGCTGTTGCAGCTGCGCAGCGGCCGGGTGCGGCTGGGCGCGACCCCGAGCCTGTGCACCGGTCTGCTGCCGGACGTGCTGCGCGCCTTCCACGACCGCTATCCCGGCGTCCACCTGATCATCGAGGAGAGCGGCTCGCACGACCTAGTGCGGGAGCTGGCCCGCGGCGCCCTGGACCTGGCGCTGGTCGTGCTGCCGCTGCCGACCCCGTCGCCCGCGCTGACCACGGTGGAGCTGCTGCGCGAGGACCTGGTGGTGGTGTCGTCGCCGGAGGCGGACCCGCCCGGCGGCGGGCGGCAGACGGTGCGCGTGGCCGATCTGGAGGGCGAGCGGCTGGTGATGTTCCGGCACGGCTACGACCTCAGGGAGCTGACCGTGGCCGCGTGCCGCGTCGAGGGGTTCGAGCCGGACTTCGCGGTGGAGGGCGGCGAGATGGACGCGGTGCTGGGCTTCGTACGGGCCGGGCTGGGCGTCGCCGTCGTACCGCGCATGGTGGCCGCTCGCGCCGGGCACGGGCTGCGGGTGACCCCGCTGGCCCAGCCGGGCCTGCAGCGCACGATCGCCCTGGCCCACCGCAGCGACGTGGCTCCGCCGCGGGCGGCCCGCGAGCTCCAGCGGATGCTGCTGGAGCGGTGATCGGGAGCGCGTCCTGGCCGGGAGCGCGTCCTAGTCGATCTCCGGCGGCACCGGGGTGCCCTGGTGGTAGTACATGCGCCAGCCCGTCTCCGCGTCGCGCCTGCGCCACAGGGAGGCGCGCCGGGCCCGTACCCCGTCGAACTCGGTCTCGAAGGTGAGGTGCACCAGGCCGGGCGCCAGGACCACTCCGGTGAACCCCGACGCCCGGTAGCGCGGACCGCCGGCCGAGCTGCCCGGCTTGTCGGGCAGCCCGGCCACCGTCTCCTCGTACGTGTAGCGCCGCCCGGAGGCGCCGACCTCGACGAACTCCGGGTCGAGCAGCCGGACGGCCTCGGCACGGGAGGAGCGGACGGCCGGGTCCAGCAGGCGCAGTTCGCCCGCGATCGCCTCGTTCACAGCGTCTGAGTCATCGATCACGCGCCGATGCTCACACGTGGACCCGGTGCCCGCGCAACCGGATTACGGCGCTCACCCCGTCGCGTCCACCAGCGCCAGCTCGTGCAGCCGCTCCGGCGGGCCGGGGCGGGCGTAGTACCAGCCCTGGGCCGTGTCGCAGCCCAGGATCCGCAACTGCTCGGCCTGGGCGCCGGTTTCGACGCCCTCCACGGTCACCGCGAGGTCCAGGCTGTGGGCGAGCGAGACGATCCCCTCGACGATCTTCAGATCGACGGGGTCGGCGGGGAACTGCTGCATGCTCTGGGTGAAGGAGCGGTCCAGCTTGAGGATGCTCACCGGCAGCCGTCGCAGGTTGGCGAGGTTGGAGTAGCCGGTGCCGAAGTCGTCCAGCGCGATGTCGACGCCCATCTCGGCCAGTCGGCGCAGCGGTTTGAGCAGGTCGTCGTCCGCGCCGATCAGCGCCGACTCGGTCACCTCCAGGCAGAGCGCCTCGGGGGCGACACCGGTGCGCTCCAGGATCTCGACGGTGTCCTGCACCAGGCCGGGGTGGGTGAGCTGGCAGGGCGAGAGGTTGACGTTGATGCGCAACGGGCCGCTGTCGGCGTGGCGTTCGTGCCACCGGCCGGCCTGCCGGACCGACTGCTCCAGCACCCAGCGGCCCAACGGGACGATCAGGCCGGTGTGTTCGGCGAGCGGGATGAACCGGTCGGGGCCGAGCACGCCGTGCTGCGGATGCAGCCAGCGCACCAGCGCCTCGGCGCCGTGCACGCTGCCGTCCCCGAGGTGGACCAGCGGCTGGTACTCGATGAAGAACTCGCCCCGCTCCAGGGCGGCCGGCAGTGCCGTGGTGAGCCCGTGCCGGGTGATGGCGCGGGCGTCGGCCTCCGGGTCGGCGAGCTCGAAGCGGTTGCCGCCCGCGGACTTGGCCCGGTACATCGTGATGTCGGCGCTGCGCAGCACCTCCGCCGCGCTGCGCTCCTGGGCCGCGCCCTCGACCACGCCGATGCTGCCGCGCACGGTCAGCTCCCGGCCGTCGACGCTGATCGGGGCGACCAGGGCGTTCATGATGCGGGCGGCGAGCTCGTCGACCTCCCGCTGGGTGTCGGGCCCGGTGGTCAGCGCCACGAACTCGTCGCCGCCCAGCCGCGCGACCATCTCGCCGGGCGCGGTCGCGCAGGACTGGAGGCGGTCGGCGACCTCGACGAGCAGCCGGTCGCCGGCCGCGTGGCCGAGGCTGTCGTTGATGGTCTTGAAGCCGTCGAGGTCGAGGTAGCACAGGCCGAAGCGCTGTCCCGGACCGGCGCCGAGCACCTTCTCCAGGCGCTCGAAGAACAGGGTGCGGTTGGGCAGCCCGGTGAGCGCGTCGTGCGTGGCCTCGTAACGCAGCCGGAGGTTGAGCAGGCGGCGCTCGGTGGTGTCCTCCATCAGCGCCAGCTGGTACTGCGGTGCGCCGTCGGCGTCGCGCAGCAGGGAGACCGTGAGGTTGGTCCACAGCACCGTCCCGTCGGGGCGGTAGTAGGCCTTCTCCACGTGGTAGTGCTCGCGGTCGCCGCGCACCAGTTCCTCGTACAGCCGCCAGACCTGGGGCGCGTCCTCGGCGTGCGTCCAGTCCCGGACGTTGCGGCCGCGCAGCGTCTGCTCGGAGCCGCCGAACATGCGCAGCATCGCCCCGTTGACCTCCAGGACGTTGCCGTCCAGGTCGGCGATGCTGATGCCTATGGCCGCGCCTTCGAACACGGCCCGGAAGCGCGCCTCGCTCGCGTGCAGCGCCTGGGCGACCACGCCCTGCGCCTGGAGCGCGGCCCGGGCGATCGCCTCCTGTTCGGCGAGCGTGCGGTCGCGCAGCGCCTGCGCGTACCCGGCGGCCATGGCGTGCTGGAGCCGGGAGGAACGGGTGCGCAGGTCCTCCCGGGAGCCGTCGCCGCCGCAGTAGAGCACGAGGTAGGCGTCGACGCAGTCCAGCGCGCGGCTGAGCGCGTCGGGGTCCGTGCAGTGCGCCGCGACGAGGGCGGCGCCGACCGCCTTGCCCTCGGCGGCGTCGAAGGTGCGGGCCCACAGCGCGTGGCTCAGCCGCCTGGCCAGCGGCAGCAGCAGTTCCTCGAACTCCGGCCGGGTCAGGGACGTCGAGGTCACCGGGTACACCGCCCGGCTCCAGATCGTGGCGAACCGCCGCAGTCTGTCCTCCGGGCCGTCCGGTTCCGCGGTCACGCCGTACGCCCCACGCCCGCGAAACCGGAGAAGGCGTAGGGGTCGTCGTCCTCCGGCGCCGTTTCCGGACGCCACCGCGGCATCGGCACCAGTCCCGGTTCCACCATGTCGTACCCTTCGAAGAACCGCTCGATCTCGTTCCGCGAGCGCATGACCAGCGGGTTGCGAATGTCCTTGTACACGTCCACCGCGCCCTCGGCCCGCTCCGGCGGCAGCGGGATTCCCTCGTACGAGGCATGCGTGAGGATCAGCAGGCTGCCGGGCGCGAGGGCCTCGCGCAGCTCCGCCACCGCACCGTACGGGTCGTCCGTGTCTTCCACGAAGTGCAGTATGGCAACGAGAAGCAGCGCCACTGGACGATTCAGGTCGATCAGCTGCCGGACCCGAGGACTCGACAGGATCTCCTGGGGCTTGCGCAGGTCGGCGGCGACCACGTCCGCGTCGTCGTTGCCCGCGAGCACCGCCTCGCTGTGCGCGACGGCCACCGGGTCGTGGTCCACGTACATCACACGCGCGCCGGGGTCCGCGGCCTGCGCCACCTCGTGGACGTTGCCGTGGGTGGGGATGCCGGAGCCGATGTCGAGGAACTGGGTGACGCCCTCGGCGACCGCGAAGCGCACCGCGCGGCGCATGAACGCCCGGTTCGCCTGCATGATCCTGGGCAGTCCCGGCATGAACTCCATGGCCCTGCGGGCCGCTTCCCGGTCGACCTCGAAGTTGTGCGAACCGCCCAGGTAGTAGTCGTAGATGCGCGAAACGCTCGGCACCGAGATGTCGATGCTCCGTGGGGCCCAAGCGGGACGCTCCATCCAACCCTCCAAGGCGTGGACGATCCGGTGTTCGAGCTGAGGCTACTGATCGCCCGCCAAAGGAGCGAGCGGAAACGGAAATTGACCGTCCGTTCCCGGTCACTGCCTGCGGCACGTGCCGGAGGGAGGTCCGGCCCGCGCCGCACGAAAGGTGCCCGAGACACTGCCGAAGAACTCGGGCAGTTCCGAAGGTTCCTGAGAATCATGAAGGTTGATCAACCGTCAGGGAAACTCGGCGTTAAGCACATCCACCGCGCACGACGATCCGCCCCCTCCGTGCGGCCGGAGGGGGCGGATCTGGGTCGCGCGCGTCGTCGGGCAGCAGCGATCAGCCCTGGGGAGGTGATCCCTACTGCTTCGGCGCGCCGACCGGCTTTCCGTCGGGAGCCACCGCGTACCACGTACCGCCGACGCCCTGACCGTTGATGTCCCCGGCCGCCTTGTCACCGGAGAAGGTGTAGATCGGCCAGCAGTTGACCGTCTGCTGCTTGACCCCGTCGGACCGGGTGAAGCTCATCAGGCCCTTCTTCACGACACCCTTGGTGTCGTTCGCGGAGACGGGCGCGACCGCCGGCCACTTCTCCAGGCAGGCCCCGGTGCAGTTCGACACCGGCTTCGGCCACGCCTCGTCCTTCATGAAGCGGTAGACCGTCATGCCGTTCTTGTCGACGACGATGTCACCCAGGGTGGGGTCCTTGCGGACCGACAGCCCGGCCAGGCTGGCCGACTTCGCCTTCTTGCCGTCGGGGGCCAGCGCGAACCACTTGTTGCCCACGCCCTGACCGGCGGTGTCCCCGGCCTTGGTGTCCTTGGCGTAGCGGTACGCGGGCCAGCCGTTGACGGTGAGCTGCTTCGTGCCGTCGGTGCGGGTGACCTCGCCGAGCAGCGCCTTGTCGATGCCCTCGCCGGCCGTGGCGTCGTCCGCCGGGACGGGCGGCCAGGTGGTGGCGCAGTCGCCGTCGCAGTTCGACTTGGGCGGCTCGGCGGTGTCCTGGTCGAAGCGGTACAGGGTCAGACCGGTGCTGTCGGTGAGCACCTTGCCGAGCTGCGCGTTGTCGGACACGGTGAGCTCGCCGGCGGTGGCGGTCTGCGCCGCCGGGTCGTTGTTGGAGGTGTCCGCGCCGAGACCGGCGCCCGCGCTGCCGTAGCTTCCCGCCGCGGCCGTGGCCCCGACGTTCTGGCTGGCGGCCGGCGTGCCGTTTTCCTGGCCGCACGCCGTCGTCAGCGCCAGCA
Source organism: Streptomyces sp. NPDC104096 (assembly GCF_055584385.1). Classification (NCBI taxonomy): domain Bacteria; kingdom Bacillati; phylum Actinomycetota; class Actinomycetes; order Kitasatosporales; family Streptomycetaceae; genus Streptomyces; species Streptomyces sp. NPDC104096. Next base: position 65,176 of record NZ_JBVJMD010000004.1, read on the forward strand.
CGGACACAGCGCTCGCCACGAGAGAGGCGCTCCGCCAGGAGGTCTTCATCGTCAACTCCCCGATCATCCACATTGGGTGCCGCGACTCCCTGTGAGCCGCCGCACGACACTGGGTACGCACGGGCACGGGGGTTGTGTTCAGCCAGAGCGCGAAATTCTTTCCGGAGCCTGTGTCCCGCCCCGCCCACCTCGTACGCGCGTACGTCCCGACCGCCCCGCCCCGGCGGGCCGCTCAAACCGCCGTACGGCACCTGTCCCTCCTTCGGGGCAATCCTCGACCGGTCCCGCGTGTGCGTCCCCGGCAGAGCGAATGATCTCCGTCGTGCAAGGACCCGAACCGACCCGATCCACCTTCGTCACAAGGGTGTTGGCCGTTGTCACGCTGGTCTGGACGCTGGTGGGCGCGCCGGTCGGCACCGCGGTGGCCGACGCCTGTGCGTGGGCCTCGACCGGCCCGGACGGCATGGCCGCGGTGGCGGTCGCGGGAGGTGGCACCCACGCGGCGGCGGTCGCGGGAGGCGGCGCCTGGCCCACTCCCCCGTCGTGCCCGGTGCCGTCGCCGACGCCACCCCCGCCACCTCCACCCCCGCCACCCCCGCCGCCCCCTCCACCACCTCCGCCGCCGCCACCACCACCGAAGCCCACGCCCGTCCCGACCCCGGCGCCACCGAAGCCCCGCCCTGAACCACCGCCCCCTCCGCCACCGGCACCGCCCGCGCCCCGGCCGCGGCCCGTCCCGCCGCCACCACCACCGGCCCCCGCCCCGGCGAGGACCCCCGAGCCGCCGCCGAAGCCCACCCCGCGTCCCTCCGTGACGCCCGTGAGCTATCCGCGCCACCACTCCGCCCCGCCGCCGCGGCCCGCCCGCGACACCACGCCGCCCGTCGTCTACGTCCTGCTCATCACCGTGCCCGCGCTCGTCGCCGTCGCCGCGCTGCGCCCCCGCTGATCCTCTGGAGGCACCTCTTGCCGGAATGGCTTGTTCTCACGCTCGCGATGGCGGCCGCCTGTGCCGTGGTGGTCGTGATCACCCTGGTACGGGCCCGCAGAGCCCCCGAGGACGAGGACCCCGACGAGACACCGGACGTCATCGAGTACATGACGATGTGGATCGGCGTGGTCTACGCGATCGTCCTGGGCCTGGCCATCGCCGGTGTCTGGGAGGCGCGCAGCGTCGCCCAGGACCATGTGCAGGCGGAGGCCCAGGCGCTGCACGAGATCTCGGAGCGGGTCCGGGCATATCCCCCCGATGTACGGGACCGGATCCGGGCGGACGTCAACACCTATGTCGGACACGTCGTGACGACCGAGTGGAAGGCGATGGCCGAACACGGGGACGTCACGGACCGGGGTACCGAACTGCTGGGACGCGTCCGCGCCGACGTCACGGACTACCAGCCGAAGAACGACTTCGAGGCCCAGTCCTACCAGCCCCTGCTCGACCAGGTCGCCGCGGCGGACCAGGCCCGCAACGCCCGCGCCGACTCCACCGGGTCCACCATGCCGGGCGTCGTGTGGTTCGGGCTGCTCATCGGGGCCGTCATCACCATCGGCATGGTCTTCGCGCTCCAGATCCGGCGTACCGCGCGGGAACTCGCCCTGGCCGGGATGTTCTCGGCGCTCATCGCCTTCCTGCTCTTCCTGATCTGGGACTTCGACTCGCCCTACAGTCGCGGCGTCGCCGCGACCGCGGAGCCGTTCCTGCACCTGTTCCCGCACACGGGCGGCTGACGGGCCGTACCGGGGAGGAAGGGGACGCCCGCGGCCTGCCGCGGGCGTCCCACGGACACCGGCGCACGTCCCGGTCGCGGGCGGAGATCCGCCCACTCGGTCCACACGGTTAACCCGTTCGCACTACTGCGATCGCGGGGGCATCCGTCCGTTCCTAGCGTTTCGGTCATCGAGGTGCATTTTCGGCTCAGGCGGAACAGGTCCGCGGCTGCTCCTCGGAGACCGGAGGATCCACCATGCGCGCGATACGCGTCGCTTCGGCCGCCCTGCTGGGCGTCACCGCCGCACTGGCCCTCTCCGCGCCGGCCGTCGTCGCGAGCGACGGCGACAGCGGCCACGGCGTCACGCCGTTCGGTTTCAGCGTGCTGCCCCGGAGCATCGCGCCGGGCGGACAGCTCACCCTCCAGATCGACCGCGACGGGAGCGCCTGCCGGGGTACCGCCACGGTCGCCTCGGGGGCCTTCGACACGGTACGGATCCCCGCCGGGCGTCCGTCGGCCGTGACGACGGTCGACCGGGCCGCGCGGGCCGGGGCCGTGCACCGGGTGACGTTCACCTGCGACGGGGTGAGTGGGTCCACGGACCTGACCATCGCCGCGGGCGGGCCGGACGACACCGGCCTCACGCCCGTACCCGTGCAGCAGGTGCCGCGGGCCGTCCAGGCGGGCGAGGGCGGCAGTGTCGCCGGCTTCGACCTGAAGGAGATCGCTCTGGGCGCCGCGCTCATCGCGGGCTCCATCGGCACGGCGTACCACCTCGGGCGCCGCCGCGAGAGCGAGGACGGCGACTGACGGTGGGAGGCCGCCGGTCAGACGCGCTTCTCGGCGCGGCGCCGCATCCAGAACACCGCACCGCCGAGGCCGGCCGCGCCCACGAGCCCGCCGCCGATGGCCATGTCGGTCGGGGTCGCGCCGATCGAGATGCTGCCGCCGACACCGCCGCGGACACCGCCGATCACGGTGAAGGCCGCCGGGCGGGTCAGGGTCCGGCCGTTGCAGTCGACCGTGATGTCGTACCGGCCGGGCCGGACGTTGTTGTCGATGGTCGCGACGCCCCTGGCGGTGTCGTTGGTGCCGTTGAGCGGTCGCAGCGGGCTGTTGCGGAAGGCGCGCGAGGCCATGACACCGCCGTTGCGGCAGCCGTCCACGGTGACGGTGAGCCGGCCGCCGACGGGGACCACGCCGGGCTGGGCGATGATGTTCCGCGGCCCGAAGCCGTTGTTGTTGCCGAAACCGACGTTGTTGCCGACGCCGTTGGGGCCCCAGTTGTTGAGGCCCCCGTTGTTCCCCAGGCCGTTGTCCGGGCCGAAGGCGTTGTCGGGACCGCGGCCGTTGTTGCCGAGAACACCGTCGTTTCGACCCGGACCGAAGTCGTTTCGACCCGGACCGAAGTTGTTGTTCCCGAAACCGTTGTTGGGGCCGAAACCGTTGTTGGGGCCGAAGGCGTTGTTCGGGCCGAAGACATTGTTCGGCCCGAAGACGTTGTTGGGCCCGAAGACGTTGTTCCGGCCGAAGCCGTTGTTGTTCCCGAAACCGTTGTTGGGGCCGAAGACGTTGTTGGGGCCGAAGACGTTGTTGGGGCCGAAGCCGTTGTTGGGGCCGAAGCCGTTGCCCCGCCCCGGGCCGAAGTTGTTGTTGGGGAAACCGCCGCCCCAGTTGTTGCCCGGTCCGATGCCGCCGATGCCCGGTCCGATGCCGCTGACCCCACCCACGCCGTTCGGGGGGATCCCGCCGCTCCCGTTGCCCATCCCGTCCGCGAAGGCCGCGGGGACTGCGAAGCCGAGGACGGCGACCGCAGTGGCCACGGCCGCCAGGGCACGTGAGTTTCGCATGAAAACCTCCGCGGACGGCGCCCCGGGACCCGTCCCCGGTCGATCGGCGAGAAAGCGCCTCCTGGTACGACCCTCGGACGCACCGCACGCGGCCGCATTTCGGGAATGGTCCGTCCCGGTGAGGCGACACGCCGACGGAAAACCTCACAATCTGATGTTGCCGCAGGTCATTGACCGTCAGAAATTTCCCGTACGGCGCCGACCCGGATGGCGCACCCCGGACCCGGCGCCACCCGTTCGCGCGTGACTCGTCGCCGCTTTCGCATCCGGGACTTAGCGTTTACGCAGGCGCGAACGACACGGCGACGGCCGGGTCGAGAGGGGATGGCGAATGTCTGCGTACGAGCTGTCCGAAGTGGCGGAAGAGGAGGAGCGGCCCAGGAAGCGCGCGCCGTGGGGTGTGATGGCGCTGGTGCTGCTGACCGGGCTCGCGCTGATCCGCAACGGGTCGGGCGAGTTCGACGTCGGACCTCCGCAGCCCGCAGCCGCGGCGGGCACGAACAGCAGCGGTGTCGCCCGGGGCGCGTTCGGCCTGGCCCCGGACCCCCTGCCGTACTCGGTGCCCGACCGGGTCAGGATCCCCGCGATCCAGGTGAACGCGCCCGTCACCTCGGTGGGCCTGGACACGGACGGCTGGATCGACGCGCCGACGCCGGACAACCCGAATCTGGCCGGCTGGTTCACCGGCGCCGTCTCGCCCGGCGAGAAGGGGACCGCGGTGATCGTCGGCCATGTCGACAACCAGCAGGGTCCCGCCGTGTTCTACGGGCTCGGGGCGCTGAAGAAGGGGAACCGCGTCGAGGTGGGGCGCCGGGACGGGAGGACGGCGGTCTTCGAGATCTACGGCATCGAGGTGTTCGAGAAGAGCAACTTCCCCAGCGACCGCGTCTACGGCTCCAAGGGCACCCCCGAGCTGCGGGTCATCACCTGCGGCGGTGGCTTCACCCAGCAGAACGGCTACGACGGGAACGTCGTCGTCTTCGCCCGCCTGGCCGAGGTCCGCTGAGCGCTCCCCGGTCGGGCGGGCGATCGCCGCTCACGCGTACTGCCGGCGCGGGACCGTGATGTGGTAGCCCGAGTCCAGCAGTCGCGGCAGATAGTCGCGCAGCGCCTGGACGGTGTGCGAGCGGTCTCCCCCGGCGTCGTGCGAGAGGACCACCACGCCGGGCGCGGCACCGCCCTCCACCCGGTCGACGATGGCGCGGGTGCCGGGGACGGGATCGGTCCAGTCGCGGGAGTCGACCGTCCAGGCCAGCGGGTCCATGCCGAGTTCGGCGCCGAGCTGGAAGGCGGCCCGGTTCCAGGCGCCGTAGGGGGCGCGGAACCACAGGGGGCGCTCGCCGTAGGCGTCCTCGATGACATCGCAGGTGCGCTCCATCTCGGTGCGGATCCGGGAGCGGGTGAGCCGGGTCAGCAGGGGATGGGTCCAGGTGTGGTTGCCGACGACGTGCCCCTCGTCGGCCATCCGGGCGAGGAGGCCCTTGTTGGCGACGGCCATCTCCCCGCAGACGAAGAACATGGCGCGTACGTCGTACCGGCGCAGGGTGCTCAGGATGCCGGGCGTGTAGCGGGGGTCGGGTCCGTCGTCGAAGGTCAGCACCATGGTGCGGCCGCGTCCGGACACACTCAGCAGGGGTTCGTGGCGCACGAGGGTCCGGCGGGGCGCCGCGCGCGGGACGCCGTAGCCGGTCAGGGGTTCGAGGCGGTAGGCGGAGGGCTTCGACGCCAGTCGGCGGGCCGGGGCGCCCGCGGCTCCGGCCACGGGTCCGGCCGGCTCCTCGACCGTGTCCGGCGCGAGCAGACCGGCCGCTCCGGCCACTCCGACCGCGCCCAGGGCGACGGCACCGGCGAGCAACGCGCGGCGCCGCGTGATGATCTGATCCTCTTTCATGATTTATCAGTCGCACGGGTGGCACCCGGTGCGGCACGAGGACACCTCAGCGGCGGCAGGAATGCACCCGTACGGTCGAGCGGGCCGGGTTCAGCGGCGGCGCACCAGGGGGAACGGCAGTGTCTCCCGGATGGTCAGGCCGGTGAGGAACATGACCACCCGGTCGACGCCGATGCCGAGTCCGCCGGTCGGCGGCATCGCGTACTCCAGGGCGTCGAGGAAGTCCTCGTCCAGTTCCATCGCCTCGAGGTCTCCCCCGGCGGCGCGCAGCGACTGCTCGGTGAGACGACGGCGCTGCTCCACGGGGTCGGTCAGTTCGGAGTAGGCGGTGCCGAGTTCGGTGCCGAAGGCGACGAGGTCCCAGCGTTCGGCGAGGCGCGGGTCGGTGCGGTGCTGCCGGGTCAGCGGGGAGACGTCGGTCGGGAAGTCCTTGTAGAAGGTGGGCAGTCGGGTCCTCTCCTCGACCAGCCGTTCGTACATCTCCAGGACGATGTCGCCGGGGCCGTCGTCGGCGGTGTACGGGACGCCGGCGCGGTCGCACAGCCGGCGCAGTCGGGGCGGTTCCGTGCCGGCGTCGACCTCCTCGCCCAGCGCCTCGGAGATCGCGGCGTGCACGGTCCTGACCGGCCACGGTCCGGAGATGTCGTACTCCGTGCCGTCCTTGTGGGCGACGGGCCGGCCGAAGGTGGCGGTGGCGGCGCCCTGGATCAGTTCGCGGGTGAGGTCGAGCATCACGTCGTAGTCGGCGAAGGCCTGGTAGGCCTCCAGCATGGTGAACTCGGGGTTGTGCTTGTGGGAGACGCCCTCGTTGCGGAAGGTGCGGCCCAGCTCGAAGACCTTCTCCAGGCCGCCGACGCACAGCCGCTTCAGGTACAGCTCGGGGGCGATGCGCAGATACAGATCGAGGTCGTAGGCGTTGATGTGGGTGGTGAACGGGCGGGCGTTGGCGCCGCCGTGGACCTGCTGGAGCATCGGGGTCTCGACCTCCAGGTAGCCGCGGTCCAGCAGGCCCTGGCGCAGCGCCTGCACGGCGGTGGAGCGGGCCCGCACGACGTCGCGGGCGGCGGGGCTGGTCACGAGGTCGAGGTAGCGCATCCGGACCTTGGCCTCGGGGTCGGCGAGGCCGTGGCGCTTGTCCGGCAGCGGGCGCAGGCACTTGCCGGTGAGCTGCCAGGAGGTGACGAAGACGGTCGGCTCGCCGCTGTCGCTGCGGCCCGCGCGGCCGGTGACGGTGATGTGGTCGCCGATGTCGGTGTCGGCGGTGAACCGGTCGAGGGCGGGACCGGACTCCGCGCGGGTGAACGCCACCTGACGGTCCGCCGACCAGTCCCGCAGCACGGCGAAGACGATGCCGCCGAAGTCCCGCACCAGCATGACCCGGCCCGCGACGGTGACCGGTCCGTCCGGGGGCAGGGCGGCGAGGGTGTGGGTGCGCGGCGGGACGCCGACCGGGTAGGGGTCGGTACCGACGGCACGCAGCCGGTCCAGCTTCTGGTGCCGGACGCGAACCTGCTCGGGCAGGCCCGCGTCCGGGCCGGCCGGCCCGGCCTCGTCCCCTCCGTCGAGACCGAGCGCCGACAGCGACGGCAGCCCGTACGTGGTGGCGGGCCGCCGCGCGCCTTTCGGGTGCCCCTTTCCCCAGAGTTTGCGCAGCGAGGGTACGGAGACGAAGCCCTCGGCGATGCCGGAGGCGAGGCCGATCCGGGCCAGGGAGGCGGCGTCCCCGTAGCAGAGGAAGCGCGGGTACCACTCGGGGCGGTACTTGGCGTTGGAGCGGTAGAGGGCCTCCAGCTGCCACCAGCGGGAGAAGAACAGCAGCAGCCCGCGCCACGCGCGCAGCACCGGTCCCGCGCCGATGCGGGCGCCCTCCTCGAAGGCGGAGCGGAACACCGCGAAGTTGAGGGAGATCCGGCGCACGCCCAGCTTGGGGGCGGCGGCGCACAGTTCGGCGACCATGAACTCCATCACGCCGTTGGGGGCGGTGCGGTCACGGCGCATCAGGTCCAGGGAGATGCCGTCGTCGCCCCAGGGCACGAAGGACAGCAGGGCGAGCAGCCGCCCGTCCCCGCCGATCGCCTCCACCAGGAGGCAGTCGCCGTCGGCGGGGTCGCCGAGGCGGTCCAGGGCCATCGAGAAGCCGCGTTCGGTCTCGGTGTCGCGCCAGGTGTCGGCCTTGTCGACGACCTCCTCCATCTCCGCCTCGCCGAGGGTGGCGTGACGGCGGACCCGGCAGGTGGCGCCGGTGCGCCGCACCCGGTGGGCGGCCTGCCGGGTGACCCGCATCTCGCGGCCGTCGAGGTCGAAGGAGGCGGGGTGCACGATCGCCTCGTCGCCCAGTTGGAGGGCGCCCAGACCGGCGCGCGCGTAGGCCTTGGCGCCGTCCTCGGAGGCGCCCATCACGGCGGGGGCCCAGCCGTGGCGGCGGGCGACGTCGAGCCAGACGGCGATGGCGTGCGGCCAGGCCTCGCGGTCGCCCACGGGGTCGCCGCTGGCCAGGCAGACACCGGCCTCGACGCGGTAGGTGACCGCGGCCTTGCCGCTGGGCGAGAAGACGACGGCCTTGTCGCGGCGGGTGGCGAAGTAGCCGAGCGAGTCGTGGGCGCCGTAGCGGCGCAGCAGGGCGCGGATGCGCGGCTCCTCGTCGTCGTGCAGGGCGGCTTCCAGGCGCTGGGAGCGGAACAGGGTCGCGGCGGCGTTCAGCAGGGCGAGGGCGCCGAACAGGCCGAGCAGGAACGACACGACGTGGGGCGGCCGGCCGGCGAAGGAGCGGGCCGAGACCAGGCCGCCGAGGACGCGGGTGGCGGACCAGGCCAGGTGCTGGCCCTCGGGCAGGGTGCCGGGGAAGAGGGACACCAGGCCCCAGCCGGCCAGGATCGCCACGGCGAGCCCGGCGACCAGCACGGCGAGCGCGCGCCGTACGGCGCCGCGGCGGGAGGCGGCGTAGAACTCCCCGCGGGCGGGGATGAGGAGGATCAGCGCCAGGCCGCACACGACGAGGGACGGCAGGGACGCGGCGTAGAGGCCGACGGCCACGCCCAAGGCGTCGGTCAGGACCAGCAGGCCCAGGTAGACCACGACCAGCCACCAGGCGATCCGTTTGCGGGCGCCGGTGGCGGCGGCCAGCAGGAACAGGAAGACGGCGTAGGCGAGGTTGGCGCTGACGGGGACGGTCAGCAGGTCGAGGAACTCTTCGACCGGGTGCAGCAGCACGCGCAGCGGCGGAATCAGGGCGAGCAGGGCGCAGAACAGGCCCAGGACGCCGAAGAAGGTCGCGAAGGCCTCGGGCACCCTGCCGAGGAAGCCGCCGACGGGCGGCCGTATCGGGCCCGGGGCGTCCTCGGCCGGGGCGGCCTCCACGGGGGCACTCATGTACCGACTGTAGGAACAGCCCGCCCGCTCCGCCCGTCGAGAGCCCGGTCCACCAGACACCGGGAGCCTCCCGGGAGGGCCCCGGACCACCTGCCGGGAGGGCCCCGGCACGCCTGCCGGAGGGGCCCCGGCTCTCCCACCGGGAGGCCCGCGGACCGCTCCGCCAGGAGGCCTACGGCTCGCTTGTCAGGAGCACCCCGGCCCGCCCGCCGCAAGGCCCAGGGCCGTCCTGCCGGGTAAGCAGCGGGCCGCCTGCGGGAGGCGCGGGGCGGTCTTGCCGGTCGTACTCGCGTCCGGCCGCCGGGACGGCCGGCGAACCGCCTGCCGGGAGGCCCTGCGGCCCGCTCGGGCGAGTACGGAGCGCCTGCCGGGAGGGTCTGCGGACGGTCTCCGGTGGGTGTGGGCGCCGGGTGCCGGTCCGGGTTCGGACCGGTCGGGGGTCGGAGCGGGTGCCTCCGATAGCCTCGAGACGTGATGGAACAGCACTCTTCCCGGTTCGAGCGGGGCACCGACGGGCCCAAGGTCATCGTCGTCGGGGTGGACGGCTCCGAATCCTCGCTCCGCGCCGCGGCCTACGCGGGCGGTCTGGCCAGGCGCCAGCACGCCCTGCTCGCGGTGGTGTACGTGCAGCCGGTGATGGCGGCGGGCGCGGCCATGGGAGTCCCGGTGACGGAGACGACCGACGAGATCGCCGAGGACCTGGTCGGACAGATCCGGGAGGCCGCCGAGCGGGTCAAGGGGATATTCGACGTGCGCTGGGAGTTCCACACGTTCCGCGGCGACCCCTACGGCGGCCTGGTCAAGGCGGCCGACGACCTCAAGGCGGACGCCGTGGTGGTGGGCGCCTCGGAGCAGGCCGGCCACCGGATCGTCGGCTCCGTGGCGGTACGGCTGGTGAAGGCGGGGCGCTGGCCGGTGACGGTGGTGCCGTGACCGGTCCGGTGCCGGTGGTGCCGTAGCCGCTCCGGTGACGCCGGTGCCGTAGCCGGTCCGGCAGGGACTCGGCTCGGACCGGGGTTCCGGGCCCGGCGCCCGACCGGACGTGAGCCGGACCCCGCATGGCCGGACCCGGCGTGAGCCCGGTCGCCCGCCGCTCACTCCCCCATGGTCAGGCCGTCCTTCGCCGCACCCCGGCTGAGGACCACCTCCCGGATGCGGTCGCGCATGCCCTCGACGTCGGCCCCCTGGGCGAGCGCCTGGTTGAGGTCCACCACGCGCCCGGCGTCGAGGTCGAACATCTGCGGGACGAACTCGGCCCTGCTCACCTCCCAGCGCCCACCGGGCCGGGACGGCGGGCTGAAGGTGAAGCGGCCGATCGTGGACTGGTTGCCGCGCGGGTCCCGGACGCCCTGGCGGTCGCGCGCCTCACCGGCGACCTGGTCGCCGGTCCCGTACACCACCCAGGTGCCGTTGACCTTCTCGTACGCCTGCGGGACATGGGCGTGGGTGCCGACGATCAGGTCGATGTCGGGGCGCCCGCCGGTGCGCGCGGCGGTGAGGCGCCGCGCGAGGCTCCGCTGCCGGTCGTCCGGCGCGTCCTGCCACTCGGTGCCCCAGTCCAGGGAGACGACGACCACGTCGGCGCCCGCCTTCCGGGCGGTCCGGGCGTCGGCGAGGACGCGGTTCTCGTCGACCGGGTTGACGGCCCACGACTGCCCGTCGGGCAGCGGGCGCCCGCCGGTGCCGGACGTGTAGGCGAGGTGGGCGACCGCCGCGGGTCCCGCGCGCAGCATCGTGACGGTACGCGCCTCGGCCTCGGTGCGGGCCGTTCCGGCGTGGGCCATGCCCACCGCGTCGAGCGCGGCGAGGGTGCGCTGGATCCCGGGCGCGCCGTCGTCGAGGCTGTGGTCGGACGCGGTGGCGCAGCCGTCGTAGCCGGCGGCGGCGAGTGCCAGGGAGATCTCGGGCGGGGACACGAGGGGGGTGGGACTGCCGGGGTCGTCGGCGGCGCCGTACACCGTCCCCAGGTGACACAGCGCCAGATCGGCCCGGGAGACGGCGGATTCGGCACCGGCGAGCATCGGCCGGAAGTCGTAGCCCGTGCCGCCCGCGTCGAAGCGCGCCCGCTCGATGATCGAGCCGTTCGGGATCAGGTCCCCGGAGGCGACCAGGGTGAAGCCGCGGGCCGCGGCCGCGGACGGGCCCGGCAGGGCGGGCCCGCCGAACCGGTCCGGTCGGTCGGCCTCCTGCCGGTGGGCCTGGCAGGCGGCGGCCGCGGTGAGAATGGCCGTCAGGGCCAGGGCCACCTGCCGTCTGCGTGCGATCATCACTCACCCCATTGCGATCGTATTTACCCATAAATAGGTACGGGATTGGCAGTCGTCGCAAACAGCCCCGGCACCCCCATCAACCCATTGGATGCGCACGACTGGGACAGACGGACCGTTCGTCGAACCGTTCGCCGACGCGATCGACCGTCCGCCGCAGATCCGTGCGCGCGCCCTGTCCCCACGCCGCGCCCTGCGCTCCCATACGGCCATGACGGCCGGAACCATCCTCATGAAGTCGACGACCGCCGAACACGAGCTCGTCGCGCTCCAGCGCGAGCACGGACGGCCGCTCTTCGCCCTGCTGCTGAGGCTCTGCGACGGCGACCGACAGCGCGCCGAGGACCTCGTCCAGGAGACGCTGGTACGCGCCTGGCAGCACCCCGAGGCGCTGCGCGCGGACGACTTCACCTCCGTACGGCCGTGGCTGCTGACCGTGGGGCGACGTCTGGCGATCGACGCGCGGCGGGCCAGGCAGGCCCGTCCGGCCGAGGTCGGGGACGCCGTGCTGGAGCACGCGCCGGTGTGCGCCGACCACGCCGAGCGGTCCGCCGCCATGCTCGATGTGCGCGAGGCTGTGAAGACACTCACTCCGGAGCACCGCGAAGTCCTGGTGCTGGTGTATTTCCTCGGGGCCAGTGTGGCGGAGGCCGCCCAGGCCCTCGGCATCCCGCCGGGTACGGTGAAGTCCCGGGCATACTACGCGCTGCGCGCCCTGCGCCGGGTTCTTCCGGGATACGCGGCCGACCTGCGCTGAAACCAGTGGGAAAGTCAAACCTCCGTAAAGCGCCTTGCTGTGGGACCCGGTTGAGTAATCCGCTGTCCTCATCCGTGTTCCGGACCGGGGGCCCGGGTTCGGGCAACGCGCACGCAACGGAGGAAGGCAGGAAGGGATGCTGCACAGAGGTGAGCAGGAGACGGACGGCACCGACGGCGGTGAACTGACCGTCCCCATGGCCTGGTTGTATGCCGAGTACATCGCCGACGAACTGCTGCGGACCGGCGATCTGATGCCGCCGACGTCCTTCGAGTTCCGCGCCGGGCGGGACGCCCTGGCCCTCACGATCTTCCTGTCCGACACGGACGGCGAGCTCTCCGGCATCCGGGTCATCACCCAACTGGAGACCTGGCTCTCGCTGACGGCGTACGACCAGCCGTGGCAGGAGTGGGTGCACGAGCGGATGACCCAACTCACCGCCGACGCGGCCGAGTCGGCGGGACCGGCGGCGGACCTGGAGCTGGCGGCGACGGCCTGGCGCTGGCTCCGGGAGACCGAGCTGCTCGCACCCGATCTGAACGCCGTACCGGGCGGAGGTTCGCAGGTCGGCGAGGACGACGGACCGAAGGTGTGGACGCCCGCGTGGCAGCTCGGACTGCCCCTCGGACACCTCGCGATCCATCTTTTCTAGAATCCGACCAATCCGTGGAACCGACGGCTACGAACTCGTTGGTTACGATTCGGTGCGGGCCTTGAGTGATTCGGCAGCCTGGTGCGTACCGGTGGGAGCAAGCAGTAACCCCACCGACACCCAAAGGCACAAGGATTCCGCATGAGGTCCCTGGAAAGGCATCGAGACGTCGGCGCGTACGCGCTCGGCCTCCTGGACGAGGTGGAGGCCTTCCGCTTCGAGGACCACCTCATGGAGTGCCCTCAGTGCGCCGCGCAGGTCACCGAATTCGGCCCCACGGCACGGCAGTTGCTGCTGTACCGGAAGGCGACGCCGCGCTCCGTGCACCCGATGGCCGGTCCCGGCCCCCAACTGCTGGACAGGCTCCTGGGCGAGGTCGCCTCCCGGCACCGGGCCCAGCGCCGCCGGCTGCTGTTCGCCCTGGCCGCCTCCGTGGTGGTCGCGCTGGCGGGAGGCGTGCTCTCGACCACGCTGGGCGGCGGCAACGAAACGGCACGGGTCACGGCGACCGACGAACGGTCGGGCGTCTGGGCCCAGCTCACGACCCAGGACGAGGCGTACGGCAGCGAGGTCGAACTCCAGGTCAAGGACGGGGCGGGCCCGCGCTCCTGCCGCCTGGTCGCGGTCGCCGGCGACGGCTCGGAGCAGACCCTGGCGAGCTGGATGGTCCCGACCCACGACGCCCGCCCCCTCACCATGCACGGCGGCTCGACGCTCCACTCCGACCAGATCGTCCAGTACGAGGTCCGCACGGCCGACGGCGAGCACCTGGTGACCCTGCCCGCACCGAACTGAGACCCGGTCCGGAAGGGGACGCTTCACGGAGTCGCCGCCTCGGGGAGTTCCGGCCTACGTCCAGAGTGCCGGCAGGGGGCGCGCCCTGGCCGGACGCCGACGGACCCCGGCCGAAGCGGGCCGGGCGCCGGCCGACGTGGTCAGGGCCGCTCGGGCATCACGAACTCGCACCACACGCACTTCCCGCCGCCCCGTGCCTCCACGCCCCACATGTCGGTGAGCCGGTCCACCAGCAGCAGACCCCGGCCCGCGACCCCGGCCTCCCCGACCTCACGACGGCGCGGCAGGGCGCTTGAGGAGTCCTCGACCTCGACCCGCAGCCGGCGACCCGCGCCGACGAGGACCCGCAGGGTGAGGATCGCGGCGCCCTCGGTGTGCATGAGCGCGTTGGTGATCAGTTCATCGGCCACCAGTTCGACCTCGTCGGTGCGGTCGCGCGCGCCCCAGGAGCGGACCGCGGTCCGCAGCATGTGGCGGGCGTGGATGAGCGCCTGCGGATCGCCGGGGGCCACGTGCTGGCGGATGCGGCCGCCGGACTGCCGGCTGTCCGGGCGGCGGCGGTGCAGCAGGAGCAGCGCCACGTCGTCGTCGCCGCCGCGTTCGTCGGCCACCTCGATCAGCCGGCCGGCCAGCTCGCGGACGCCGTCGGGGCCCTCGGCGACGAGCGCGGTGAGCGTCTTCATCCCGTCGTCGAGGTCGGCACCGGGCTGTTCGACCAGGCCGTCGGTGCACAGCAGCAGGGTGTGGCCGGGATCGAGCTCGATGGTGCCGACCGGGTAGGCGAGGCTGCCGAACTCCGCGGACAGGCCCAGCGGCAGCCCGCCCGGGACGGCGACCCGGCGGCAGGTCCCGTCGGGCGCCCGCAGCAGCGGGTCGAGGTGGCCGGCCCGGACCACCTGGACCACGCCGGTGGACAGGTCGGCCTCCGCGTACAGGCAGGTGGCGAAGCGCTCGGTGTCCAGTTCGCGCAGGAAGAGGGAGGCGCGGGCCATCACGGTGGCCGGCGGGTGCCCCTCGGCGGCGTAGGCGCGCAGCACGATGCGCAGCTGGCCCATGACCGCGGCAGCGTGCGTGTCGTGGCCCTGGACGTCGCCGATGACGGCGCCGACCCGCCCGCCCGGCAACGGGATCAGGTCGTACCAGTCGCCGCCGATGTCCCGGCCGTGGGCCCCGCCGACGCTGGCCGCCCGGTAGCGGACCGCCACGTCGGCGCCGGGCACGCTGGGGATGGTGCGCGGCAGCATGGCCTGTTGCAGGCCCTGGGCGATGTCCTTCTCCTGCTCGTAGAACATGGCCCGCTGCAGGCTCTGGGCGATGCTGCTGCCGAGGGCGACGAGGATGTTGCGTTCCTCGGGGGTGAAGCCGCGGCGGTCGCCGTAGAGCAGGCCCATGGCGCCGATCGGGCGGGCCTGCACGATGAGCGGCAGATAGGCGGCGGAGGTGATGTCCAGGTCGGCGAGGCCGGGCCAGAGGACCGGGTATCCGGCGGCGAACTCCTCCGGCGACTCGATGAACCGGGGGCTGAGGGTGCGTACGACCTCGCTCATCGGGTACGGGTCGTCGATGCGGGTGACCAGGGTGCCGGGCACGAAGCTGCCCTCGGGCCCCTCGGCGACCAGCCGGATGCGGCCCGCCTCGACGAGCCCCATGACCAGGCTGGTCGCCCCGAGGTGGGTGAGACCGTGGGTGTCCTTGAGCACGTCGATGACGTCGCGGACGGTACGGGCGTGGGCGAGGGCGGCCGTGGTGAGCTGTACGACGTTGGTCTGCTCCCGGCGGGCGTCGTCCAGGTCGGCCGCGTCCTGACGTTCGGCGAGGTCGCCGAGTTCCTGGGTGGCGTCGCGGACGATGCCCACGATCCGGCGCGGGCGGCCCGTCTCGTCGCGTCTGATGTAGCCCTGGGTGTGGGTCCAGCGCAGGGTTCCGTCGCGGCAGCGGAGCCGGAAGTAGGCGCCGTAGTTCTCGCTGCCGTCCTTGATCGCCTGGGTGACCAGGGTGTCCAGCCGCAGGCCCTCGGTCTGGGGGACCCGCACGGAAAGGGTCTCCGGGTGTCCGTCGTATTCGTCGGGGCGCACGTCGAAGATGTCGTGGGCGAGGGCGTCCATGTGGAGCAGGCCCGTGTCCAGGTCCCAGTCGAAGCTGCCCATGCGGTTGAGCGCCAGAATGGGATCCGGGTGGGCGGGCCAGTCGTCCGGGAGTGACACGGCGCTCGCTCCCCGATCAGCCATGGGCCCACTTTGCCAGTATTCGTCTGATTCTTCGACCGGTGCGCACGGTCCGTCGCCCCCGGTGCGCACGGCCCGGCACCGGATCAGTGGGCGAAGAGATCGGTGGGGCTGTCGAAGATGCTTCCGGCGGCGCCGTCCGCGAGGTCGCCCGCCGCACCGCCCACGAGGCCGGAGTCGTCCGCGCCGGCCGTGCCGGTCAGGCCGTCCGTGCCGACCACACCGTCCGTGCCATCGGTACCGTCCGTACCGACCGGGGCGCCGGAGTCGTCACCGGTGTCCGGGTCGTCGGGGATGAGGCCGCCGCCGTCGGGCAGGTCCGGTATCTCCGGCACGCGCGCGGGGCCCACCTCGTCCGAGAGCGAGTCCGGGGCGCTCGTCGCGGCGGCGATGCCGGACTCGCCCGGCAGGGCGGCGTGGCGCGGGTCCACGTCGGTGCGCGGCCGGGGCGACCCCGTGGTCCGCCCCGGCCGCTCGGGCGCCCCTTTGCCGCAGCCGGCCACCAGGAGCGCCGTCGAGAGCGCGCAGACCAGGACGAAGGTTCTGATGATTGTCCGCACCGCGCACTCCTGGATCATTTTGAATGATTCACATCATTTCGGGTGATTCAGGACTATTGTTTGCGTCATTCACTTGGGTTACGCAACCGGAGGCATCGGACACGGAGCGTGAGGGCGGCAGAATGGAGGAGAGGGAGCGGCCGTGAACTGGTTCAGCGCAACCGAGTACGGGCTGACCCGGCTGGTCTTCCAGCGGGGACTGGCCGCCGTGTACCTCGTGGCGTTCCTGGCGGCGGCCCGCCAGTTCAGGCCGCTGATGGGCGAGCGCGGGATGCTGCCGGTGCCCCGCTTCGTCGCCCGGATGCCGTTCCGGCTGGCGCCCAGCGTGTTCCATCTGCACTACTCCGACCGCTTCTTCGCGGGCTGGGCCTGGGCGGGCTGCGCGGTCTCGGCGGCCCTGCTCGCGGGCGTGGACTCCCTGCTGCCCCTGTGGGGCGGGATGCTGCTGTGGCTGCTGCCCTGGGCGCTGTACCTGTCGATCGTGAACGTGGGCCAGACCTGGTACTCGTTCGGCTGGGAGTCCCTGCTGCTGGAGGTGGGCTTCCTGGCCGTCTTCCTGGGCAACGACAAGGTGGCCCCGCCGGTGGTGGTGCTGTTCCTGCTGCGCTGGATCCTGTTCCGGGTGGAGTTCGGGGCGGGTCTGATCAAGATGCGCGGCGACGCGTGCTGGCGGAAGCTGACCTGTCTCTACCACCACCACGAGACCCAGCCCATGCCGGGACCGCTGAGCTGGTTCTTCCATCGTCTGCCCAAGCCGCTGCACCGGGCGGAGGTGGCGGCCAACCACGTCACCCAGCTGATCGTCCCCTTCCTGCTGTTCACCCCGCAGCCCGTCGCCGGAGCCGCCGCGGCCCTGATGATCGTCACCCAGCTGTGGCTGGTGCTGTCGGGCAACTTCGCCTGGCTGAACTGGATCACCATCGTGCTGGCCGTGCCCGCGCTGCGGCTGCCCGGATCCCCGCCGCAGCCGTCCGCGGCACCGCTCTGGTACGAGGTGGTGGTCCTCGCCGTCGCCGCGCTGCTGCTGTTCCTCAGCCACCACCCGGTGGTGAACATGATCTCCCGGCGGCAGGTCATGAACCGGTCCTTCGACCCGCTGCACCTGGTGAACACCTACGGCGCGTTCGGCAGCGTCAGCCGGGTCCGCTACGAGGTGGTGGTCGAGGGCACGCGCGACGCCGCGCCGCACGAGGACGCGGACTGGCGGGAGTACGAGTTCCGGGGCAAGCCGGGCGACCCACGGCACTGGCCGCGCCAGTTCGCTCCGTACCATCTGCGGCTGGACTGGCTGATGTGGTTCGCCGCGCTGTCGCCCGGCTACGCCGGGACGTGGTTCGGCGCGCTGGTGGAGCGGCTCCTGGAGAACGACCGCGACACGCTGAAGCTGCTCAGGCGCTCCCCGTTCCCGGCGGACGAGCCGCCGCACTTCGTCCGCGCCCGCCTCTTCCGCTACCGCTACACCACCTGGCGCGAACTGCGGGAGACCGGGGCGTGCTGGGAGCGGGTGTACGTACGGGAGTACCTGCCGCCGACCCGGCTCGCGGGAGTGGCCCAGCGGTCGTCCTGAGCGCCGCCTCCACCTGCCGACGCCGTCGGGAGGGTGCCCAGCGGCGTCGGCAAGGTGCCCGGCGGTGTCGGCCGGTGGCGCTCAGGGCGCGGGCGTCCCGGGCGCCGGTCCGAGACCGTAGACCGCGGTGGCGGTGCCCTCGAAGAGCAGCGCGCGCTCGGCCCGGCCGAGCCCCGCGGTCAGCCGTCGCGCGGTCGCGTGCACCTCGGCGTAGGTCGCGGCCAGCGTGCACACCGGCCAGTCCGAGCCGAACATCAGCCGGTGCGGGCCGAAGGCGTCCAGCACGGTGTCCGCCCAGGGGCGCAGATCGGCCGTCCGCCAGGTCTCCCGGCCGGCCTCCGCGACCAGGCCCGACAGCTTGCAGACCGTGTTGGGGCGGGCGGCGAGGGCGCGCACGGCGCTCGCCCACGGCTCCCGCCCGCCCGAGGCGACGGGCGGCTTGCCCAGATGGTCGAGGACGAAGGTGAGCCCCTCGTGGTCGGCGGCGGCCGCCGCGCAGGCGGGGAGCTGGTGCGGCAGCACCACGAGGTCGTGGACCAGTCCCGCCGCCGCCACGGCGGCCAGGCCACGGCGTACGTCCGCACGCAGCAGCCACCGTGGGTCCGGCTCCCCCTGGACCTGGTGGCGGATGCCCTTGAGGCGGTCGCCGCCCGGGAGTTCGCGCAGCCGGGCGAGTTCGTCGGCGACGTCCGGGCGGGTGAGGTCGGTCCAGCCGACCACCCCGGCGATCAGCTCGTGCCCGGCGGCCAGCGCCAGCAGTTCCGGGGTCTCCTCGGCCACGGTGACCGTCTGGACGAGGACCGTGCGGTCGACCCCGGCCGCGCGGGCCTCGGGTTCGAGGTCGCCGATCGTGAAGTTCCGGCGCAGCGGCCCGAGTCCGGGGGCGTGCAGCCAGTCCTGGTCCCGGACGGACAGGTCCCAGACGTGGTGGTGGGCGTCGACGGTCACGACGGCTCCCGGACTCCGGTGCGCGGGGCGCGCTTCATGTCGGCTCCTCCCCCGGGACGGGCGCCTCGGCGGGCAGCAGGCCGGTGTCCCGCAGTTCCCGCCAGAAGGAGGCGGGCACCGGCGTCGCGAACCGGGTCGCGCAGTCGTCGACTTCGGCCGCCGAGCGGGCGCCGACGAGGACGCTCACGACCGCCGGGTGCGCGGCGCAGAAGGCGAGCGCGGCGGCCCGCAGGGTGGTTCCGTGCCGGTCCGCGACGGACTTGAGTCGGCCGGCGCGGGCCAGCAACTCGTCCGGGGCGACCGCGTAGTTGTAGGTCGCGCCCGGTCTCGGGTCGGCCAGCAGGCCGGAGTTGAAGGCGCCGCCGACGACGACGGAGGTGCCGCGGGCGAGGGCGGCGGGCAGCAGGCCGGTGAGCGCGCTCTGGTCGAGCAGGGTGTAGCGGCCCGCGCACAGCACCACGTCGACGTCGGTCTCCCGGACGAAGCGGGTGAGCATCTCCGCCTGGTTCATGCCCGCGCCGATCGCGCCGACCACGCCCTGCGCGCGCAGCTCAGCCAGCGCCGGGTAGCCCTCGCGGAAGGCCTGTTCGGCGTGGTCGTCGGGATCGTGGAGGTAGACGACGTCCACCCGGTCGAGGCCGAGCCGGTCCAGACCGGCGTCCAGGGCGCGCCGTACGCCGTCCGCGCTGAAGTCCCACACGCGGCGGTGGGTCGCGGGCACGGCGAACCCGGCCGCGAGGTCGTCGCCCGTGCCGTCCGACGGCTCCAGGCGGCGGCCCACCTTGGTGGAGACGGTGTACTCCGACCGCGGACGGCCGCGCAGGGCGGCGCCGAGGCGGCGCTCGGACAGGCCGAGGCCGTAGTGCGGTGCGGTGTCGAAGGAGCGGATGCCGTGCCGCCAGGCGGCGGTGACGGCGGCGTGCGCCTGCTCCTCGCCGACCTCGGTGAACAGGTTGCCGATCCCGGCGCCGCCGAAGGCCAGGGCGGTGACCTCGACGCCGCTGCGGCCGAGGGTGCGCACCGCCGCGGCGCGGGGCGTGCTCATCGTTGTGCCGCGGGGCGCGGGCGCAGGCCCTGCATCCCGCCGTCGACCGCGAGCGCGGTGCCGGTGGTGGCGCCGGACAGCGGGCTCGCCAGATAGGCGATGGCGCCCGCGACCTCGGCCGCGGTGACCAGCCGGCCGCTGGGCTGGCGGGCCTCCAGCGCGGCCCGTTCGGCGGCCGGGTCGTCGGCGGCGTCCAGCAGCCGCCCGATCCAGGGGGTGTCGGCCGTACCGGGGTTGACGCAGTTGACGCGGATGCCCTCGTGGAGGTGGTCGGCGGCCATGGCGAGGGTGAGGGCGAGCACGGCGCCCTTCGTCGCGCCGTACAGCGCCCGCCGCGGCAGACCGGCGGTGGCCGCGATCGAGCAGGTCTGCACGACGGCCGCGTGGGCCGACTCGCGCAGGTACGGCAGCGCGGCGCGGGCGGTGCGGACCATCCCGAGGACGTTGACGTCCAGCACGCGGTGCCACTCGGCGTCGTCGTTGTCCTCGACGGTGCCCTGCGCGCCGATGCCCGCGTTGTTCACCAGGACGTCGAGTCCGCCGAGGTCGGCGACGGCGGCGGCCACCGCCTGCCGTACGGAGGCGTCGTCGCCGACGTCGGCGCGGTGGGCGAGCAGGGGCTCGGTCACGGCCGAGGGGTCCAGGTCGAGGACGGCGACCCGGGCGCCCCGGGCGGCGAGCAGTTCCGCGGTGGCCCGGCCGATGCCGGAGGCGCCGCCGGTCACCAGCGCCTTGAGGCCGTCGAAGTCGCTCATGCGGCCTGCCCCTCGCGCGATGCGAGGTCGGCGGCCCAGAAGGTGCCGCCGGGGTAGGTGTACCGCTCGATCGAGTCGGGCCGCAGGGCGGCCGAGAAGCCCGGCGCGGCGGGTGCCGTGTAGTGGCCCTCGCGGACGACCACCGGGGCGACGAAGTGCTCGTGCAGATGGTCGACGTACTCGATGACCCGGTCGTCGGTGGTGCCGGAGAGCGCGACGTAGTCGAACATCGACAGGTGCTGGACGAGTTCGCACAGCCCGACCCCGCCGGCGTGCGGACACACCGGCACCCCGGACTTGGCCGCGAGCAGCAGCACGGCGAGGTTCTCGTTGACACCGCCGACCCGGGCCGCGTCGAGCTGCACGATGTCGACGGCGCCGGCCTGGAGGAGCTGTTTGAAGACGATCCTGTTCTGGACGTGCTCGCCGGTGGCCACCTTCACCGGGGCGACGGCCCGGCGGATCGCCGCGTGGCCGAGGATGTCGTCGGGGCTGGTGGGCTCCTCGATCCAGTAGGGGTTGAACTCGGCCAGCGCCCTGGTCCAGGCGATCGCCTCGTCGACGTCCCAGCGCTGGTTGGCGTCGATCGCCATCCTGATGCCGGGGCCCACCGCCGCGCGGGCGACCCGGCAGCGGCGTACGTCGTCCGCCAGGTCCGCGCCGACCTTCAGCTTGATCTGCCGGAACCCGTCGGCGACGGCCCGCGCGGCGAGCCGGGCGAGCTTGTCGTCGTCGTGGCCGAGCCAGCCCGGTGAGGTGGTGTAGGCGGGGAAGCCGTGCTCCAGCAGGCGGGCCCGGCGCCCGTCCGCGCCCCGCCTGCCCCGGCGCAGCAGGTCCAGGGCCTCCGCGGGGGTCAGCGCGTCCGAGAGGTAGCGGAAGTCGACCTGGTCCACGAGCCAGGCCGGGTCCGCGTCGGCGAGGAGCCGCCACAGCGGCTTGCCCGCGCGCTTGGCGGCGAGGTCCCACGCGGCGTTGACGACGGCCCCGATCGCCATGTGCATCACGCCCTTCTCGGGCCCGAGCCAGCGCAGTTGGCTGTCGCCGGTCAGGTCGCGGCCGAGGCTGCCGGGGTCGGCGCACAGCTCGGCGACGTCCCGTCCGACCACATGGCCGCGCAGCGCCTCGATCGCGGCGACCTGCACCTCGTTGCCCCGCCCGATGGTGAAGGCGAAGCCGTGTCCCTCGTCCCCGTCGGCCGCGTCGGTGCGCAGGACGACGTACGCCGCCGAGTAGTCGGGGTCCGGGTTCATCGCGTCGGAGCCGTCGAGCTCGCGCGAGGTGGGGAAGCGGATGTCGTAGGTGTCGACCGCGACGACACGGGCGCGGGACGGGGACACGGGAGACGACGATGACGGCGGGGACGACGATGACGGCGGGGGCACCGGGGACGACGCAGAGGGCACGACGGGCCTTTCGGTCGACTGCGGGACGGGGAACTCGGGGGACGCGGTTCGGCTCCTGGCGGTGTTGCGGTCGAGCGGCTGCCCGCATAATTATCGGACCACTTCGGGAAAACGGCCCCCTTCGGGGGCGGATGTCCCCGATTTCGAGCCCCAGTGGTCGGACCACCTGCGTGGTCGGATCGCGGCGCGTACGACGGGAGGAGCGGCGTGGACGAGACCGGGGCGCGGACCGGCGGGCGGGAGGCGGGAGGCGGGGCCGACCGGTCCCGGGGCACGGTGACCCAGCGCGCCATCGAGCGGATCAAGGCGATGATCGGCCAGGGCCTGCTGGAGCCGGGCCAGCGGCTGCCGACGGAACGCGACCTCGCCGCCGAGCTGGGCATCTCGCGCAGCTCGATGCGGGAGGCGATCCGCGCGCTCACGGTCATGGGCGTGCTGGAGGCCCGGCACGGCTCCGGTATCTACGTCACCCGGCTGGAGGCCGGCGACCTGCTGGAGACCTTCGGTGTCGTCGCCGGTCTGTCCCGCGGTCCGCGGCTGCTGGAGCTGCTGGAGGTGCGCCGGGTGCTGGAGTCCACGGCGGCCGCGCTGGCCGCCGCGCGGATCACCCCGGACCGGCTCGCCGAGGTCGAGCGGCATCTGACCGCCATGAACGCCACGGACGACCCGGAGGAGATCCTCGCCCACGACCTGGCCTTCCACCGCGAGATCGCGGCGGCCGCGGGCAACGACACCATGGCCGCGATCCTGGAGGGCCTGTCCTCGCGCACGTTCCGGGCCCGGGTCCGGCGCGGCTGTCAGGAGGAGGGGGCCTTCGCGCGCACCCGCCGTGAACACGCGGCGATCCACCGCGCGCTGGCCGCCCGGGACCCCGACGCGGCCCGCGCGGCGGCGGCCGCGCACGTGGGTGAGGTCGAGGAGTGGCTGCGCGGACAGGTCGAGAGCTGAGCCCCGGGCGGGAACTCGATCACCACCTCTCGACGCGGGGCCTGCGCAGGTGCATTGTTCTCCCAGAGTTCTCCCTCGGCACTGGAAGTTCGCCCTCGGAACTCCCGCTCAGCACCGCCAGTACTCGCAAGTAGCACCACTCCGCACCAAGGAGCGCCCGTGACCAGCTGGGTCGGCCGGACCGCCGCAGAGATCGCCGCCGCCGTACGCGAGAAGCGGGCCGTGCCCCGCGAGGTAGTGGCCGAGCATCTCGCCCGGATCGAGCGCCTCGACGCCGGCGTCGGCGCCTTCCGCACCGTACGGGCCGAGGCGGCGCTGGCCGAGGCCGACGAGGTGGCCGGCCGGGCCGATCTGGCCGAACTGCCGCTCGCGGGCGTGCCGGTGGCCGTCAAGGACAACCTCGCGGTGCGCGGCGAGTCCACCCGGATCGGCTCGGCCGCCACCCCGGACACGCCCGCCGCCGAGGACCATGTCACCGTGGCCCGGCTGCGGGCGGCGGGCGCGGTGGTCGTGGGGCTGACGAACGTGCCGGAACTGTGCATCTTCGGTACCACGGAGGGCGTCCACGGCACGGCCCGCAATCCGTGGGACCCCTCGCGCACGGCGGGCGGTTCGTCGGGCGGCAGCGCGGCCGCGGTCGCCGCCGGGATGGTACCGATCGCCCTCGGCAACGACGGCATGGGCTCCTTGCGGATCCCGGCGGCCAACTGCGGCCTGGTCACCATCAAACCGGGCCACGGGGTCGTGCCCGCGGGGATCGGCGACGGCGACTGGTTCGGCATGTCCGAGAACGGTCCGCTGGCCACCACGGTCGAGGACGCACGGCTGATGTTCTCGGTGCTGGCGGACACGGAGCTCACGCGCGGGGAGGAGCCCGGCAGGCGCCGGATCGCCGTGTCGGTGCGCAGCCCGCTGGCCGGGGTCACGATCAGCGCGCCGTACACGACCGCCGTGCGGGAGGCCGCCCGGCTGCTGGCCGGCGCGGGTCACGAGGTACGCCGGGCCGAGCCGCCCTACCCGCTCTCGCTCGGTGTCACCTCGCTCGCGCACTGGACGGCGGGCTCGGCGGTCGACGCCCGGGGGCTGGACCGGCGGCTGCTGGCCCGGCGCACCCGGGTGCACGCCACGGTCGGGCAGCGGTTCCTGGACGGGGTGCGCACCGGTGAGGGCCGCGAGCGGCTGCGGCGGCGGCTGGAGCCGTTCTTCGCCGAGCACGACATACTGCTGACCCCGGCGCTCGCCCGGCGCTCGCCGAGGTCGGCGCCCTGGCACGAGCGCGGCTGGGTGCGCAATGTGCTGGTCAACACGAACTACTCGCCGCTGACCCCGCCGTGGAACCTGACCGGCTGGCCGGCGATGGCGGTACCGCTCGGCACGCTGCCCTCGGGCGCCCCCACCGCCGTACAACTGGTGGGGCCACCCGGTTCGGAGGGGCGACTGCTGCGCCTGGCGGAACAGTTGGAGGAGCTGCGGCCCTGGCGGCGGACGGCGCCGCTGGACTAGAAGGAGTCTCCCCGCTTGGCTGATCCGCATGGGCGTGAGTCGGACACGCCCATGCGTGCGGCGATCGCGACGGTCCTGCCCCGGGAGGGATCAGTCCACGCTGGGCAGGATGTGGGGCTCGGCGAGGTCGTCCTCGTAGCCCGCCAGGCGGATCGGGGCGGACCGGGCCCACACGTCGAGGCTGCCGATCTCCCCCGGCCGGCGGCCCCTGCGCTCCGTGCGTTCCTTGGGGCGCTCCTCGCGATTCGTCTTCTCTGGTGTCACCGCGCACTCCTTATGTGTCGGTCACCCTCGGGACGTACCGACCGGTTCTCCGGCCTTCTGTCGACGCCCGCTCGGGTCATTTCCGGAAGCGGTTCGGACGCGGTGGCGCCGGCTGACTCGCAGTGAGAGCAGGCCGCTGTGGACCGGCTTGTCCCATGACGGACTTCGGGTGTGGGTTGGACCCCTTACTGCTGTCCGTCGGCTACAGATTAACCAAATGAGCGGGGCAGTGCTCAGTGGGTGGTTAAAACTTGGGGTAACTCTGGCAAGTCACCCTCGCGCATCACCCTTTGATTTAAACCTATTTGTCGGCTTCCGCGCCTTTCAGTTATCACTCGTTCGGCCTACTGCGGGGAAAGTGACGTCGAGGGGCCGGGCAGTTCAAGTGCCGTTGGCCCAGTGGCAAGCAGGCCATGATCTGCTGATGTACCGCAACGGCTGTCTCGCGGGAGGACCGACGCATGGAGCTGCACAGCGTCGAGGAGCTGATGGACCTGCTGTACGCCTGCCGGGGCGTCCGCGACACCCGGGAGCCCGCCCGGACCCCGGTCGACCTGCACGAGCACGCGCTGCGGACGGCGGCCCTGCTGCGCCGAAGCCGCCCCGCCGACAAGGAACTCCAGGTGACCGGCCTGGTGCACCCCATCGGGCAGCTGCTGCGGCCCGGCGATCCGGCCGGTCAGGCCGCCCACGCCGCCGACGCGGTGCGACTGCTGCTGGGCCAGCGGGTGTCCCGGCTGATACGCCGGCACCCCTGGCTCAGCGGCTCCGCCGAGGACGATCTGGCGAGCCTGCGCCAGGCGGCCGAGGAGGGCCGCGGCGCCGGGTTCGACGCCGGGGTCCTGGAGGACTGGCGGACCGTGCTGGAACTGGTGGCCGAGCGGCACTCGACCCTGCGGGCGGTGGACTGAGGACCGACCGGCCGGAGCCGACTCCGCTCCCCGCCCTGGTAACTGACGGACCGTCATGAGACGGTACGCGGATGACGTCGTCCTCCGGACTGGCGGGCCGCACCGCCGTCGTCACCGGGGCCACCCGAGGGATCGGGCGCGCGATCGCCCGGGAGCTCGCCGCCGCCGGGGCGCGGGTGTGCGTCACCGGGCGGGACGCCGACGCGGTGCGGCGGACCGCCGCGGAGCTGGGCGGCATCGGGCTCGCGGGCAGCGTGGCCGACCCCGGGCATCCGCGTGAGCTGACCGAGCTGGTGCTGCGCGAGTACGGGCGCATCGACGTCGTGGTCAACAACGCGGCGACGAACCAGCCGTACGGGCCGCTGATGGCCGTCGACCCGGAGGCCTGGCGCGCGGCGTTCGCCGTCAACGTCGAGGCGCCGCTCCGGCTGGTGCAGTGCGCCTGGCACGCGTGGCTGCGGGAGCACGGGGGCGCGGTGGTCAACATCTGCAC
The DNA here is from genome assembly GCF_055584385.1 of Streptomyces sp. NPDC104096. Classification (NCBI taxonomy): domain Bacteria; kingdom Bacillati; phylum Actinomycetota; class Actinomycetes; order Kitasatosporales; family Streptomycetaceae; genus Streptomyces; species Streptomyces sp. NPDC104096. The sequence continues at coordinate 91,091 of NZ_JBVJMD010000004.1, forward strand.
CGAGGGCGCGGAGCACGTCGGCCCGCACGTCGGCGCCTACGGGACCAGCAAGGCGGCCCTGCTGCACCTCACCCGGCAGCTCGCGGGCGAGCTGGCGCCGGGGGTGCGGGTCAACTCCGTCTCCCCCGGCCTCGTCCGCACCGACCTGGCGCGGTTCGTGTGGGAGCCGGGCGAGGCGGAGGTGGCCGCGGGGCTGCCGGCGGGCCGGATCGGGGAGCCCGAGGACGTCGCGCGGGCGGTGGCCTGGCTGGTGTCCGACGCGGCGGCCTGGATCACCGGGGCCGACCTGCTGGTGGACGGCGGCACCCGGGTGCGGGCCGCGTACTCCTCAGCGGGGTACGCGGTCCACGACCGGCTGCGCGGGGCTCACCACTTGCCCGGCGCGTAGTCCTTCATGAAGACGCCGTACAGGTCCTCGCCCGCCTCGCCGCGCACGATCGGGTCGTAGACGCGGGCCGCGCCGTCGACCAGGTCGAGGGGGGCGTGGAAGCCCTCGTCGGCCAGCCGCAGCTTGTCGTAGTGCGGGCGCTCGTCGGTGATCCAGCCGGTGTCGACCGAGGTCATCAGGATGCCGTCGGTGTCGAACATCTCCTGGGCGCTGGTCCGCGTCACCATGTTCATGGCGGCCTTGGCGGCGTTGGTGTTCGGGTGGCCCGCGCCCTTGTAGCCGCGGCCGAACACCCCTTCCATCGCGGAGACGTTGACCACGTACGCGCGCTTCGCGGACGCCCTGCGCGCGGCCTCGGCCATCTGCGGCCGCAACTTGCTGATCAGGATGAACGGCGCCGTGTAGTTGCAGAGCTGGGTCTCCAGCAGCTCCACGGGCGAGATCTGCTCGATGGTCTGCACCCAGGTGTTGGTGTCGACCACGTCGGGGACCAGACCGCCGGCGTCGATGGCCGTGCCCTCGCGGTGGCGGACCACGCTGGCGTTGCCGGCGACCAGGGCGAGATCGGCCACCTTCTGCGCGTCCAGACCGCTGACCCCGACCGGCAGCGCGGTCAGTCCGTCGACGGCGCCGGAGTTGAAGGCGCCGATGATCTGGCGGGCGGGCAGCTCACCGGCCGGCAGCGGGGCGCTCTCGCCCTCGACGAGCGCGGCGTACGCGGACGGCAGCCGCCGTACGGTCTGGGTGGCGTTGTTGATCAGGATGTCGAGCGGGCCCTGCGCGGCGATCCGGTCGGCGAGCTCCACGGCCTGGGCCGGGTCGCGCAGGTCGATGCCGACGACCTCCAGGCGGTGGATCCAGTCCGCCGAGTCGTCCATGGCCTTGAACCGGCGGACGGCGTCGTTCGGGAAGCGCGTGGTGATGGTGGTGTGGGCACCGTCACGCAGCAGCCGCAGCGCGATGTACATGCCGATCTTGGCGCGGCCGCCGGTGAGCAGCGCGCGCTTGCCGGTGAGGTCGGTGCGGGCGTCGCGGCGGGCACGGTTCTCGGCGGCGCACGCCGGGCAGAGCTGGTGGTAGAAGTAGTCGACCTCGACGTAGCGGGACTTGCAGGTGTAGCAGGAGCGCGGGCGCTGGAGTATCCCCGCGATCTGCCCCTCCTCGGTCACCGACGACGGCAGGATGCCCTCGGTCTCGTCGTCGATGCGCTGGGCGGAGCCGGTCGCGGTGGCCTCGGTGACCGCCCGGTCGTGCGCGGTCTTGGCGGCCCGGCGCTCCTGGCGGCGGCGCTGCTTGACCGTGCGGTAGATGGCCGCGGTGGCCCGGCGCACGGTGATCGCGTCGGGGTGGTCGACGTCCAGTTCGTCGAGTTCCTCGAGCACGCCGAGGCAGACGGCCAGTCGCTCCGGGTCGATACCGGGCCCGTACACCACGTCGTCCGTGGTCGTCGTGCCGTGCTCTGTCACCGTCATCGCGCTGCCGTTCCCTGGGGTCCCGTCGCGGCGCTCCGACCGCGCTCGCTTTCGAACGGGGAATTCTACGGAGCGCCCGACCCCGGGACAAAACCGCTCACCGGTCAAGGGCCGCAGGCCGTGATGAGCGTCTCCACCTCCTCCGCCAGGGCGCGTGCGAAGCGGTCCAGGTCCGGTACGGCCTCGGCGTCGGCGACGAGTCCGTAGTGGACCCGGCCGCGATAGGTCGAGACGGCGACCGCCAGGGACTGGCCGCGGGCGAGCGGGGCCAGCGGGTAGACCTCGGTGACCGGGTTGCCGCCGAGCTTCAGGCCGAGGCTGGGCAGCGGCACGCTGGTGACCAGGATGTCGAACCAGAGCCGGGCCGCCTGGCTCACCAGCGGTCCGCCGAGCCGGTGGCCGAGCGCGGGCACGTGGTCGGCGAGCAGGGCGACCGCGCCCGCGCCGCGGTGCGGGCCCGCGTCCTTGTTGCGGTCCATCTGCGCGCGGACCGCGCCGAGCCGGCCGAGCGGGTCCGGATCGTCGACGGGAAGCCGTATCAAATAGCCCGAGAGCCGGTTGCCCTGCGGGTGCGCGGTGCGCGGGCGGCGCCGGGAGACGGGGATGAGCGCTCGGGGCGCGACACCGGCGCTGCCGTCGCCGCGTTCGTCGAGCCAGCGGCGCAGCGCCCCGGCGACGACCGCGATCAGTACGTCGTTGACGGTGCCGCCCACCGTCTTGCGCACCCGGTGCACGTCGTCGAGGTCGATCACCACTCCGGCGATCCGCCGGGTGCCGGTGGGTTCGGCGGTCAGCGCGGGAACGGTTCGCCCGCCGAGGGTGGACACGGCGACGGAGGCGCCGATGTCCAGGGCCCGGCCCGCGTCGGACAGCGCGTCCCGCAGCAGTCCCGGCAGCCTGCGCACGTCGGGCAGCAGGCCGCGCGCGGGTGGCTGCGCCGGGCGCGGACGGGGCGCGGGCAGGTCGAGGGGGTCGAGCACCGCGGCGGCGAGCGTCAGCGCGCGCAGGCCGTCGGCGAGGGCGTGGTGGAACTTGAAGAGCACGGCGAAGCAGTCGCCGTCCGCGCCCGGCAGCACATGCGCCTCCCAGGGCGGGCGGCCGCGCTCCAGCGGACGCTCCATCAGCCGGCCCGCCTCCGCGTGGAAATCGGCCGTCGGGGCGTGCAGCAGGACATGGTGGACGGGGTCGAACTCCGGGTCGGCCTCCCGGGCCGCACCGCCGAAGGCCAGCGGCCTGCGCAGGTCGAGCGGCTGCCACACGTCCCGGATCCGCATCCGCAGCCCCGGCACGACGGCCGCGCGGGCGGCGAGCAGATCGGCCGCGTGCGCGCCCGCGGTGGGCGAGCGGGCCGAGAAGACACCGAGCGCGCCGAGGTGCATCGGATGCTCGGCGGACTCGATGTTCCAGAACGCCAGGTCGAGAGGGGCGAGCAGGTCGGAAGTCAATGGCTTGCCTCGCGTGGACGAGGGGATGGTTGAGCAAGCAGTCAAGCGCCATGGGCGATTACGGTCAAGCGCGATCAGGCTACGCTCAGTAAACAGCGGATTAAGTCCCGGTCACGGCACCCCATCAATCCCGCTGGTCACAGGCGTTCCGGGGTGTCGCCGGAGGCGACCCGAACGGGCAGGACTTCGGCGATCGACACCGTGTTTGATTTTCCGGAGGGGGTGGGGCGGGGCGTGACACGGCAGGGCCTAGGGAACCCGCTGCCCCTTGCCCAGCGCGATCACTCCGTTCTTCGAGACCGTGTACAGCTCCGCGTCCCGCTCCGGGTTCACGCCGATCGTCGCGCCCGGCGGGACCTCGACGTTCTTGTCCAGGACGGCCCCGCGCACCACCGCGCCCCGGCCGATGTGGACGTTGTCGTGCAGGACCGAGCCCTGGACGACCGCGCCCGGGTCGACCACCACGCCCGGCGACAGCACGGACCGCGTCACCTGCCCGCGGATCAGACAGCCGGCGCTGATGATCGACTCGCCCGCGATGCCCCCGGCGTTGAAACGGGCCGGGGACAACTGGTTGGAGTGGGTGTAGATCGGCCAGCTCCGGTTGTAGAGGTTGAAGGCAGGGCGCTCGGCGATCAGGTCCATGTGGGCGTCGTAGTACGCGTCGAGGGTGCCCACGTCCCGCCAGTAACCCTGGTCTCGGCTGGTCTCGCCGGGCACGTGGTTGGCGCTGAAGTCGTACAGCTGCGCCTCGCCCCGGCTGGTGAGCTGGGGCAGGATCGAGCCGCCCATGTCGTGCGGCGAGCTGTCGTCCTCGGCGTCCCGCTGGAGCGCCTCGATCAGCGTCTTGGTGGTGAAGAGGTAGTTGCCCATCGAGGCGAACACGCTCTCCGGGTCGCCGGGCAGGCCCGGCGGGTCGGTGGGCTTCTCCAGGAAGCGCTGGACGCTCTGGCCGTCCGAGCCGGGGGTGATCACGCCGAACGCCGCGGACTCCGCGCGCGGTACGCGGATGCCCGCCACCGTCACCCCGGCCCCGCTGTCGATGTGCTGGGCGAGCATCTGCCGCGGGTCCATGCGGTAGACGTGGTCGGCGCCGAACACCGCGACGTACTCCGGCTGTTCGTCGTAGACCAGGTTCAGCGACTGCAGGATCGCGTCGGCGCTGCCCAGGTACCAGCGCGGGCCGAGCCGCTGCTGCGCCGGGACGGGCGTGACGTAGTTGCCCAGCAGGCTGGACATCCGCCAGGTCGTGGTGATGTGCCGGTCCAGCGAGTGCGACTTGTACTGCGTCAGGACGCAGATGCGCAGGATGTCGGCGTTGACGAGGTTGGACAGGACGAAGTCGACGAGGCGGTAGGTGCCGCCGAAGGTGACCGCGGGTTTCGCCCGGTCCGCGGTCAGCGGCATCAGGCGTTTGCCCTCACCGCCCGCCAGCACGATCCCGAGCACCGAAGGTCCTCCACGACGCATGGCCGCTCCCCTCACCCTGGTTGACACAGATCTGCCCCGCAACGCCCGCGCTAAGCCTGGCCGGGGATGTCCGCATCGTCCCCGCGCCTGCGCCGTCGATGAAGTCCGATGAAGTCCGATGAAGTCGATGAAGTCCGGTGGAGTTCGAAGAAGTCCGGTCGGAGTCGGTCGAATTCGGTCGGGGCCGAACGGGTCCGATGGGGTCCGGACGGGTGCGGCGGAGTCCGACGCGGGCCGTCGCCGTGTTCTCCGGCGGTGTGCTCAGGCCTCCTTGAGGATCTCCTCGTACAGCCGGACCGTGCGCCGGGCCACCGCGTCCCAGCCGAACTCGCCCACCGCGCGCTCCCGTCCGGCCTCGCCCATCCGCCGGGCCGTCGCCGGGTCGCCGAGGACGGAGTCCAGCGCCCGGGCCAGGCCCGCCTCGAAGACCTCGTCGGCGGGGTCCACGGGCACGAGTACGCCCGTCGTCCCGTCCGCCACCACCTCCGGGATGCCGCCGACCCGCGAGGCCACCACGGGCGTACCGCAGGCCATCGCCTCCAGATTGACGATGCCGAGCGGCTCGTACACCGACGGGCAGACGAACACGGAGGCGTGGGTGAGGAGTTGGATGACCTCGGGACGCGGCAGCATCCGCGGGATCCAGTGCACGCCGTCGCGGGCCCGGCCCAGCTCCTCGAAGAGGTCGCGGAACTCCCGGTCGATCTCCGGGGTGTCGGGCGCGCCCGCGCACAGCACCACCTGCGCCGCCGGGTCGATGTCCCGCACCGCGCGCAGCAGATGGGGCACGCCCTTCTGGCGGGTGATCCGGCCGACGAACAGCACGTACGGACGGCTCGGGTCGATCCCGGCGCGGACCAGCGCGTCGGTTCCGTGATCGGGCCGGTAGAGGGCGGTGTCGATGCCGTTGTGCACCACGTGCACCCGCTTCGGGTCCAGCGCCGGATAGCAGGCGAGGACGTCCTCGCGCATGGCGCCGGACACCGCGACCACCGCGTCGGCCCCCTCCACGGCGGTGCGTTCGGCCCAGCTCGACAACTCGTACCCGCCGCCGAGCTGTTCGGCCTTCCAGGGGCGCAGCGGCTCCAGCGAGTGGGCCGTCAGCACGTGCGGGATGCCGTACAGCAGTTTGGCGAAGTGGCCGGCGAGATTGGCGTACCAGGTGTGCGAGTGGACGAGTTCGCGCCCCTCGACGGCCGCGGCGATCGACAGGTCCGTGGAGAAGGCGCGCAGGGCGTCGTTGGCGCCGTCGAGCGCGGACCAGGAGCGGTGCCGGGTGACGCCGTCCGTGCGGCCCTCGCCCCAGCAGTGGACGTCGAGGTCCACGAGGGGGCGCAACTCCCTGGCGAGAAACTCGACATGGACGCCCGCGCCGCCGTACACGTCCGGGGGGTACTCCCGGGTCAGCAATCCCACTCGCACCCGGATCCCCCTGTCTCAGTGGCTGGTTCTTCTCTCATGGTCACCCAGATGCGTCCCGCGCGGAAGACCGCGGGGGCCGTGCGAAGCAGCAGTCGCCGCAGACGCCTCCGCCCGGCACCCGGTAGTACAGGCAGCAGCTACGGCGCCGGAAGGCGGTGCCGGTGAGGGTGCCGGTATCCCTGAGCAGGGGGTGGCGCAGGAGTGCGGCGGTCAGGGAGCGCGCGGTCGCCGCGACGTCCGTACGGCCGTTCGCCCGCGCCCAGCGGTCCAGCTCCCGGGCCGCCCCGACGAGCGCGGAACCGGCGTTGCCCCGGAGCAGCCCCTCGGCGACCCGGTAGCGGGCGCGCACGAGCGCCGTCAGCGGCCGGAGGTGGCCCTCCAGCACGGCGTCGGCGACGGTCACCGGGTCCGCCGGCAGCGGGCGCACCTCGGACAGCCACAGGTCGTCGGGGGCGCCGGCATCGGCGTCCCAGCGCAGCAGGCGCGGGTCGAGGTCGGGGATCCGCCCGTACAGCGCGGCGCACCCGAGCGCCGCGGACCACAGCCGGGCCGCGAGCGCCTGGTGCGCCACGGACGCCCCGACGCGCGCCTCGGCGGTCCGCAGACTGCGGGTGACCTTCCGGACGCGGAAGGCCAGCGGGTCGCGGTGTCCGTCCGGTGCCGGGCTGTCGTAGAGGTCGCGCAGGGCGGGCGGCGGCTCGGCGGAGCTTCCGGCGGACGTTCCGGTGGGCGCTCCGGCGGACGTTCCGGTGGTCGCTCCGGCGGACGTTCCGGTGGTCGCTCCGGCGGACGTTCCGGTGGTCGCTCCGGCGGACGTTCCGGTGGTCGCTCCGGACGGGGACGGGAGGGTGCGCAGGACGAAGAAGCCGCCGAGCGGGCGGAGCGCGGCGAGCTCGGGGTCGAGCTCGGGGTCGAGGTCGGGGTCGAGGTCGGGGTCGAAGTGGTCCACGATCAGCAGTAGTACCAAGTCCGGTAGGAGCCGTGATCAGCCGGTTCCCCTCCGTGTCACCCATCCTGGGGAGGAGCGTCCTCCTTCCGTACTCCATCGGCAGTAGGACCCATTGCCTGCTCAGGGACGACGACGGGAAGGGATCGACCGGGCAGGGTGTTGGTTATGGACGCAGACCGTTCGCCGCGCCGCGCACCGCGCGCCCGCCTCACGCAGAGGAGCCCCTCATGAGTGCCCTCGCGTTGTCCGTGCTGCTGTCGCTGGTCTCCGCGGTGGCGTACGCGGGCGGTGCGATCGTGCAGGAGCAGGTCGCGGTCTCCTCCCCCGACGAGCAGTTCGCGCCGCTGCGCCGGGCGAGCTGGTGGGCGGCCGTGGCGCTGAACGGCCTCGGCGGTGTCCTGCACGTGGTGGCGCTCGCCTGCGGCCCGCTGAGCCTGGTGCAGCCGCTGGGCGCGCTGACGATCGTGTTCGCGCTGCCGATGGCGGCCCTGTTCGTCGGCCGCCGGGCCGGTGCCACGGCCTGGCGCGGCGCGATCATGGCGACGGTGGGACTGGCCGGCCTGCTCGCACTGGTCGGCGCGGCCGACGCGCAGTCGCTCGGCACGGCCCAGCGGATCGGCGCCGCCGTGGTCACCGGCGGCGCGGTGGTGGCGCTGATGACGGCCGCGCGGGCGGCGCACCGGCACCCGGCGGTACGCAGCGTGCTGCTCGCCACCGCGTCCGGCATCGCGTTCGGCATGTCCTCGGTGTTCACCAAGACGGTGGCGGTCGACTGGTCGGGGGGCGTGGTGACGGGTGACCTGCCGTCGCTGGCCGTCATCGCGGTCCTGGCGACGGCCGGCATGATGCTGTCGCAGGCCTCCTACCGGGGCGCGGGACTCGCGGCCCCGCTGGCGACGCTGACGGTCGTCAACCCGGTGGTCGCGGCCGCGGTGGGCATCACGATGTTCGGCGAAACCTTCCGTCATGGCACCACCGGCACCGTGCTCGCGCTGAGCTGCGCCGTGGTGGCGGCGGGCGGCCTGATCCTGCTGACCACCGAGCGTCTCGCACACGCGCCGGAGACGTCAGAGACGTCAGCACCGGCGGAACTCCGCGAGACCCCGCGGCTCCCGATCCCCGGACAGGCGGTCCACGGACAGGGAGTCCACGGACAGGCAGCCGCCGGACAGACGGTCGCCGGGCAGGAAGTCCCCGGGCAAGCGGTCGCCGGACCGGCCTTCGCCGCCGTGCCGGAGGACGCCGCCCCGGTGCTCTCCCGGACGCCCGGCCCCGTCCCGCCCCGGGACGAACCGTCCGGCGCACCGATCGGTGCCTCGGACCTCGCCCAGGACATCACCGCGGGCCTCACCGGGGAACTCGCCCCGGCCCGGGACACCGGCAGCGGGGACCCGAACGACGACGAGCCGCGCGGCCTTCCGCGCCCCGGTTCCTGGACCGAGCCGCAGGACGAGGAGCCGCGCTACTACAGCTCCTTCTACGGCGGCCCGTTCGTGGTGATGCCGGTGGTGGACCGGCATCACACCCGCGTCAGATCCTGACTCCGCGGTCAGATCCTGACGCCGCCGGCCCGCAGATACGCCAGCGGGTCGACGTCCGTACCGAACCCGGGCCCCGTCCGCACCTCGAAGTGCAGATGCGGGCCCGTGGTGTTCCCCGTGGCGCCCGACCGTCCGATGCGCTGACCGCCGCCCACCGACTGCCCGGCCTTCACCGAGATCGCCGACAGGTGCGCGTACTGGGTGTAGCGGCCGTCGGCGTGCCGGATCACCACCTGGTAGCCGAAGGAGCCGCCCCACCCGGCGTCGACCACCCGCCCCGGCGCGACCGCCTTGACCGCCGTGCCGGTGGGCACGGGGAAGTCCACTCCGGTGTGGTAGCCCTTCGACCAGTGCGAGCCCTCGGCGTGGTACGCCGTGCCCAGTGCCGCGTGGACCGGGGCGACCAGGCCGTGGGCGCCGGACGTGGTCGCCTTGGCGCCGTCCGACGCGGACTTGTGCGGGGCCTTGCGCGCGGGGGCGTGCGCCGGGGCGGCCGACTTGCCGACGGCCTTGGTTCTCGCCTTGGCGTCGGCGCCGGCGTCGGCCTTGGCGCCGGTGCGCAGGCTCAGTCGCTGGCCCGGCAGGATCAGGTCGGGGTCCGCGCCGACGGTGGCGCGGTTGGCGCCGTACAGCCGCTGCCAGCCACCCCTCACCTGCTGTTCCTCGGCGATCCCGGAGAGCGTGTCCCCGCGCACCACCGTGTACATCTCGGCCGTACCGGCCCGTGACTGGGGCGTGGTCTGCGGCTGCACATCCGGTGCGGAGGCACGCGCGGAGGTGTGCGCGGAATCCGGGGCGGCGGCCGACGCGGAGCCCGCGGAGCTCTTGGCGCCCTGCGCGGAGCGGGCGGCGGTCCGGCCGGAGGTGGTGCCGGCCGGGTGGACGTCGGGCGTGTCCCCGCCCCGGGCCAGCCCCGCCCGGACGGAGCACACCGGCCAGGCACCGGGGCCCTGCCCCTTCAGCACCCGCTCCGCGACCGCGATCTGCTGGTCCCGGGTGGCCAGATCGGCTCGTCGCGCGTACGCCGTACCGCCGTACGCCTCCCAGGTGGACCGGGTGAACTGGAGTCCGCCGTAGTAGCCGTTGCCGGTGTTGATGCCCCAGTTGCCGCTGGACTCGCAGGCGGCGACCTTGCTCCAGGTGTCCACGTCGGCGGCCTGGGCGCCGCCCGCGCCGATGAGCGGGATCGCGATACCGGCGCCGCCCGCCGTGACCGTGAGCGAGGCGCGGTTGATCCTGTTCGGCTGGTACCGGCGGTGCCGGCCGCGTACGGCCATGGAGAGCCCCCTCGACGCGCGTCAGGAGGGGCAAAAGTAAGCGCCCCGAACAGGTCATGACAAGGCGGCAATCAGCCGCCCTGGCGCACAAGTGGCGAGGAATCCGACCGACTTCCCGAACGGCTGAGGCAGGAGGGGGTTCCGGCGCGTATCTGCGTACGCGACATGGAACAGCCCGGACGTGCGGTCGGCGAACCGTAACGTCAGGATGGTCGATGCGGCGATACTGAGCGCAACAGCGGCAATACTGACGGACACGACCGGCACGACCGATATCAGGATGCTTAGGAGCCAACCGTATGAGCACTACAGCCCAGATCGGCGTCACGGGTCTCGCGGTCATGGGCCGCAACCTCGCCCGCAACTTCGCACGCAACGGGTACGCGGTCGCGGTCCACAACCGGACCTCGGCACGCACCCACGCGCTGGTCGAGGAGTTCGGGCACGAGGGTGAGTTCGTCGCGGCCGAGACCGCGAAGGACTTCGTGGCGGCGCTGGAGCGGCCGCGTCGGCTGGTCATCATGGTGAAGGCCGGTGAGCCGACGGACGCGGTGATCGAGGAGTTCGCCCCGCTGCTGGAGCCCGGCGACATGATCATCGACGGCGGCAACGCGCACTTCGCGGACACCCGGCGCCGCGAGCGCGCCCTGCGCGAACAGGGCATCCACTTCGTCGGCACGGGCGTCTCCGGCGGCGAGGAGGGCGCGCTGAACGGCCCGAGCATCATGCCGGGCGGCTCGAAGGAGTCGTACGAATCCCTCGGCCCCATGCTGGAGAAGATCTCCGCGAAGGCGGCCGACGGCGCCCCCTGTGTGACGCACGTGGGTCCCGACGGCGCCGGGCACTTCGTGAAGATGGTCCACAACGGCATCGAGTACGCCGACATGCAGCTGATCGGCGAGGCGTACCAGCTGCTGCGCGACGTCGCCGGGTACTCCCCCGCGCAGATCGCGGAGATCTTCCGCACCTGGAACACGGGCCGGCTCGACTCGTACCTGATCGAGATCACCGCCGAGGTCCTGTCGCACGTGGACGCGGCGACGGGCAAGCCGTTCGTGGACGTCGTCCAGGACCAGGCGGAGCAGAAGGGCACCGGCCGCTGGACCGTCCAGATCGCCCTGGACCTGGGTGTTCCGGTGTCCGGTATCGCGGAGGCCGTCTTCGCGCGCTCCCTGTCCGGGCACAGCGCGCTGCGCGAGGCCTCGCGGGGTCTGGCCGGGCCGAAGGCCTCGGCGCTGTCGGAGTCCGAGGCGGCGGCCTTCGCGGACCGGGTGGAGCAGGCGCTGTACGCGTCGAAGATCGTGTCGTACACGCAGGGCTTCCACGAGATCGCGGCGGGCAGCGAGGAGTACGACTGGGACATCGACCTCGGCGCGGTCTCCTCGATCTGGCGCGGCGGCTGCATCATCCGCGCGGCCTTCCTGGACCGCATCCGGGCCGCCTACGACGCCCGGCCCGACCTGCCGAGCCTGCTGTCCGACGAGACGTTCGCGCAGGAGATCGCGGCCGCGCAGGACGACTGGCGCGAGGTGCTGATCGCCGCGACCCGCGAGGGCGTCCCCACCCCCGGCTTCGCCGCGGCGCTCGCCTACTACGACGCCCTGCGCGCCGAACGGCTGCCGGCCGCCCTCACCCAGGGGCAGCGCGACTTCTTCGGTGCGCACACCTACCGGCGGGTGGACCGGGAGGGCTCGTTCCACACGATGTGGGGCGGCGACCGGTCCGAGGTCGAGGCGTAACCACGTAACGGCGTAACGGCACACGCGGCGGACCGTACGGCCGCCGCCCGCCGCACCGGCGGGCAGCACGGCGGGCGACCACGCAGGTCGCCCGCCGTCGGCGTGTCCGGCGTCGGCGTGTCCGGCGTCGGCGTGTCCGGCGTCGGCGTGTCCGGCGTCGGCGCGCACATCAGGCATAAGCGACCTCGGCACATGCGGCCTCGGACGCACCCGGGGCCGGGGTCAGTCGCCGAACGCGAGCCGGATGCCGAACGCGCCGACGACCGTGCCGGTCACCCGGTCGAGCAGGCGCCGGGTGGAGTGGCGGCGCAGCCGGTCGCGCAGCAGGTGGGCGCAGCCGACGAGGACGGTCGACCAGAGCGTTCCCAGCAGGACATGGGTTCCGGTGAGCAGGACGCCCATCGCGAGGTGCGAGCTGCCCGCCGGAACGAACTGCGGGAGCACGGCCACGTAGAACGCGCCGACCTTGGGGTTGAGCAGATTGGTCAGCGCGCCCTGCCGCCAGCCGCCGGCCGGCGTGTCCGGGGTCCCGTCGGCCTCCTGCGGCTCTCCGGTCGGTTCCCCGGCCGGTTCGCCCGCCCGGCGCCGGGTGGCCCAGACCATGCGTGCGCCCATCCAGACGAGGTAGGCGGCGCCAGCCCAGCGGACGATCGTGTAGGCGAGCTGGGAGGCGGTCAGCAGGGCGGTGACGCCCAGCGAGGTGAGGATCCCCCAGGCCAGCACCCCGGACTGGATCCCGAGGACCACGCCCCAGGCGCGGCGCCGGTGGCCCAGCGCGGCGGTCCGCAGCACGAGCGCGGTGTCCAGGCCAGGCGTGAGGGTGAGCAGGCCGACGATCACGGCGAAGCCCCAGAGGGCGGAGAAGTCGATCACGCGACGACCCTAGGGCCCCGGGGCACACGAAAGCCATGATCCTGCCCGATATCGGGCAGTCGCGGACGCCTTGGACGTCTCCAGGTGTCCGTCAGGTGAGCGGGGGTCCCGGTTCGGGGTTGGGAACCGGCTCAGGGCCCGGCGGGACCGGTGAGGGCGAGGGCTCCGGAGGGCCCGGCGCCGGCGGTGTCGGCTCGGGGGCCGGTGGCCCCGGCGGAGTCGGGGCCGGGGGCGGAGCGGGGACCGGGGACGGAGGCCGCAGGGGGTCCGGGAACGGCTCGGGCGGCTGCGCGGGGTCCGGGAACGTCGGCTCCGGCGTGGGTCCGGGCTCCGGAGACGGATCCGGACGCTGCGGGTCCGGGCCCGGCGTCGGCCCGGGCGGGACCGGATCGGGGTACGGTGCTGGCTGCTGCATGGCGTCCTCCGGCGAGTCGGTGAACCTCGGCTCTGGACCACTCCCCGCGTACCCGGTGGCCGCGCCGCCACTCACCCGAGGACGTCGGGGCCCGGCCGGCCTCCCGTGAACGAGACGCCCCGGGGTCACCCGGCCCGCGCGGCCTGGGCCGCGGCCGTCAGGCCCGGCCGCGGGCTGGCGAGCACCGGGACCGACGTGGCGGCGAGTTCCCGGGCCGGGGCCATGGACGCCTGGGCCAGGACGATCGCGTCGGCGTCGGTGACGGCGTCGGCCGCCCTCGCCACCAGCCGGACGTACCCCTCGCCGTCGCCCGCCTCGAAACACGCCCAGGCGCCGTCGACCAGCACGGTGCGGACCGTGACGGGCCGGGCGGCGCCGCGGGCCTCCTCCTCGATCAGGGCCGCCGTCGGGCCCAGGGTGCTCTCCAGGGCCGCGAGGACGACGACCCGCGACCCGGCCGCCACCGCGGCCGCCGCCATCGGACGGTCGATCCGCAGGACCGGGACGCCGGCCTCGGCGCCGTACGCCTCCGCGACGGCGCCGATGGTCGAGCAGGTGCACAGCACCGCCCGCGCGCCACCGGACACGGCACGGTCGACGACGGCGCGCACCTCCGCCACGACGGCTTCGGGGCCCCTGTCGCGAGCCCGCGCCAGCAGCCCCTCGTCCACGAAGTGCCGTAGTTCCAGGCCCGGATCCGCCTCGTCACGCAGGGCGTCGAAGACCGGGACATGGACGGGCGAGGTGTGCAGGAGCGCGAGCACGGGCGGTTCAGAACCTTCCGGGGTGCGCGATCAGCCAGTCCTTCGCCGCGCGCAGCAGCGCCGGGTCGGCCGCCGGGGCCTCGTCGGGGTGGCGTTCGGCCCACTTGACGACGTACGGGCACAGCGGGGCCACCGGGACGCCCTCGCGGGCGGCGACGGCGTACAGCTCGCGCGCCAGCGAGCCCGCGATGCCCTTGCCCTCGTGGGCCGGTTCGACGATCGTGTGCACGGGCACCAGGGCCCGCGCGGGGGCCTCCAGCACGAAGTACTCGATACGGCCGGCCACCTCGCCGTCGGCAGTCAGCGCCTCCAGGCGTCCGCCCGTCCGGTCGTCACGGATCTCGATCTCACTCATGGGCTCCCCCTCGAAGTACGGTCGGATTCTCCGGCGTCGCCACGGTCAGGCGCCGACGGCCTGCGGGCTGCGCTCCTGGTCCGAGCCCGGCACCGGCTGCGACGGGTCGGCGCCCAGCGCCACGATCCGGTTGTCCGCGTCCACGTGCACGACCCGCGGGCGCAGGGTACGGGCCTCGGCGTCGGTGACCTGAGCGTAACTGATGACGATCACCAGGTCACCGGGGTGCACCAGATGGGCCGCGGCCCCGTTGATCCCGATCACCCCGGACCCACGCTCCCCCTCGATGACGTACGTCTCCAGGCGGGCGCCGTTGGTGATGTCGACGATGTGGACCAGCTCGCCGGGCAGCAGATCGGCCGCGTCCAGGAGATCGGCGTCGATGGTCACGGATCCCACGTAGTGCAGGTCGGCCTGGGTGACGGTGGCACGGTGGATCTTGGACTTGAACATGGTACGAAGCACGGAAAATCTCCCGGTCTGTCTGCTCCCTGCCTGCTTTTGCAGGTCAAGGGCGTTGTTCGGAGGCTACATCGTTTCGCATGTACGGTCAGCCGTCGCCGGGTGTTCGAGGACTCACATTGACCTGTTGCTGACCTTTCTGACGTCGCGCCAGTCGCACGAGCTCGCGTGTCAGGAACCTGCTGCGCGCTTTCCGGGCCGGTCCATGCGAAGCAGATCCGACCGGGCACGGAGGTGGACGTCGTCCGCCACGCCGTTGTTGACATCCCCCGCCCGGCCTCACCCTTGCGGCGCGGGAGGCGATGGCCACCTTCTCGCGGCCGCATTCCGGCCTCCTGGACGCCACTGCAAGGATTGCCCGCCGGCACTCCTCCGCCCCTGTTCAGATCCCGGGTCCCGGCTATCTGCATGGCGAACGCCCACAGCGCCGAACACGCCTACCTGCACGACGTCACCATGAGGGACCGACCGCTCACCGCGGGACAGACCACGCTCAGCGACGACATGAAGAGCCGCCGGCGTTCGCCCGCACCGGAGTCCCGGACGTCCCAGTCACCGTCCTGCACGCGCGACGCCCCGTACCCCCCTAGGGCCTGTGTGATGTTGTGATCAGCTGGTGGCCTTGAGGAGGTCGTTGATCCAGACCATCGCGGCGCGGAGGTGGAGGCCGGCGAGGCAGCTCTCGGGCGACTTGTCGTATCGGGTAGCGATGCCTCGCCAGGCCTTCAGTTTGCCGATCAGGCGCTCGACGGCGTTGCGTTCCTTGTAGAGATCGGCGTCGCGGCTGACGGGCCGGCCGCCTCCGGCGCCCTTCTTCTTCCGGTTGGCGGCCTGGTCCCTCTTCTCAAAAATGACCGCTTCGACGTTGCGTCTGCGCAGGTAGGCGCGGTTTCCGCGGGACGAATAGGCCTTGTCCCCAGCGACCGCACCGGGCCTGGTGAGGGGACGGCCGACAGGCAGCCGGACCCGCACCCTTTGCAGGACGGGGACGAACTGCGGACTGCCGGCCGCCTGCCCCGCGGTCAGGACGAGCACGAGCGGACGGCATCTGCGGTCCGAGGCGAGATGGATTTTGCTGGTCAGGCTGCCCCTGGACCTGCCGGGCAAAGCCTGCTTCAGGCGGAGCCGGCGCCGGACGCGCCGCCGTTCGCCCTGTCCGTTCTGCTCCTGCGCACCGCCCCCTTTTGCCGGGCCCGCTCCTGCTCCCGCACGGCCTCCTCCAGCACCCTCATGAGGTCATCGCTCACCCGCGTCCCCGCAGCGTCGTGGTGGGCCCGCACGGTCGTGGAATCCACGCTGACCAGCGACAGATCCGTCCGGTCCACGCGGGCTGCCGCAGCGATCAGACCTTCCGGCAGGGCGGAGAAGACACCGGCGTTGCGCCAGACCCGAAAACGCCCGTAGACGGTGGCCCAGGGCCCGAACTCGGCCGGCATCTCGCGCCACTGCCCACTGGACCGGAACCGCCAGATCACTCCCTCGAACTGCTCTCGCAGCCGCTCGGGACAGGGCCGTACTCACCGATCGGCAGGTACGGCTCGATGAACTCCCACTGATCGTCGATGAGTTGCCTGCGAGACACAGCCAATGTCCTACCGGGTCCCACCACCCGAAGAGGGAAGAACCCACCAACTGATCACAACATCACACAGACCCTAGGCCGACAGGCCGCCGGCGGCCACGACGAACCGCCCCGTCGGGATGGTTCTCGACGGGGCTCCGCCGCAGCACTCGCTATCACGCCGCTGTCGCCAACTGTGCGGCCCCTCCCGGACGTGAAGGCCATGAACTGCGGTTCGTGCCCAAGACGGCCGTGGTCCCAGACCACGTGCGCCCTCGAAAAAAGTGAGGCTCGGCCCGGGGAGGCGCGAGCTCCACCTTGTCGGTCCTCGACGACGGGTTCCGATCCCTGGGCTGCCCACCGCAAAAGGCGGGAGGGCCGCTCACAGCCGGGGGCGTTCCGAGGGGGCTGCACGGCGCGGTCCAGCGGCCGATCGGCGCGCATGGGCGCCGATGCTCTCACGGAACGAAGCCCGTTATGCCCCGTTAAGATGATTTTTGTGATCAGGACGCGACGACCCCGGCACCACCGCCCGTCATCCGATGCCCCACGCGAGATCGTCCTGCTGTCCCCCGTGATTCTCACCGTCCTCATCACTGGCTTGGCCTTCGCCACTCCCAGGGAGATCGCCTTCAGCCGTCTCCTGCCTGCCGCACCCGCCCTGGCTGCTGCGATGTGGCCCGTGCTCCCGACGATCGCGCTGGGGGCGTTCTGCCTGCTGGCCATGATCGGGCTCAGCTTCGTGTACTCCGATCTCGGAACGCCCTACACGGCGGCTGCGATCGTCGCGGTCACTTTGACGGCCGCATATACGAGTCATCTTCGACTCCAGCGAGAGGAAGCGCTCTTCCAGGTCCGGCTCGTCGCCGACGCAGCGCAGCAGGTGTTGCTGCGCCCACTGCCGCACCGTGTCCAAGGCCTCGATGTCGAGTCGCTGTATCTGGCGGCTCAGGAGCAGGCCCGGATCGGAGGCGACTTCTACGAGGTGGCCGACACGCCGTACGGGGTTCGGCTGCTCATCGGTGACGTGCGCGGCAAAGGGCTGCCGGCCGTGGGAGCTGCCTCGGCGGTGATCAACTGCTTCAGGGAGAACGCGTACGACCAGCCCGACCTGAGGGGCGTCATCCATCGGCTGGAGACGAGCATGGGGCGCCACAGCGTCGCGGTCCTCGACCCGGATCAGCCTGAGCACTTCGCCACTGCTCTGATCGCCGAGATCCCCAGCGGCGGCGGACATGTCAAAATCCTCAATTGTGGACATCCTCCGCCACTGGTGATGCACAACGGCGAGATCCGCGTCCTCGAGCCCACCGCCCCCTCACCGCCCCTCAACCTCGCGACGCTCCTCGGGGACGACTACAACGTCGACACCGTCGCCTTCGCCTCCGGCGACCAGATGCTGCTCTACACCGACGGCGTGACGGAGACCCGGGACCGGGCCGGCACGTTCTTCCCGCTACCGGAGTGGATGCGGCAGCTCGGCCCGGCGACGCCCCGTGAGCTGCTGTACCGGCTTCACCGAGACCTACTCCATTACAGCGGCGGAAGGCTCGATGACGACATCGCGGCCGTCGTCGTCCGCTGTAGGCGCCCCGGGACTCCAGAGCGCTCCGCATAGGTGGCTGGAACCGTGTCACGGCTGCGTCTGCTCCCGGTGAGGAGGCGACCGCGCCAGCGATGCGGCGCGCCCTGCGCGGCGACAGGCTCCTGGCCCCTGCCGAGTCGCGCATACGATGCCGCCGACCGCGAGCCGGCCCGCGCCTTCAAGGACGCGATCACCACGGGGTCGGCCGGGGACGAGGGCGCACGGCTCGCCGCGCAGCACATCACCGCCGCAACCCGGGCGGTCAGCAGCACACCCACGCCTGCCGCGCCGACGGGCATCTGCTCTCGACGCCCTGCTCCCGCTCGGCTCGTTCCTTCCTGCACCGACGCCCTCTGCTGCTGCGACGCGGCAGCCGCGCAACGGATTCGATCGGCGTCGGCTTGCCCACAGCGGTGTTATCAAGGGTGTATGGAGGCATTCTCCGAACGCCCTCTGAGCCCGGAACATCATCCGCCCGTCGGACGCTCGCGCAAAGGTCGCGCTTCCCGGATGGACCTGCGCAGTGCGGCCGGTCAGGTGTTCCTCCTCCAGGTCGTCATCGTGGTCCTGCTGGTGGTGGCCGCGGTGGTGGGCATGGTGCTCCAGGCGGCGAGTGACGCTCTGCAGCAGGGGCGACGGGAGTCGGTCATCGCGGCCCAGTCGTTCGCGAGTGCCCCTGACGTGGCCGCGGCACTGCAGAGCCGGGACCCCTCAGCGGTGCTCCAGCCGCGGGCCGAGGCGGCGCGCAAGCGCACAGGCATGGATTTCGTCGTCGTCATGAGCACGAAGGGGATTCGTTACACGTACCCCTATCCGCGGGAGATCGGGAAGAAGTTCGTCGGCGCCATCGCACCGGCGCTGAAGGGCCGTACCGTCGTCGAGCAGGCCGGTGGGCCGCCTCTGCCCGCGGGCCGGGGGACGGACGTGCAGGCGGTGGTCCCGGTGACCGACTCGCGCGGCAAGGTGGTCGGCCTGGTCTCCGCCGGAATCACGGTCAAGAACGTGGCGGGGCTGTGGCTGCCGCAGCTGCCGATCATCTTGGCCGGCGGCGCGGTCGCGCTGGCGCTGGCCATGACGGGAACGACGCTGGTGTCCCGGCGGCTGCGGCGGCAGACCTTCGGCCTGGCTCCGGTGGAGCTGGCGCAGTTGTACGAGCACCACGACGCGGTCCTGCACGCGGTGCGGGAAGGGGTGCTGATCACCGGCGCCGACGGACGGCTGCTGCTGGCGAACGACGAGGCGACGCGGCTTCTCGGACTGCCGGCTGACGTGCGGGGGCGCTCGGTGCGGGAGCTGGGACTGCCGGAGCCGGTCATGAGCCTGCTGTCGTCGCGGGAGGAGGTCACCGACGAGGTGCTTCGCGCGGGGGACCGACTGCTGGCGGTGAACAAACGGCCGACGTACCCGCAGGGCGACCGGGGAGGCAGCGTGGTGACCCTCCGGGACACCACGGAGCTGGCGGAGATCTCGGGTCGGGCCGAGGTCGCGCGGGAGCGGCTGAAGCTGCTGTACGAGGCCGGGGTGAGGATCGGGACGACGCTGGATGTAAGGCATACGGCCCAGGAGCTGGCCGACGTGGCGGCGCCGCAGTTCGCCGACCTCGTGACGGTGGATCTGCTCGACGCGGTGCTGCGGGGGTGGGAGCCGACGGCGGGGGGCTGGCGGCATCTGCGCCGGGCGGCGATCGGCGGCGAACAGCGGATGATGCCGGTGTATCCGCTGGACGAAGTGATCGTGTTCTCGCCCCGCACCCCGCAGATGCGGACGCTGCAGGAGGGGCGGGGGATGCTGGAGACGGACCTGCGCCGGGCACACGGCTGGCGGGAACAGGACCCGGAGCGCGCCCGGAAGGCCCTGGAGAGCGGGCTGCGGTCGCTGGTGGCCGTGCCGCTGCGGGCGCGGAACGTACCGCTGGGCGTGGCGAACTTCTACCGGACGGCGGATTCCCTTGCGTTCGAGCCGGAGGATCTCACCTTCGCGGAGGAACTGGCCGTACGGGCGGCGGTAGCCATCGACAACGCCCGGAGGTTCACCCGGGAGCACGCGATGGCGGTGGCGCTGCAGCGCAGTCTGCTGCCGCGTGGACAGCCGGAGCAGGACGCGCTGGAGGTGGCCTGGCGGTATCTGCCCTCGGAGGCGGGGGTGGGCGGGGACTGGTTCGACGTCATCCCGCTTCCGGGCGCGCGCGTGGCCCTGGTGATGGGTGACGTCGTCGGTCACGGGCTGCACGCGGCGGCGACGATGGGTCGGCTGCGCACCGCCGTGCACAACTTCTCCACCCTGGACCTGCCCGTGGACGAGGTGCTCGGGAACCTGGACGACCTGGTCGTGCGCATGGACAACGAGAAGAACAGGGGTGATGCCGTGGATGACGACGAAGGGGAGGCGGTGACCGGAGCGACCTGTCTGTACGCGGTTTACGACCCGGTGGCGGGGACCTGCACGATGGCCCGTGCGGGACACCCGGAACCGGTGGTGGTGCGCCCGGACGGAACGGTCACCTGCCTCGGTGTGCCGGTCTCGGCGCCCCTCGGTCTGGGCGGCTACCCCTTCGAGAGCGCCGAGGTGTCCCTGCCGGAGGGTTCACAACTGGTGCTGTACACCGACGGCCTGGTGGAGAACCGCGCCCACGACTTCGACGTCGGGTTGGAGAGGCTGCGCCGGGCTTTGGGCGGGTCCGGGAAACGCACTCCGGAGGAGGTGTGTCAGGCGGTGATCGACGCGCTGAAGCCGTCACGCCCCTCCGACGACATCGCGCTGCTGACGGCACGTACCCGGATGTTCCCGCCCTCGCGCGTGGCCGAGTGGGACGTGCCGCCCGATCCGGCGTTGGTTCCCTCGGTGCGGGCGCGCTGCAGGGAGACGTTGCTGGAGTGGGGGCTGGAGGAGACCGGATTCGCCACGGAGCTGATCGTCAGCGAGCTGGTCACGAACGCGATCCGGTACGGCTCGCCGCCGGTCGGCGTGCGGCTGTTGCACGGACGCTGTCTGATCTGCGAGGTCTCGGACGGCAGCGGTACCTCGCCGCGCCTGCGGCGGGCGGCGACCACGGACGAGGGCGGGCGGGGGCTCTTTCTGGTGGCGCAGTTCGCGCAGCGATGGGGAACGCGGTACACGACCCGCGGCAAGGTCATCTGGACGGAGCAGCTTCTTCACGACGGCGAATCCGCCGCCTCGGGCACCGCACCGGTCGACTTCCTTCTCGACCAGTTCGACCTCGACCAGTTCGATGATCCCGGTTTGTGAGCCGACGTCGACCCCGAGCGCCATGGACAGCGGCATGTCCGGCGTAACGAACCCTGTGGCCCGTTCGACGGGGCTTGCCTCCGGGGACCGGCGTCGCCCCGCTCGCTTGGCGGCTGACGGGACTCGAACGTCGCCGGGCCGCGAGGAGATCGGACTCGGCCTGGTGGTCGTACGCCTGTAGGCGCGCTGATTGCGTGCGTCCCCCCGGGGCCCCGTCGCCGGTCACGCCGTGAGGGCGCAGTGGGTCGGGGCATGCACCTCGGTGACGACGAAGCCACCGCAAGGACTGGTGCATGCTGACCCATCTGACGCCGCATCAGCCGAAGCACGGATCAGCGATCTTCGGACCGTCCGGAGGCGATTTCGGCCTCGGCCTGCCACTCGAGAGCTCTGGCCGTTCGCCGGCGGTCACCGGAAGACTGCGCGCTGCCTCGGTACGGCAATCCGGAGTCCCGGCAGTGGGAGACCGGCCCCGCGCCATGTGCTGCAGCCGGCGGGAGTCGACCTCGCGGCCATCCGGCAGGGTGTAACGCGAAGGGCCTTCGGCCGGGACGAAGCCGGTGCCGGACAACGCTCGAGCGGACGCGATGTCCGCCGATTCGTGCCGGCACGCACGGCCTGGAGGCTGGTGCGGGTATGCCTGAGCAGTGCCGCCGCCTCGAACAGCTCGACTGGACCAGTTGACGTACGACGACAAGCCGCGCGGACCGACCAGGCAGGCGGCGGTTGTGACGCGGATCAGCGGACGTCGACGTAGTCGGTGACCCTGGTGCTGGTGAGGTAGTGGTTTCCGGTCTGGCGGCTGAGGGCGACGGCCCAGGTGCCGTCCTGTTTGGCGGTCACCCTGCCCTCGAGGTGGCCGTTGTGGTCGCTGGCCAGTTCGCAGACGTAGTGGTAGGTGGAGGAGCCGCGGGGCTTGAAGTAGAGGGTGGGGGCGCCCCCGTAGAGCGGCTTCCAGGTGGTGCCCTTCTTGTACTGGAGGGTGCCCGCGAAGCTGATCGACCGGCCCTTGCGGACCGGGTCGGGGGAGGCGCGGAAGCCGGTGATGCGGGTGGCGTAACGGTAGAGGTGCACGGGCTTAGTAGTGCTGGTGCCCAGGTCGGGATTGCCGTTGAAGCGGGCCCGCCAGTAGGCGTCGGTGTCCGGCTTGGTGAGGGTGCGGGCGAACGTCTCCGCAACCAGGGGCTTGTTGTGGCGGATCGGGACCGGAACGGTGGCCGCGTCCTTCCAGCCGCTCTTCCCGTCCTTGGAGTACTGCAGGGTGACGGTGGGCTTTGCGGGCCAGTGGGCGCGTGTGTCCTCGTAGTAGAGGTAGCCGTCGGCCGTCAGGGTCCCGTCGTCGTGGAGGAACGCGGTCACGGCGGTGTGGGTGGTGAAGGCGACGTGCAGGCTGAAGGGTTCGGTGGCGGTCTGCTGGAAGGGCATGCCGCCGCTGCCCGCGACGAGTTCGGCGCTCGGGGCGGCGTTGTCCGAGGAGACGTGCAGGGTGTAGTCGCCGTGGCTGTCGGTGGTCGTCCGCCCGGCCGCGTACGCGCTGTCCAGGAGGGTGATCGCGGTGTGCGGCAGCGGCTGCCAGCCCGACGCGGTCTGGATCTCCGCGTGGCCGGTGACGGTCCCCGTCGCACCCTGCTCCAGGTTCAGGGTGTGCGTGCTTGCCGAAAGGCGGACCGGTGCCTGCGCGGTGTGCAGGTTCTGCGGGGACACCGGCGGGTGGATCGCGCCCGGGTAGCGGCTGGAGGACCCGGGCACGGTGTACAGCCGGAAGGACGGCTCGGTGGGGACGAAGGCGGCGGTGAAGCGGCCGTCGGCGGCGGTGGTCGCGCTCGTGTGGACGTGCCCGGCGTCGACGTCGACGGTGACGCCGTCGGTGGGAGCCGGGGCGTCGGGGTCGCGGGGGTCGCGGGCGACCACGGTGCCGCTGACGGAGACGTCCTGGTGGAGGTAGTCCGGCACGTCCGGGGTGGTGGTGAGGCCGGTGACGGTGATGACGGTCCGGTAGTGCAGGGTGTGCGGCGAGAGGGCCCCGGTGACGGTGGCGCCGGAGGCGTCCTGCAGATCCACGGTCACCCGGTAGTCGCCGAGTTCGGCGAGGTGCACCGGCGCCCGCCAGACGCCGGAGCGGGCGTCCTGCCCCGCGTACTGGGTGAAGTCCTCGGTCGATCCGGCCTCCGGGACGCCGTCCGGTGCGTCCAGCGGGTAGAAGTGGGCCGTGACCCGGGTGAGCGGGCTGTCGGAGTGCGCCGTGACGAAGAGCAGGCCCGGCTCGTACCAGCCGTCGGCGTCGGACAGGACGGGACCGCCGGCGGTGCCGTCCGCGTGGGCCGGGGAGGTCCCCGTGAACAGGGAGGCGGACAGGGCGGTCGCCGTGGCCGCGGCCAGGAAGGTGCTGCGTCTCATGAGGGTTCCCAGGGCAGAGGTGGGTGTGTGGGCGGAGCGGGATTCCGCAACCGGAGCCGGATTGCGGATCCGTGTAGGCGCCGCCCGCACCCGGAAACGTCCGGGTGCGGGCGGCGCTACGGGTGACCGTCAGGTGTCAGTCGAGCTGGGCGACCTTGGGCAGGTCACCGGCGGACGCGGCGTCGGCCGGGGGAAGGGCGTAGGGATAGATGCGTACGTCGCTGATCGCGCCGTTGGTGTATTCGCCGTAGGTCCCCGAGGAGAGCTTCCGGCCCAGCTGCAACGGGCCGGTGGCGTTCCACGGAGAGTAGGTCCAGTCGTTGGTGGCGGCGAGTTTGCCGTCGACGTAGAGACGGATCTCCTTGGCGGTGGCGTCGTACATGCCGACGAGATGGGTCCACCGGCCCGCGACCGGCTTGCCGCCGTAGGTCGCGCGCCACACGGCGCCACTCCCGTCGGTGCTGTGCCGGCCGAAGGCCCAGGACTTGGCGCCGGAGGAGTAGTACAGCTGGAATCCGTTGTTGGTGGTGCCGTTCTGGGACAGGAAGGTGCTGTTGGCGGTGCCCAGTGAGGTGAGCTTGACCCACGCGGAGACGGTGAAGCTCTTGGAGGTGTCCACGGCCGGACCGGTCGTACTGGCGTAGCCGGTGGTGCCGTTGAGGGTCACGGCGTTGCCGCGGGTGGTGTCGTTGGTCCAGGAGTAGCCGCCGGACAGGCCGGCGGTGAGGGTTCCATTGCTGTCCGCGGTCGTGACGCCGCTGCCTTCGGCCAGCTTCCACCAGTGGGTGGCGGTGTCGGTGACCGATCCCAGTGAGACGGCCGGGGCGAAGTCATAGGTCGGCGGGGAGGTGAGGACCAGGCTCTGGCGGTAGTTGTACTCGAGGAGCTGGCCGTAGGCGTCGACGGCGTACAGGTCCGGCATGCCGTCCGGGGCGCCGGGGTTGGTGGAGGTGCTGCGGACCGGGCTGTTGACGTCGCCGGGTGAGGCGACGACCGGGTAGGCGGTCGGCGACAGGGTGAGCCCGAGGCTGGTGTGCGTGCCCGGGTGGAGCAGGTCGGGGACCAGTGTGGCCGGGTCGACGGTGATCGGGTAGCTGTACAGCTGGCCGGTCGTGTTGTCGCGGGACCACAGGACGGGCTTGCCCTTGAAGGTGCCCGCGGCGATCAGGCTCTGGCCGGTCCAGTCGCCGTCACCGAGCAGGAGCGGGTTCTTGAGGTGGTAGCCGCCGTCGGACTGGTAGATCCACAGTTCCTTGTTCTCGACGGTGATGACGGCGGGGTGGTCGTCGGTGTTGCCGAAGACGTTGCCCGGGGCGATGAGCTGGCTGACGTTCCAGCTCGTGCTGTTGTAGTCGGTGGTGCGGCAGCGGGTGTCGTCGGCGACGACGTCGGAGGCCGCGCAGGCGTCCTTGACGACGCGGTCGAAGCGCTTGTCGACGAAGCCGCCGAGGGTGGACCAGGGGGTGCGGGGGACGGAGGCGTCGTCGACCGGGTCCAGGTCGTTCTTGACGATGTAGAGGTTGTGGCCGGTCTTGTTGTACGCCCACAGGTCGTCGCCGCTCGCGCCGTGCAGGTTGCCGCGGTGGGCGATGAGGTAGTTGTTCCAGCCGGTGCCGTCGGGGGAGTCCTCCTTGGTGGAGACCGTGACGGGGCCGGTGACGGCGGGCGGGGTGCCGGTGACCGGGTCGCTGTGGACGGGGGCGGTGTTCTGGCCCGGGTCCTGGTTGCCGGGGATCAGGTCGAGGTCGCCGGTCTTGGTGGTGGCCAGCAGGTCGGGCACGCCGTCGCCGGAGATGTCGCCCGGCTTGACGGGGGTGGCGGGGTTCCAGGGGACCGTGAAGGTGTAACCGGCGGGGCTGGTCGAGATGTTGCCCGCCTTGTCGACCGCGGCGACGTACAGGGTGTGCACTCCCCAGTCCTGGATCGGGACGGGGACGGTGGCGGTGGAGCGGCCCTCGCTGTCGGTGCCGGAGACCGCGGCGGCGGTGCCGTCGGCCTCGGTGGGCGGGCTGTCGAGCTGCCAGAGGAAGGACTTCATGCCGCTGGACTTGCAGGGGCCGGGGACGCAGGTGTCGTCGCCGGCGGCGGCGTCGGTGCCGGCCACGGTGAAGTCGGTGGTCTTGCCGGGGCCCGCGTAGACCGGGTCGCCCTCGCGCGCCGTTCCGACGGGCGGGAAGGCGGCGTTGCCGGAGATGTCCGGGGTGGGCGGTGCCGTGAAGTCGGTGGTGAACCAGCAGTGGTCGGACCTGGCCGACGTCAGGGCCTGCGCCGAGTCGTCCTCGGCGTAGACGTCCCAGCCGTACTGGTGGCCGTCCTTCAAGGTGGCGCCGATCTTCATCGGCGCGTCCGAACCGGACGCCAGCCAGCCGCTGTCGGGACTGGAGACGGAGGCCCCGCTGCCGTCGCCGTCCGGGTCGACGGTGCGGTCCCAGACGTAGTAGTGCGCCCTGACGTTCTCGCCCGACATCTGGCTGGTGACGGTGGAGTGCAGGGTGACGTTGCTGCCGGCGTCCGAGTAGGTGGTGGCGCCGATCCAGCCGGCTCCGCTGGTGGTGCAGGGGGCGGAGGCGTCGGCGGCGGCAGGGGTGAAGTGCAGGTCGGTCGGGATGCCCGGCGGGATGTCGAACTTGGTGGTGAGGGTCAGCGTGGTCGACAGGCGCAGGTAGTCGTCGTTGCCGGACGACTCCGACTCGTTGCCGTACAGGCCGATGGTCCAGGTGTTGGCGCCGTCGCCGAAGGTGCCGTCGGCGTCGTATCCGTTGCCGTCCTCGTCGGCGATCTTCTGCGCCTGGGCCTTCACGTGGAAGGTGGCGGTGCTGTTGCTGCAGGAGCTGCCGGAGTTGGCGCCGCTGGGCACGGTGTCGGTCACCGGCGGGAATGCGGTGTCGTGGACGCCGGGGCGCGACAGCCAGTCGGTGCTCGCGCTGATGGCGTTGGTGGTGTGCAGCGTGAGGGGCTGGTTCTGGCTGCAGTCGTAGCTCGCCGCGAAGGTGGTGGAGATCTTCACGTAGGCGTCGTCCACGACGAACGAGGAGTGCAGTCCGCTGGTGTTGATCGCCCAGTACGAGCGCTCGACGCCGACTCCGCAGGCGCCGCCCCAGCGTTGGTAGCCCGCGCCCTGGCCGTTGGTCTGCGCTTTGTCGTACTGCGGGGAGTTGTCGCAGGTGGAGCTGGAGTAGATCTCGGTGTAGTGGCTCGCGGTGGAGGTGACCGGGTTGGTGTAGGGGTCGATGTACACCGGGTAGGCGGTGTCCGGGTCGCTGAGCATGCCCGCGTCGGGGGTCAGCGTCACGGCCTTGCTCGTGGCGGTCATGGCTACCGGCTCGGTGGTGGCCTCCGGGCCGGGGCCGTCCACCGAGGACGTCACGTCTGCGGCCGGTCCGCCGAGCTCGGCGGAGGTGGTGGCGGAGTCCCACATCAGCGGCTGCGGGCTGGTGTAGGCCAGGTCGCCGTCGGCGGCGGTCGCCTGCATGGTGTCGGCGTCGGTGGTGGCCAGTGTGAGGTCGTGGACGTCGACCGCGGGCTGGAGCTTGCGAAGCTGCGGGTCGGCGGCCGCAGCCGCGTCGTGGACGACCAGGACGTCGCTGAAGCCGCCCTGGTCGGTGACGGACACCGACAGGTCGACGCCGGGCAGCACCGAGGGGTACACCGCGGTGTCGCCGCTGACGGTCGGTGCGGGCAGCGTGAACGGCAGGGTCAGGGCCATGCCGGGCCCGTCGGCGTGGGTGAGTTCGACCAGCGGGCCGTCGCCGCCGCCCGAGAGCGTCACGGCGTTCGGTGTGGCCTCGGGTGCGAAACCGCCGTGGCCGTCGGACGTCAGGGTGGAGTCGACCGGGGTCCACTTGCCGTCCTTGTAGACCCGGGTGGGCAGTGCGCTGGTCGTGTTGGTGAAGGTGCCGTCGGGCAGTGCCTCGGTGGTGGACACCTCCGTGGTCAGCGCGTCCACCGGGACCGTCTTCCCGGTGGAGACGGCCTCGGTCCGGGCCGCGAGCAGCGGGTCGGCGGGGGCGGGCGAGGAGTCGTCGGCGGCCGCCGGGAGCGCCGGAACGGCCGCCACCAGGCTCAACACGGCGGCGAACAGGGCCAGTCGGCCGGCCGCGGCCGTGCGTCTGCGGCCGGTGCGGATCGGTGGTCTCAACACCTGGTGGGCTTCCTTCGGTTCGCGGGCAGCGGGTGGGGGAAAGCCCGGGTGCCACAGAGAGCAGGAAAGTGATCAACTGCGGCATAGAAAACTACACAGACATTGTCATGCGCATGCATGGTTTCTTCATGGAAACGGCAAAGGGTCTTGAGTCGCGATCATGACCATACCTAGCCTCCGGTCGATCACTGACCAGTGATCGGACTGTGTGACAGCCCCTCAAAAGGGCTGTGTTGTGGGGGGATTACGCGTGAGTGGCAGACGGCGCTGGTTCGCGGGCACGTGGCACCGGAGATTCTTCGGCGGACCGGGGCTGTGGACGGTTCCGCTCGCGCTGTTCGCACTGCTGTTGCCGGTGGCGATCGCCGGCGGGTTCGGCATGCCGGGCTTCCTGGCCGGCCATGACGGCGGCGACGGCTTCGGCCGCCACGGCGGCTTCTCGTTCGACGGCAAGGTGTGGCGGCCCAAGAAGCTGCCCGTCACCAAGGCCGTAGGAGCGCATCTCCTCCAGCCGAAGGTGAACAAGCACCCCAAGGGCTACAAGGCACTGGGCACTTACCGGTCCCAGGCGGCCCACTGGCCCACGGCCGGCACCGCCGTCGTCGACCTGGGCTCACAGGGGAAGCCGGTCAAGGCGGGGTCGCTGCCCGTGTGGGTGGCACCCGCCGATGCCGGGCACGGCGTCGACTCCGTACGCGTGCAGTCCGCCTCCCGCGCCCAGACGCTGCGCACCGGCGCCAACGGCATGCTCCTCGGCATCACCCCCTCCGGCGCCACGTCCGCGAAGGGCCGGGTGAAGGTCGTCATCGACTACTCGGCCATCGCCCGTGCGTACGGCGGTGGTTACGGCTCCCGGCTGCGGCTGGTGCAGCTGCCGGGCTGCGCCCTCACCACTCCGCAGAAGCCGGAGTGCCAGAAGGCCACGCCGCTGAAGTTCACCAACCGGGCGTCCGCGGAGCAGCTGACGGCGACCGTCGCGATGAACTCCGCATCCGGTGCGGGCGAGGGGACGGACTCCAACCCGGCTGAGGGCGGGGCCGGTTCCGAGCCCTCCGCAAGTGCCAGCCCCTCGCCGTCCTCGGACGGCGCGGGCACGGGCACCGGTGACGCCACCGCGACTCCGAGCGCGAGTGCAAGTGCAAGTGCGCAGACTTCGCAGCCCTCACCGTCCGGCCAGGGCATCGCCACCCCGAAGCCGTCCGAAGGGGCGAACGGCCCGGCGGCGATGTCGGCCCGCACCGCACCCCTGACCGCGGCCGCTGCCGCCGGTACCACGGCGCTCGCGGTGACCTCCGGCACCTCCGGGTCGCAAGGCGACTACGGGGCCACGGAGTTGTCCGCGGCGGGAACCTGGCAGGCTTCGGCGACGGGCTCGTTCACGTATTCGTACCCGATCTCCGTACCGTCCGCCGTCGGCAGCAACGCGCCGACCGTCGGGCTCGGTTACGACTCCCAGTCCGTCGACGGCGAGACGACAGCCCGCAACTCCCAGTCGTCCTGGGTCGGCGACGGCTGGAGCTATCAGGTCGGTTCGGTCGAGCGGGCGTACCGCAAGTGCGACTCCTTTCTCGACTCCAATGGCGACAAAATCCTCAAGGGCTCGGGAGACGAGTGCTGGGACGGCGACAACGCCATGCTGTCCTTCGGCTCGCACTCCGGCGTACTCGTGCCCGACGGGGTGGACTCCACCGTGCCCGGGGAGATCAAGCAGTGGCGGCTGCAGGGTGACGACGGCACCCTCGTGCAGGAGTTGTCCGGCGCGGACAACGGCCTGCACGACGGCGTCTACTACCGGGTCCTGACCACGGACGGCACCGCGGCCTACTTCGGCGCCGACCACGCCCCGGACGGTCCCGGCAGCGCCGCCATGCCCGCGAACCCCGATGACGCCTCCACACACTCCGCCTGGGGCGTCCCGGTCCTCCACCCGCGATCGAGCGACCCCTGCCACGACGACGCCAAGGGCAAGGCGTCCCGGTGCGACAAGCCCGAGGGCTGGCGCTGGAACCTCGACTTCGTGGTCACCCCGTCCGGATTCGTGCAGCGCTACGACTACACGACCGAATCGAACTACTACGACCTGGGCGGCGGCCAGGCGGCCGAGTCCACCGACCAGGACGACACCGGCACGCTGACCTCGTACACCCGCGGCGGCGCCCTGACGCTCATCTCCTACGGCTACACGCTGGCCGACGAGCGGGCCGGGCGCACCCCCGCCGCGGAGGTGGACTTCGGCCTGGCCCAGCGCTGCCAGACCACCAGCACGTTCACCGACTGTTCGGCCGACAACCTCAAGGACGGCACCAGCACCCACTGGCCGGACGTGCCGTGGGACCTGCACTGCGACTCCACCGACAAGACCAAACTTCCCGACGGCGCCACCAGCGTCCCCGACGACGTGTGCGTCACGTCGGGACCCACGTTCTGGACCACCACCCGGCTCGCCTCCATCACCACCAAGGTCCACGTGAAGGCGACCGACCAGCTCACCGCGGTCGACTCCTACAAGCTGGGCCAGGTCTACTCGGACGCGGGCGGCACCGTCGACCCGGTCACCGGCACCACGGTGGACCCGAAGGACGCCGGGATGCTGCAGGCCGTGATGTGGCTGCAGTCCGTCCAGCACACCGGCAAGGACACCTACGACAACGGCAACAGCGACATCACGCTGAACCAGGTGTCGTTCACCGGCACCGAGATCGACAACCGGGTCGACGACGACTCCCCGTCGGCCCCGCCGCTGTACCGGCCGCGCATCTCGAGCGTGCAGACGGAGACCGGCGAGTCGATCGCGGTCGAGTACAACTCGGCACCGTGCGCGGGCAAGACGCTCTCGATCTCCCACGCGGACAGCAACACCGAGTCCTGCTACCCCGTCTACTGGACCGTGCCCGGCGCCTCCAAGCCGATCGCGGACTGGTTCAACAAGGTCACCGTCAACAGCGTGGCCGTGTCCGACCTGACCATCGCGGGCCAGTACGAGCCGGACGCCCAGAACAACCCGGCGGGCTCCGAGACCCAGATCTCCCGCTACAGCTACACCGGGCCGGCCTGGCACCGCGACGACTCCGCCACCACGGACGACCAGTACCGCACCTGGGACCAGTTCCGCGGCTTCCACACCGTCACCGTGCAGACCGGCCAGGCCCCCGAACCGGTCACCCAGCAGACCACCACCTATCTGCAGGGCATGGACGGCGACTACAAGGCCGACGGCACCCGCCGCTCCGTCAGCGTCGACGCCAAGGTCGGCGGCAGCGCGGTGCTGAGCGTGACCGACTCCGACCTGCTGTCCGGCACCGCGCTCCAGAACGACACCTACACCCAGGCCGGCGGCACCGTCGACGCCGTCAGCATCGACGGTCCGTTCTCCTTCACCACCACGGCCTCCGCGAATCAGACGCCGTGGACGGACTGGACCCAGGAGGACAACCCCGGCGACACGAAACCGGCCCTGTCCACCCTGCCCGACCTCACCGCACACCGGCTCAAGTCGAGCAGCACGCTGAAGTACGAACTCCTCGCCGACGGGACCTGGCGGCACACCAAGTCCGACACCACGTACGACAGCCGGGGCCGCCTGTCGACCGTCGACGACCACGGTGACGGCGCCGACCCCGCACAGGAGAAGTGCGCCACCACCACCTACGCGACGCCGCCGGCCGACAACCCGATGGCCCTGTCCTACCCGGACCAGGCCACCACGGTCAGCGGCCCGTGCGGCACCGCGCCGAGCGCCGGCACCCTCATCGCGGACCGCAAGCTCTACTACGACGGCGACGGCAGCCTCACCGACCTGGGAACGTTCGGGCAGCTCGAGCAGTCCGGCAGCACGGCCGTCGGCCGGGTCACCGCCGTGCGCACGGCCACCGGTTACACCGGCACCACGGAGAACTGGCAGACCAACTCGGCGATGAAGTACGACGGCGCCGGCCGGATCACCGACACCGTCGACGTCACCGGGCAGAACACCCACACGGACTTCACCCCGCCCTGGACATCGGCCGGCGGCAACACCGACCCCACCGCCATCACCACCACCAACTCCCAGAATTGGAAGGTCACTTCCTCCCTCGACCCGCTGCGGGGCCTCGCCACCGAGAACGTCGACGCCAACGACCGCAAGACCGACATGACGTACGACGCGCTCGGCCGCCGCACCGCGGTGTGGCTCCCCGGCCGGGACAAGGCCGCCGGTCGGAGCGCCGACCGCACCTTCGCCTACTCGATCGACCCCGGCGCCGTCCCCGCACCGGGCGGCACCATCACCCAGCCGGGCGCGCCGACCTCGGTCACCTCCAAGACCCTGCGCGACGACGGCACCTACGCCACCTCCGTCACGATCTACGACGGCATGCTCCAGCCCCGCCAGACCCAGGACACCGCCATGGGTGACTCCAACTCGGGCCGGGTCATCTCCGACACGTTCTACGACTCCCACGGCTGGCAGGTGGCGTCGTACGCGCCGTACTCGGAGCCGAACAACTTCCCCTCGACCACGCTGTACGCCGCGAACGAGAACCAGATCCCCTCGGAGACCACCACCACCTACGACGGTGAGGGCCGGCCCCTGAAGGAGACCCTCTGGCACCAGGCCGCCGAGCAGTGGCACTCTTCCACCGGCTACCCCGGTGCCGACGAGGTCGACACCACGGCGCCCGCCGGAGGCCGTTCCACCGCCACGTTCACCAATGCCATCGGCCAGACCACCAGCACGGTGGTGAAGAACACCGGCTCCACCGTCACCCTGACCGGCGGCTCGGTGATCCCCTCGGGGACGTCGCTCACCTCCGACAGCGTGCGCCTGACCATGCAGTCGGACGGCAACCTCGTGCTGTCCGCCCTGGCGACCGGCGCGACGATCTGGTCCTCCGGCACATCCGGCCACGCCGGTGCCTGGGCCAAGTTCGGCACCGACGGCAACCTCGTCGTCTACAGCACGGCCGTCGCCCAGCTGTGGACCACCGGCCTGGCGGCCACCACCGGCGCCACCTTCCAGGTCCGCAACGACTCCACCGCGGCTGTCGTCGCCTCCAACGGCACCACCACGCTGTGGAAGCAGGGCACCGCAGGTGCCGTGGCGGCTGCGGATGCCACCACCAAGTACACCTACTTCCCCGCGGGCCAGATCGAGTCGGTCAAGGACAACGCGGGCAACACCTGGTCGTACACCTACAACCTGCTCGGCCAGAAGCTGACCCAGACCGACCCCAACACCGGTAAAACCACGTTCGACAAGTACGACGTCGCCGGCAACCTCCTGCAGACCACAGACGCCCGTGGCCAGGCGACGTCCTTCACCTACGACTGGGACAACCGCCCCACCGCCGAGTACGCCGCGCCCTGGTCCGCCACGCCGGACCAGTCCAAGCTGCTGGTCTCGCACCTGTACGACACGCTGGCCAAGGGGTACCAGACCTCTGCCACTCGCTACGTCGGCGGCGCCAACGGATCGGCGTACACGCAGGCCGTCACCGACTACAACACGGCCTACCAGCCGCTGGGCACCACGCTGACCATCCCGTCCTCCGACGGCTTCGCCGCGGCCGGACAGTCCAGCGCGCCCACCTCGGGCAGCGTCACCTACACCACCACCAGCCGCTACACGGACACCGTCGGCCTGCTGTCCACCACGCACTTCCAGGCGGACGGCAACCTGCCGGCCGAGGACATCGACTACGGCTACACCCAGCAGGGCAACCTCGACGGCATCGGCGGCTTCATCAACTCCGCCAACACCCCCGCCTACCTCGACACCGCCGTCCACGACGCCTTCGGACGCGTCCTCCAGGCCGACTACGGCCACACCGGCAAGGAACTGGCGACCTTCGCCCAGTACGACGCCACCACCGGACGCGTCACCCAGAGCAGCAGCATGCTGCAGACCTCCACGACCGCCCTGGACGTCACCAACCTGCGCTACAACCAGGCCGGCGAACTCACCGCCGTCGACGACCTGCAGGACAACACCAAGCACGACACCCAGTGCTTCACCTACGACTCCTTCCAGCGGCTGACCGCCGCCTGGACGGACACCGCCGGCATCACCGACCCGGGTGCGGCGACTCCCGGCGCGGTCGGCGGCTGCACCACGACGCGCGTGCAGACCGGCACCACGTCCCCGATCACCGCCACCACCGTCGGAGGGCCGGCGCCGTACTGGCAGACCTACACCTACGACCAGCTCGGCGACCGCACCGGCACGGTCAACCACGACACCACCGGCAACGCGCTCAACGACGCCACGCAGAGCATCAGTTACCCCGGCGCGAACGGCACGTCGCCCGCGCCCCTGCCCGACCAGGCGGGTACGGCCACCCTCACGAACCCGTCCGGAACGGCGACCGTCGCCTCCACCTACGCCGACCCCGCCTACGCCAACGCGAACGCCGGCGACACCATCACCCGCAAGGTGACCACCACTGGCCCGCTGACCAGCTCGTTCACCATCACGGGCGGGGTCAAGCGGTGCGTCGACGACGCGGGCGGCGCCACCACCGCGGGCACCAAGGTGCAGATCAACACCTGCAACGGCGCCACCAGCGAGAAGTGGACCGTCGGCACCGACGGCACGATCAAGGTGCTGGGCATGTGCCTGGACACCACCGGCAACGCCACCACCAGCGGCACCCTCGTGGTGATCGACACCTGCAAGACCGACGCCACCCAGAAGTGGAAGGTCACCACCACCGGCACCCTGGTCAGCAGCGCCAACACCGCGATGTGCCTGACCGACCCGGCCTCCTCCGCCACCACCGGCACCCAGCTGACCCTCGCCACCTGCGGCGGCAGCGGCCAGACCTGGACCAACGCCGCGACCGGCGCCATCCCGGCCGGCCAGAACCAGACCTTCACCTACGACGCCGAAGGCCGCACCGCCACCGTCGCCACGACCTCCGGCACCCACACCAACACCAGCAAGTACCTCTACGACGCCCAGGGCGGCCTGCTCGAACAGACCGCCGCGGTCGACGGCGTCGACAGGACCCGCGTCCTCTACCTCTTCGGCGGCGCCGAGCAGATCACCCTCAACGTCTCCGCCAAGTCCTGGACCGGCCTGCGCAACATCACCGGACCCGACGGCACCACCGTCACCCGCTCCAGCACCGGAAGCGTCACCTACCAGGTCGCCAACGGCCAGGGCACCGCGCTGACCGCCGTCGACGCGTCCACCCTCGCCGTCACCCGCCGCTCGTACGACCCGTACGGCAACCCCCGCGGCACCAAGCCGAGTTCGTGGGTCGCCGCGGACGAGAACAAGGGCTTCCTCGGACAGCCCGCCGACCCGGTCACCGGCCTCGATCTGCTGGGGGCCCGTAACTACGACCCCGTCACAGGCCGCTTCCTCAGCCCCGACCCGGTCTTCCAGGCGGGTGACCCCAACCAGATGGGCGGCTACACCTACGCCGCCGACAACCCCGCCAGCAGCAGCGACCCCACGGGCTTCGACGACTGGTACAACGACCCGTCGATGAACAAGTGCGCCGTCGACTGCGGCGGTGGGAAGAAGCACCACAGCGGCGGGGGCACCAAGAGTTCCAGCGGCTCACCCGCTCCGTCGACCACCCCAGCGCCTTCCATGGGGCCGACCCCGACCTCCACGCAGACCCCGACGCCCACGCTCGGTGAAACCCCCTGCCAGCCCGAGGACTTCGGCACCGACCGGTGCGAAAGCTATGACGGCGGACAGCTGATCTACACGGCCGTCGGCGTAGCGGTGCTGCCGGTTGCCTTGTGGTGCATCGGCTCAGGTGTCCTGGACTGTGTCGC
Source organism: Streptomyces sp. NPDC104096 (assembly GCF_055584385.1). Classification (NCBI taxonomy): domain Bacteria; kingdom Bacillati; phylum Actinomycetota; class Actinomycetes; order Kitasatosporales; family Streptomycetaceae; genus Streptomyces; species Streptomyces sp. NPDC104096. The sequence continues at coordinate 126,363 of NZ_JBVJMD010000004.1, forward strand.
GGGAGCCATTACCGGCGCCGCCGATGCGGAGGCAGGCGGCAGCATGCTTCTCGGTGTCCGCGTGGTGGGCCTCGGCGTGGGCGCTGCACGAGCCATGGAGCAGGGGGCGACGGATGCCGCCGCGGCGGGTGCTGAAGCAAGTGCTTCAAGCGAGGCCGCCGACGACGCAGCCGACCTCGTCGCCGCGAAGCGGGCCAACGCGCAGGAGCGGGCTCGCGCGACGGATGCCGAGGCGGCCGAGCCGAGTTCTCCCGACGCCGGAGCGTCAGGGACCGAGCCGTCGGCGCGTGACTCCCGTGCGCCCGTCCAGAAAACGGCTCCCGGCCGCAAGGCTTCCTCGGCGGCGACCGTCACCAAGTCCAGTCTGCCCAGGGGCACACGGATCGAGGACGGCCTCGCCGGGGCGCGCAATCTTCGCAACCGGATGGCACAACGCACCCTGTTCCCCAACGGTGACGGCATCCCGGTCAGCAGCGGCATGATGAAGAAGGCATGGACGGCCGGCTACAACGCCGAGACGCACGAGATAGCTGTCGCCTCCTCCGGCTGCGGGTACTGCGCGGAAGGCAACGTGATCAACGCCTTGGGCGGAGACGCAAACCGTGTCGTGCTGACCCGTGCCCTGATCTGGGACCCCGAGTTGGGAGCCTGGGACGAGATGCCCATCTGCGACAAGTGCCAGGGGTTCCTCTTTCCCGAGGACGTCGAGCCCGGAGCCCTGTTCATGGACGGCCCGTGGAACAAGAAGTGATCCACACGACTCCTATACTCCACGCCATGAACGACACCTCTGAGACCGCACCTGGAGGACAGGCATGACCACAAGGCCCTCGCTGATTCAGGCCGAGCGGGTCGACTGGGCTTCACTGCGGTGCGGTTGCGGTGAAACAGGCGCCCACGTCCCGGAGACGTTCGCCCGTCTGGTGGAGGCCGGCAGCCCCGCCGAGATCGCGGAGGCGACGCTCGAGGGGCACATCAACATCCAGTCGCTGCTGTTCGAGGTGGCGGTTCCGGTGACGTCGCTGATCGCCGCCGCCTTGCAGGAGGATCTTGCCGAGCCTGTGCGGCTAAGGCTGCTGAATGACCTTCTGACCTGCGTGGCGGGGGAATCCCACTGGACGGAGGTCGAGGCGGGCGCTCCCGAGATCGAAGTGGACTGCCAGATCGCGGCGCGGGAGGCCATCTGGACGCTCTACCAGGAGTACGCCACGGGCCACGCGATGCTCGCCCGGTACATCCTGGAGGAGGTGGACCCGGACGAGGAGAGGTTCTCCCACTTCGACGCCAAGCTGATCAGCCGCGTCCAGAAGGCGGCCAAGCGCCACTGAGCCCGCCCAACCCCGCACGGTGCGCGGCGCGGTGAGTGACCTCGGACGGGTCCGCCCCCCGGCCGGCGGGCGGACCCGGGCCGGCCGTGCTCCTCGCCTCCACGACCGGACGAGGATCACTCTGCTCATCCTGTTCAGCACAACGGGCGCCGTGCGGACCCGCCACTCAAGTGAGCGTCGCCCTCACGGGTGGTGCCGTGCTTGCCCTCGTACCGTTCGATCGCCTCCCGGACCGAGCGGGGCAGCGGGACCTCGCGGAACTCCCCCGCCTTGCGGTGCTTGAGCTTCACCGGCCGGCGGGTGTCGGAGTGGATCTGCTCGTGCACCCGGCAGACGCCGGCGGCCACGAGGTTGTTGATGTCCACGGCCCGGGCCTCGCCGTTGCGCAGCCCGCACCCCGCCATCATCACGATCTCCAGCGCCAGGTCCTCCCCCGCGACGGCCAGGGCCTGCTTCAGGTCCCGGACCATCCTCTCTGCCCATCCCGTCCCGCCAGGCGCCCCGGACGGGCAGAAGCCCCGACCTGTCCGACGACGAACCCAGCCCGGTCCCGGGCGTGCACGACCTCCTTGCCGAGCACCTCGGCGGCGGCGAGGGCGACGGCGCTGCGCAGAGCCGTGGATGCGGTCGAGTCACTCCCGGCCGGTGCGGTGCGCACCGGCCGGGAGTGGACATGGTCGAGATCCGCGACGCCGGAGAAGGCGAGGGTGGGGACGGCGATGCCAAGCATGTCGGCGAGATACGAGCCGTAGCGGTACCGGGAGGCGAAGTCCGCCGCGGTGACAGTGGATTCGCCGTGCCGACAGAGCCGATGCCGGAAGTGACCCGGGTCGTCCGGGCAGCAGCTCATGCCACCGACGGGCACGTCGAGCCGGTGCTCGGGAACCTCGGTGGCGTACACGGTGCCCCGGCCCGCCTCTGGAGCGGGGTCGACGAGGATCGGATCGAGCGGGGCACGGCGTCGGGCCGCCCCTTCGCACGGCTGGACGGAGATCACCCTCGCCGACGTCGTCCGCGCGATGGACGGACCACTCGTCAGCGTGCGGGACATGAAGCCGACGGGGCGACATCGTCCAGCGACAGCCGGCTCCTGCCCCGGCGTCCGGTCGCCCCTCACCTCAAGGCCCGCCCCCGGGCGTGCGTCCTGGCGTCGCCCGGGGGCGGCACCGGCCGGCAGTGGCAGCGCGTCGGCCAGTAGGCACTTCCGCTTGTCGCGGGGCCCGGCCCGGCCCCACGCACCAACGCTGCTCGACCCCGCCTGCATCGTCACCGGCCGTCACCGGGATCCGGACCATACGCGGCCCGGCGCCCTGCAATCGACGTACTGGACCACCGGTCCTGCCGGCCGGAAGGCTGCCTCGCTCGTACCGCCGGCAGACCGAGGACCTGCCGGTGTCGTACTCCCCCGAAGAAGCTCGGCCTCTGCCAGAAGTACTCGGTGCGGCGGTGGGACGGCCGGTCCTTGGCGGTTCGCGTACGGGCGGCCATGGGTCTCACCGTCGCGGGGGCCGGTGCCGGGGGGCGGCCGGGGATGTGATCCGTCCGGTGCGGCCTCCGGGCGGGTCGTCCTGTCCGGAATTGCCGTTCTGGTGTCCCGGGGGCGCGGTCCGGGACGGCCCGGGCGGCGGTACGAGCCCGAAGTGGGCCCAGGCGGCGGGCATCGCGACCCGCCCCCGGGGCGTCCGGGCCAGCAGCCCCTCCCGGACCAGGAACGGCTCGGCGACCTCCTCCACCGTCTCCCGCTCCTCCCCCACGGCGACCGCGAGGGTGGACAGACCGACCGGTCCGCCACCGAACAGCTTCAGCAGGGCGTGCAGCACGGCCCGGTCCAAGCGGTCCAGGCCACGACCGTCGACCTCGTAGACCCCCAGGGCCGCGGACGCGATCTGGCGGGTGACCGCTCCGTCCGCGGTGACCTCGGCGTAGTCCCGCGCCCGGCGCAGCAGCCGGTTGGCGATGCGGGGCGTGCCGCGGGAGCGGCCGGCGATCTCGGCGGCGCCCGCGGGCTCGACCTCCACCTCCAGCAGCCGGGCGGAGCGGTGGATGACGCGCTCCAGTTCGGCCGGGTCGTAGAACTCCATGTGGGCGGTGAAGCCGAAGCGGTCGCGCAGCGGCGGGAGCAGCAGGCCGGCCCGGACGGTGGCGCCGACGAGGGTGAACGGCGGCAGCTCGAGGGACATGGCGGTCGCGTCGAGGCCGGTGCCGACGACGATGTCGACACGGAAGTCCTCCATCGCCAGGTAGAGCATCTCCTCGGCGGGCCGGGACATCCGGTGGATCTCGTCGAGGAAGAGGACCTCGCCCCCGGTGAGCGAGGCCAGGACCGCCGCCAGATCCCCGGGGCGCTGGATGGCGGGGCCGGAGGTGATGCGCAGCGGGGCTCCCATCTCCGCGGCGATGATCATCGCCAGGGTGGTCTTGCCGAGCCCCGGGGCACCGGAGAGCAGCACGTGGTCGGCGGTGACGCTCCGCTGCCGCGCGGCCCTGAGGACGAGGTCGAGCTGCTCGCGGACCCGTACTTGGCCGATGAACCCGGCCAGGTCCTTGGGGCGCAACGCCGCCTCGGTCACCCGGTCCTCGCCGTCGGCGGCGGCCGCGACCGGCCGGTGGACCGGCTCCGCCGCAGGGGGCCGGCCGACGGCGGTCCTGCCCGGGGTCGGCGTCTCGTCCCGAGGCGTGGCGGCGCCGGGGACCACGGTGCCGCCCCGGTTCACCGGCGTTCGGCTCGCGCCGGAGTGAGGGAGCGGCCGGCTGGTCTTCACGGCCCGGCCGGGGTGCCGTCGAGGAGGACGCGGGGGGCCGGACCGCTCGGGGCCGACGCGGCCGGCCCGGTGGAGCGCCGGCCGGCCGCGGCCGAGCCGAACGGCACGGTGCCGGGTGCGGCCGCTCGGTTCGCCCTGTCCGCCCAGGGCTCCGCCGCCGAGGCCTCCGGCTTCGCCTCGATGCCCAGTTTCTCCCTGATCTTCTTCTCGATCTCGTCGGTGAGGTCGGGGTGGTCCCTGAGGAAGGCGCGGGCGTTCTCCTTGCCCTGGCCGAGCCGGTCGCCCTCGTACGTGTACCAGGTGCCGGACTTGCGGACGAGGCCTTGCTGGACGCCCAGGTCGATCAGCTCGCCCTCGCGGCTGATGCCCCGGCCGTAGAGGATGTCGAACTCGGCCTGCCTGAACGGCGGGGCGACCTTGTTCTTGGTCACCTTGACGCGGGTGCGGTTGCCCACCGGCTCGGCGCCCTCCTTGAGGGTCTCGATCCGGCGGATGTCCAGGCGGACCGAGGCGTAGAACTTCAGGGCGCGGCCACCGGTCGTGGTCTCCGGCGAGCCGAAGACCACGCCGATCTTCTCGCGCAGCTGGTTGATGAAGATCATCGTGGTTCCGGAGTGGCTCAGCGCACCGGAGATCTTCCGAAGCGCCTGGCTCATCAGCCGGGCCTGCAGGCCGACGTGCGGGTCACCCATCTCGCCCTCGATCTCCGCGCGCGGCACCAGCGCGGCGACGGAGTCGATGACGATGAGGCCCAGGGCGCCGGAGTGGATGAGGGTGTCGGCGATCTGCAGGGCCTGTTCGCCGTTGTCCGGCTGGCAGACCAGCAGGGTGTCGGTATCGACGCCGAGCCGCTTGGCGTACTCGAGGTCGAGGCCGTACTCGGCGTCGATGAACGCCGCGGTCCTGCCTGCCTTCTGCGCGTTGGCCATGGCGTGCAGGGCCAGGGTCGTCTTGCCGGAGGACTCCGGGCCGTAGATCTCCACCACGCGGCCGCGCGGCAGGCCGCCGACACCGAGGGCGAGATCCAGGGCGATCGAGCCGGTGGGGATGACCTCGACGGGGACCACCGGCTCATCGCCCAGGCACATCACCGAGCCCGCGCCGAACCGTTTTTCGATCTGGGCGAGGGCGAGTTCGAGCGCTTCCTCGCGGTCCTGTTCCTTCATGGGGTCCGCCTTGGGTGGGTGCGGTGTGTGGTCGCGGCCGGCGCACGGGTGCGCCGACCCGTCAGAAGGGCTCCTTCTCCTCGCGGAGGGCATGCCGTCCGCCCTCGGCGAGGACCGGCCGCTCGCCGCCGCCGGGCCGGGTGAACGGGTCCTCGGCGGGAGGACGGGGGCCGCCGCGGGAACCGGCGGGGACGGCGGTGTACGGGGGTTTGGTGATCGTCACGGCGGCGAACCGCAGCGACGCGCCGATCTCGTCGGCCTCCAGCTCGATGACGGTCCGCTTCTCGCCCTCCCGGGTCTCGTACGTCCGCTGGCGCAGCCGCCCCTGGACGATGACGCGGGCGCCGCGGGTCAGGGACTCGGCGGCGTGCTCCGCCTCCTGCCGCCAGACCGAGCAGCGCAGGAACAGCGTCTCGGCGTCCCGCCATTCGTTGCTCCGCCGGTCGAAGGTGCGGGGCGTGGACGCGACGGTGAAGTGCGCGACCGTGTCGCCGGACGGGGTGAGGCGCAGCTCGGGGTCGTCGGTCAGGTTGCCGACGACGGTGATGACGGTTTCACCGACCATGGCGGTTTCCTCTCGTGCGACGGGTGGTTCCTCACCCATGCCGGTTCGAGTTCGACGGGCAGCCTCGTACCGGTGGTGATGGTGCCCGGAGGGGAGGCTGCGCCGCTCCGGGCAGGTGTGAGGGGTGAGCCGGGCGGCGCGGGTCTCCAGGGGAGTCGCGTGGCAGGGCTCCGGTACGCGGCTTTCCCCCGAGTCGGGGCGATCACCGGGTTCACCTCGTCCCCCCCTCCTGCCTCGGCCCGGGTTCGGCGAGGCCGGCTGCGAGGAGCCGTGCCTGGTGGGCAGGGGCCCTCCTCAGTGGGATTCCGAGCCGGGGGACGGTGCAGGGACGGCCTGCGGCGGCCCCGCACCAGGGACAGGGCACGCGGAGGGACCGGACACGCGAGTCGCGCTTCGAGCCGGTGAGGTGGGAGGGCGGAGTGCCCGGGGCGGCGGGTGTGCGCCGAACTCGCTGTCCTGAGGCGATCGCGGTCACCAGCGCGAGGAGTTCCGCACGATAACGGCACGGATCGTCAGGGTCGCTGTCCGGAAGTGGCAGTGGGTTGCGGGCGAGCCGCTCCTCCCGGATCGCGCGCACCTCGGCGCGGATGTCGGCGGCGGCGATATCGGACCGCTGCCTGCCCAGCCGGATCACAGCCGCCCGTACATCGGCGACGTCCAGGTCGGCGAGCAGCAGGTGCCAGGCGTCCGTCGTGGTGTCTTCCAGGTGCATCGACGGGCACATCGCCGCGACCAGGGCGACGAGCTGGGCCGTCTCGGCTGGCAGCATGCGCTCTTCCCTTCCGCGGGGGAACGTCCCGGCTGACGCCGGTGCGCCGCTTCCCGCCGCATCCGCCGGCTGCCGGTACACGTACAGGACGGCCCCGCAGGCGCACCGCAGCCGCTTGTCGTCCTCAAACGTCCAGCGGCCACAATCGAGGTGACCGGTTTGGGAGACCAGGAACCACACCGTGTCGAGCGTGTCCCGGTCGGGGTGGGCGACGACAGCGGTCATGGGTCCTCGCCACCCTCGAGTGGGAGCAGACGGCGCAGGTCGAGCGTGCCGATGTGCAGGGCGCGGGCGATCCGTTCCCGCCCGCCGGGCAGGGGACGCAGGCTGAACGACCGCGGTTCGGAGACCGACAGCACACCCAGCCCCGGGATCGCCTCGCCGGTGTACGGGTCGGCGACCGGCTCGAGGCAGGTCAGCCGGGCGAGAAATTGCCGCTGCCAGCCGGGGCGCACCCGGACCAGCGTCTCCACCTCGCCGGGGTGGTTCTCGGCCACCCAGGCGGTGAAGGTCTCTTCGTCGGCGACCACGACCGTCGGTTCGGGGTCGACGAGGGTGAGGGTGGCGACCGGTGTGTCGTCCGGCAGGGCCACCCGGACCGACTTCAGGTTCAGCTCGGCACGGGCCGCGCGCAGCCCCTCGAGGACCTCGTGGCGCTCGGTCTGGTACTCGGCGTCGACGGCGTCGCGCAGCACCCGGAGCACGGCGACCCGGGTGGCGTGCTCCTTGAGGCTCATGCGGACTTGACCTTCCGCTCGGTCCCGTTCTCCCGCCTGGCCCCGGCCCCGGACTCGACGTCCTCGGCGACCCTGTTCCTCGCCGCCGCGGTGCCGTGGCGCACTATCAGCTGGCCGAGCGTGAGGGTCTCCCCGGTGTCGTCCAGGACGGCGGCGCCGAGCAGGTTGTGCCGACGGGCCTCCTCGTACAGGGTGCGCAGTTCCTCGTGGCCGGCGCCCGGCGCGGTGGCCTCCGTGACGTAGTCGGAAACGGAGGGGACGGGCTTGCCGGCCTCCAGCCAGTCGAGGACGGCCTCGGCGAACTCCGGGCCCGGCCTGTGGAGCACCGTCCCGGACAGCGGCTTCGCCCGGGACTTGGAGATCACCAGGGTGTTCTCGTGGTCGAGATCGCCGACGATGTCGAATTCGTACTCGATGCCCTCCCGCTGCTCGGGCTTGAGCCCGATCTTGCGCGGCACCTTGCGACCGCGCTCGTCGGCCTCCACGACGTACTCGGTCTTGGTGCGCATGGTGACGATGAGGTGACCGGGGTAGGCGAGCAGGGCGTCGATCATCGCCCGCTCCTGGGGGCGGGCCTCCTTCCAGCCGGCGAAGCTGCCGCCCGCCCCGAGGCGCTTGGCCGCGTTGTCGACCTGCTCCAGCATCCCGCCGGTGCCGGACCAGAAGTGACTCAGGGAATCGACGATCATGACGTCGTAGCCCTCGTGGGCGGCCACCGCGAGCGCGTCGACGAGGGTGGTGGGCTGGAACGTCGTGAGCGGGAGGGTGTCGAAGGCGAACTCGTCGGCGTACTTGGCGGCACTGCCGTGCTCGGTGTCGATCAGGGCGACCCGCTCGCCGAGCCCGGCGGCGGTGACCAGGGCGGTGTAGGTCTTGCCCGACCCGGTGGGACCGGCGAGCGCGATGCGGGCCTTGGCCTGTTCCTTGGTGGCGGTGGTGAAGGTGAGGTTCACGCCGTTCTCCTGGCATCTGCGACGGCGGTTCCGGGTGGGCCTGGCCGACAGGGGACGCGGTCCCCGTCCGGCAGGACGTGCCCCCGCGTGGCCGTCGCTCGGATCGAATATGTATTCGAATTACTGCCTGCATTCACACTAGACGCCCCGGAAGTAACAATCCACCCTTTTTCGCAAGAAAAAAACAGGAAAGGGTGGAATGTCAGCAACAAGGCGTATAATGCCCCCGCACGCATGCGGGTATCGGACGCCTCCGGTCTCAGCCGGCGTCGGCGGCCGGGCGTTCGCCCTCCCCCGCGGCCGGGTCCGTGGTGACGGCCAGGGGATAAGGCGGCGGGGTGCCGCCCCAGGCCGGGCACAGCGCCCGATGGGGGCACCAGTCGCACAGCCGGCTCGGGCTCGGGAGCCAGTCGCCCGTCCGCGTCGCCCGCCCGATCGCGTCCCAGAGCGCCGACACCTCGCGCTCCACGGCCCGCAGATCAGCCTCCGCCGGGTCGTAGGTGAGCACGTCCCCGCTGCCCAGGTAGACCAGCCGCAGGCTGCGCGGCACGGTGCCACGCAGCCGCCACAGCACCAGGGCGTAGAACTTCAGCTGGAACAACGCGTCCGCCGCGTACTCGGGCGGGGGCGCCCGGCCGGTCTTGTAGTCGACGATCCGTACCTCGCCGGTCGGCGCCACGTCCACCCGGTCGATGATCCCGCGCAGCCTCAGCCCGGAGTCCAGCGTCGTCTTGACGAACAGCTCCCGCTCCGCGGGCTCCAGCCGGGCCGGATCCTCCAGGGTGAACCACCGCTCGACCAGCTGCTCCGCCGTGGCCAGCCACTCCGCGACCCGTTCCGGGGCGGGCGCCCCGCCGTCCCGCGCGAACAACTCCGCGAGCTCCGGCCGCGCCGCCAGCAGCCGCTCCCACTCGCCCGCCACCATGGCCCGGGCCCGGACGGCCGTGCGCTCCGCCGCCGGGACGTCGAAGAGCCGCTCCAGCACCGCGTGCACCAGGACGCCCCGAGCCGCCGCCGCGTTCGGCTTCTCCGGCAGCCGGTCGATCACCCGGAACCGGTAGAGCAGCGGGCACTGCATGAAGTCGCCCGCCCGCGACGGCGACAGCGACGACGGCGGCGCGGCGGGCCGGGGTGCTGCGGGCGGGGCCGGTGCGCCGGAGGTGTCGATCGGCTGCACACCCCTGACCTTATGCCGGAGGCCGGCGTACCGCCCCGGCACCGCCCCGCCCGCGGAGGCGGTGGCCACGTGACCGCCCCCTCGGGGCCGCCGGGCCGCCGACGCCTTCGAGATCGGTCGCCCCGTCCTCGAGCAGACCCTCTCCACCGGCACCCCCGCCGGCTGCCGAACAAGGATCACCCCGCGGGTCACCCGTGGCCGGCGGCCCGCCTCATCACCCACGCAAGCCGCGAGTCGTGGCGGTGGTCACCCGCGGTCTCATCGACAGCCGGGCAGGCCCAGAGGTGCTCGGCGCGGGAGCCGACGACGCGCACGCTGCGGCGAGTCGCCATCGAGGACGCCTGCGCCCGAACTCCACCCGGCCGGCCGAATCCGCCCGCACCGCCCCTCCAGCCGGCGGCCGTCGGTTCGGCCGCGGTGGTGGCAGAGGCGACGGTGTTCCACGCCGAATCACCCAGGCCGGTGCTCGGGCCCGGCGGCGTCGTGGCCCGGTGCCGTGGCAGCGAGGCGGGTTCGGAGGGGCCGGCGCCGGCAGATCAAGTCGCGGCTCCGGCGATTCCGGAGGGCCGCGCACCGGATTCGGCTCGCGTCGGAAGGCGGTACGGGAGCAGGAAAGGCCGTCCCTCCTCCGACTTCTGTCGTGCGGGGTGCTCTGCGTGTTCCATAACAGTGTGGTCTTCGGTGGGCGACCATACGGACGCGGCACAGCGCATTTCCTGTCGGTGGGCGTCGTGGCGCGATGAGGGTGGGGGTCGACGTTCTCGACACCAGCAAAGCCAACGACGTCAAGAGAAGCAGCCGACAGAGGAAAACCGAGACAGGAAGAAGGACGAGCATGTCCAGCAGCGAAAGCGAGAACCCCGCAATCCCCTCACCGACGCCCCCGTCGGCTCGGCGGCCCAGGACGAACCTGGACTGGTGGCCGAACCAGCTGGACCTTCAGGTCCTCCACCAGCATTCGCCCCAATCCAATCCGATGGACGAGGACTTCGACTACGCGAAAGAATTCGCGACACTCGACGTCGACGCGCTGAAGCGTGACGTCTTCGAGGTGATGACGACGTCTCAGGACTGGTGGCCCGCCGACTACGGTCACTACGGGCCGCTCTTCATCCGGATGAGCTGGCACGCCGCGGGAACGTACCGCATCGCCGACGGCCGCGGCGGCGGAGGCAGCGGCGCACAGCGCTTCGCGCCCCTCAACAGCTGGCCGGACAACGCGAGCCTGGACAAGGCACGCCGTCTGCTCTGGCCGATCAAACAGAAGTACGGTCGGAAGATCTCCTGGGCCGATCTTCTCGTCTTCGCCGGAAACTGCGCCATGGAATCCATGGGGTTCAAGACCTTCGGATTCGGATTCGGGCGAGAGGACATCTGGGAACCCGAGGAGATCTTCTGGGGACCCGAGGACACATGGCTCGGAGATGAGCGCTACAGCGGCGACAGGGAACTCACCGGTCCTTTCGCAGCCGTGCAGATGGGACTGATCTACGTCAATCCTGAGGGGCCCAATGGCAACCCGGATCCGGTGGCTGCCGGCCGGGACATCCGGGAGACGTTCGGGCGCATGGCGATGAACGACGAGGAGACGGCCGCACTCATCGTCGGCGGCCACACCTTCGGCAAGTGCCATGGCGCGGTCGACGCCAGCTACATCGGCCCGGAACCCGAGGCCGCTCCCATCGAGCGGCAGGGCCTCGGCTGGCGGAACACATACGGCAGCGGCGCGGGCCCCGATGCGCTCACCAGTGGTCTGGAGGGCGCGTGGACCCCCGAGCCGACCAAGTGGGACAACGGGTACCTGGACACTCTGTACGGGTACGACTGGGAGCTGACGAGCAGCCCCGCCGGTGCCCAGCAGTGGACTCCCAGTGACCCCGCGGCCAGAGACACCGTGCCCGACGCCCATGATCCGTCGAAGCGGCACGCCCCCATGATGCTGACGACAGACCTCGCGCTGAAGGTGGACCCGGTCTACGGGCCGATCACGAAGAGGTTCCACGAGAACCCGGACGAGCTCGCGGCGGCGTTCGGCAAGGCGTGGTACAAACTGCTGCACCGCGACATGGGACCCCTCTCGCGTTACCTCGGCCCGTGGATTCCCGAGCCACAGCTGTGGCAGGACCCCGTCCCCGACGTCGATCACGAACTGGTCGGGGACGAGGACATCGCTGCCCTCGCGGACAGGATCCTCGCCTCGGGCCTCCCCCTCTCCCAGCTGGTCACCACCGCCTGGGCCTCGGCGGCGAGCTTCCGCGGCACCGACAAGCGCGGCGGGGCGAACGGAGCGCGAATCCGGCTCGCGCCGCAGAAGGACTGGGAGCTCAACGACCTGCCCGAGGTGACCGAGGTACTGCGCACGCTCGAGCGGATCCAGCAGGACTTCAATCTCTCCCGTACCGACGGCACGCGGGTCTCCCTCGCCGACCTGATCGTCCTCGGTGGGTGCGCGGCCGTCGAGCGGGCCGCGAGGAACGCCGGGTACGACGTCTCGGTTCCCTTCACGCAAGGGCGTACGGACGCCTCGCAGGAGCAGACCGACGTGGAGGCGTTCGCCGTTCTGGAACCCAAGGCGGATGCGTTCCGCAACTACCTTCCGGCGGGCGAGAAGCTGTCCCCGGAGACCCTCATGCTGGACCGCGCCAACCTGCTGACGCTGACCGCTCCCGAGATGACGGTGCTGATCGGCGGCATGCGGGCCCTGAACACGAATTTCGGAGGAACCCCCCACGGCGTTCTCACCGGCCGACCGGGAGTCTTGACCAACGATTTCTTCGTCAACCTGCTCGACATGGGCACGGAGTGGAAGGCGTCGGCCACGGACGAGAACGTGTTCGAGGGGCAGGATCGCGCCACGGGCGAGGTCAAGTGGACCGCCACCGCCGTCGACCTCGTCTTCGGTGCGCACTCCCAGCTCCGAGCTCTCTCGGAGGTCTACGCGTCCAAGGACGCGGGCGAGAAATTCGTACGCGACTTCGTGGCCGCATGGAACAAGGTGATGAACCTCGACCGGTTCGACCTCGCCTGACCCCGGGGCCCCGGTCGGCCCTCATGGGCCGACCGGGCCGCGAGAACAGCGTCCGCAACGGCCCCAGGGCCCCGTGACGATCACCACGGCGATGCTTCCACCCTCGTCCTCGGGTCGACCAGCCGCGCGGCCACGGCCCAGCGCGCGCCCGGGCCTCTCCTGGACTAGAAAGGGAGGAGAAGCCGGTGTGCCGGAGGGAGTGACCGGTGATGCAGATCCTGGTGGACCTCGCCCGTTGCCAGGGCTACGCGCAGTGCGTGTTCCATGCGCCGGAGATGTTTGAGCTGCACGGCGAGGAGGCACTGCTGTACCACCCGGCTGTTCCCGACGAACAGCGCGAACGCGTGCTCCAGGCCGCGGCGGCATGTCCGGTCCAGGCCATCCTGCTGGGTGAGGGGGTGAGCCCCGGTGCCCGGTGACCTCCAGGAGGGCCGGATCGTCATCGTCGGCGCCTCGCTGGCCGGGTTGCGGGCTGCCGAGAAGCTGCGCGAGGAGGGCTTCACCGGTTCCCTGACCGTCGTCGGGGACGAGCCCCACCCTCCGTACGACCGGCCGCCACTGTCCAAGCAGGTGCTGTTCGGCAAGGTCCCGGCGGACGCGACCGTCCTGCCGATGCGCCGGGACCCGGAGGCCGAGTGGCGACTGGGCGTGCGCGCCACCGGGCTCGACCTGTCCGGGAAGCGGGTGTTGCTGGCCGACGGGGAGCCGGTGCCGTACGACCGCGTGCTGATCACCACCGGGACACGGGCGCGGCCCTGGCCGAACGCACAGGAGGCGGCCCTGGACGGGGTGTTCACCCTGCGCACGAGCGACGACGCAGGGCTCCTGGCCGAGCGGCTGGCCGCCGGACCGCGCCGCGTGCTGGTGATCGGCGCGGGCTTCACCGGCTCGGAGATCGCCTCGGCCTGCCGGGAGCGCGGCCTGGAGGTCACGGTCACCGAACTCGGTTCCGCGCCGCTGGTGGGCGCGCTCGGCGGAACGCTGGGGAAACTCGCCGCCGCCATGCAGCGCAACCACGGTGTGGACCTGCGGTGCGGGGTGAAGGTCACCGCGCTGCGCGGCAACGGGCACTTCACCGGAGTGGACCTCTCCGACGGCAGCCGGATCGACGCGGACGTGTGCATCGTCGCCATGGGCGCGGTCCGCAACGTCGAATGGCTGGCGGAGTCCGGGCTGGCGGCCGGACCTCGCGGGGTCGCCTGCGACGCCGGATGCCGGGCCTTCACCATGTACGGGCTCGTCACCGACGACGTCTTCGTGGCCGGTGACGTCTCGCGTTTCCCGCACCCGCTGTTCGACTACCAGATGCTGTCGCTCGAACACTGGCGCAACGCGGTGGAGCAGGCCGAGGTGGCCGCCCACAACATGGTCGCTCCGGAACCGCTGCGGCGCCCGCACCTGGCCGTCCCGACGTTCTGGTCGAGCCAGTTCGGCCTCAACATCAAGTCCGTGGGCGTCCCCACCTTCTCCGATCAGCTGGTCATCGCCCAGGGTTCGCTGGAGGCCCGCCGCCTTGCGGTGGTCTACGGCTATCGCGGCCGCGTGACCGCCGCGGTCACCGTCGACATGGCCAAGTCGCTGGAGTACTACCAGGATCTGATCGCGACCGCCGCGCCGTTCCCGCCCGTGGCCGGTGCCTCCGATCGTCCGCCGGCGGCCGAGGTGCCGATCCCTTCCGACGTGCCGGACCCGAGCGTGCTCTCGCACGGCCCCACCGTCGCGCTCACCGGTCACCTGCCGGACCGCCGGCTGGTCATGACGCGGCCCGCCGGGTGACCCATCGCCCCGCCCGTCCACGAGGAGCCCCGCCATGACCGCCGACACCCTGCTGGAGCGGATCACCGACTACGCCAACCGTCCCGACCCCTGGCCGCTGTACGCGGAGCTCCGGGAGGCCGGTCCCGTGGTGCCGCAGCACGACGGCAGCTACCTGGTCGGCACCTACCACGAGATCGTCGCCCTGCTGCACAACCCACGGATCAGTGTGGACCCGCGCAACCTCGACACGGCCTCGTCCGAGCCGTCGCAGCAGGCACGCAGACTGCCGTTCCTGCGGCTCGACGACCCTGAGCACCACCGGCTGCGCACGCTCGCCATGCGGCCGTTCGGACCGCCGCACAGCCCCGGCCGGATCGACGCTATGCGCGGCGAGATCGCCCGGATCACCGAGGAGCTGAGCGAGTCGATCCGGGACCGCGAGCAGGTCGACATCGTCGACGACTTCGCCTACCCCCTGCCCGTCAGCGTCATCTGCCGGCTGCTCGGCGTCCCGCGCGAGGACGAGCCGATGTTCCGGGAATGGACGGACGTCCTCGTCGCGGCCGCCGACATCGGGTCCGGCGACGACACCGCGCAGCGGCAGGAGGCGGCCGTACGAGCCCAGCAGGAGATGGGCGGGTACCTGCTGGGCCTCGCCCAGCAGCGTCAGGGCCGTCCGACCGACGATCTGCTCTCCGCCTTCATCAACGAACCCGACCCCGCCCAGCGGTTGACCCCCGACGAACTCGCGGAGACGGCCATACTCCTGCTCATCGCCGGACACGAGACCACCGTCAACCTGATCACCAACGGCGTCCTCACTCTGCTGCGCCGGCCCGACCAGTTGGAGAGGCTGCGCAACGATCCCGGCCTGCTGCCGCGCGCGGTCGAGGAACTCCTGCGCTACGAGCCCCCCGTCCACATGCGGGAGCGCATCCCTCTCGCCGACGTGGACTTCGCGGGCACCACCCTGCCCAAGGGCGCGTCCGTGATCGTTGCGCTCGCGTCGGGCAGCCGTGACCCCAAGCGGTTCCACGAACCGGACCGGTTCGACCCCACCCGCCCGGACAACGAGCATCTCGGCTTCTGCAGCGGTGTCCACATCTGCTTCGGGGCACCGCTCGCCCGCATCGAGGCCCAGACCGCACTCGGCGCGCTGATCCCCCGCCTCGGCGCCGCGTCCCTGGTGCAGGACCCTCCGCCCTACCGGTCCAACGCCATGCTCCGCGGTCCCCGACACCTCCCCGTCGCGTTCTGACCCGAGATCTGCGCGCCAGGCGCTCGTTGGCCGCGCCCGCATCGCAGCGGCGGTCCCGGGCGGGGAGGTGATTCCGGTGCTGCCGTGCAGCAGCCGCCGGGCCTGTCGGTGATTTCAGGGTGCGGGGATCTACCGGCAGCCGTGCTCGCCGCGACGGCGGGGAGCCGCGCGTCAGTTCGGCGTGGCGGTGGTGTGGTGCGGTCGGTTGTGCACCAGCAGGGCCGAGGCGAGGGCCGCGCACAGGAATACGGCGGCGATGACGATCAGGCCGGCGTGGACGCCGGAGGTGAAGGCGTCGCCGACCGCGGCGGTCACGCCCGGCGGGGCGGCTCGGTGGCCGCCGCTGCCGGTGGAGACGGCGTGCTCGACGGCGGGCCAGGCCGCTCGGGGAACGTGGTGGGCGTCGAGCCGGGACGGCAGCCGGGACTGGAGCCGGCCGGCGAGGAGTGCGCCGAGGAGGGAGGTGCCGGTGACGGATCCGATCTGCCGGAAGGCGTTGACGGCTCCGGAGGCCATGCCGGCGTGTTCATGGGAGACGCTGACCAGGGCGGCGGCGGTGCTCGGCGCGGCGACCATCCCGCTCGCGGCCCCGAAGAGCGCGAACAGCCACCACACCCGGGCGTAGGGGGTGGCCGGATCCAGCGTGGTGAGTCCGGCCGTGGCGGCGGCTCCGAGGAGGAAGCCGAGGGTCAGGGGGAGCTTGAAGCCGGTGCGGCGGATGACGCGTCCGGTCGCGTAGCTGACGACGACGTAGAAGCCGAAGAAGGGCAGCAGTCGCCATCCCACGTCCAGGGCGGACAGGTGCTGGACGCGCTCGTAGAAGAGCACCGACAGGATGGCCAGTCCGGTGAAGCCGAACAGGGAGACGGCCGCGACGAACATGACGGCGCTGAAGGACGCCGACCGGAACAGGGAGATGTCCAGCATGGGTGTGCGGGCGGCACGCTCGACGAGGACGAAGCCGGTCAGGGCCGCGGCCGCGACGACCCAGGCGATGAGGATGCGGGGGCTGGTGTAGCCGTCGTGTCCGCCTTCGATGAGGGCGTAGACGAGGGCGGCGATCCCCAGGACGGCCAGGACCTGTCCGGGGACGTCGAGCTTGCCCTCGGGGCCACGTGACTCCGCGACGAGGACGGCGGCGGCCATGGTGACCACGGCGAGGACGGCGGTCGACAGGAAGACCGTGTTCCAGTGGAAGTGGTCCAGCAGGGTGCCCGCGATCAGAGGGCCGACGGCGAGCCCGATGCCGGACGAGGCCACCCAGACGGTGATGGCTTCGGTGCGCCGGTGGGGGTCGGGGAAGGCCGCCCCCAGGATGGCCAGGCTGTTGGGCAGGATGAGGGCACCGCCGACGCCGGAGACGAGTTGGCCGGCGATGACACCTCCCACCGAGTCCGCCGTGTAGACGACGAGCGAACCGATGATCAGGACCGCGGCACCGGTGACGAAGGCGCGCTTGCGGCCGTAGAGGTTGCCGATGGTGCCCGCGGACAGCACCAGACTGGCCACGAGCAGGGTGTACGCGGAGGGGATCCAGACGAGGCCGGTCGGAGAGACGTGCAGGTCGTCCTGGATGGCCGACAGCGCCGAGACCGAAGCGGTGATCAGCAGGAAGGTCGTCATCGCGCCCAGGCACATCGCGACGAGCGTGACGACGGCGGCGGGCCGGGAGGACTGGTCCGGGGCGGGCCGGACACCGGCCTGCGGGTCGGCCGGCCTGAGCCGGCCCGGCGCGGGGGAAGGCGTGGTGGTCACGTTTTCCTCGTCTCAGCCGAGCTGCGGGTACAGGGCGGCGACGCCACCGGAGAGGCCTGCCTGTACCTGGCGGCTGCGGTCGTCGACGACGATCTCGGCGGCCCCGGAGGCGATGCCGTCGACGGCCGCGCGGGCGACGTCCGCCGGGTCGGTCTTGGGTCCGTCGACATGGCGGGCCATGTCGGTGTCCATGTAGCCGACGTGGAGTCCGGAGACGCTGATGCCGCGGGGCGCGAGCTGCTGGCGGACCGCGTTGGTCAGGCTCCACTCCGCGGACTTGGCGGCGGCGTAGGCGCCGACGGCGGGAAAACTGATCCACGACAGCGCGGACAGGACGTTGAGGACGGCGCCTCCACCCTGGGACTCGATCACGGGGGCGAAAGCCCGGATCGCGCCGAGGGTGCCCAGGTAGTGGGTCTCCATCTCCAGGCGGACGGCGTCCCAGTCGCCGGTCAGCAGATCCGCGCCCGTGGAACTGCCCGCGTTGTTGATGAGCACCGTGATGTCACCGGCCTCCTCGACGGCCGCGGCGAGGGACGCGGGGTCGGTGATGTCGAGGCGTATCGCCTTCACGCCGGGCAGATCGATCAGGTCCGGCCGGCGGGCCGCCGCGTACACCGTGGCGCCGCGGTCGAGGAGTTCCTGGGCCAGTGCCCGGCCGAGTCCGCGATTGGCCCCGGTGACCAGGACGGTTGCGGTGCTGATGTCCATGATTCCTCCCATGGGATGCGCTCACCCCAGCTGACTTACGACTAAAGAAGTCAGCTCCGACGGTATAGGCTGACTTTGCATGAGGCAAGTCAGGCGGAAGGCGGAGAGATGAAGGACCTGCTGGAGGAACGGGACGCCTGGTCCATGGACAACTGCTCCATCGCCAGGACCCTGGAGATCGTCGGCAACAGGACGTCGCTGCTGATCATGCGCGAGGCGTTCTTCGGCACGCGCCGGTTCGACGACTTCGCCAAGCGCGTGGGCATCGGCGAACCCGCCGCCGCGACGCGCCTGAAGGAACTGACCGCCGCCGGCCTCCTGGAGCGCGTCCCGTACCAGGAACCCGGGCAGCGGACCCGGTACGCCTATCAACTGACCGAGAAGGGACGGGACTTCCGCGCCGTCATCGTGGCGCTGCGGCAATGGGGCGACGCCTGGGCCGCGGACGAACAAGGACCCCCCGTGGTCGTACGCCACGAGAACTGCGGCGCCGAGGTGCGCGCGGTGCTCCGCTGCGACGACGGCCACGACGTGCCGACCGGCGACTCCTTCATCGACGCCGGCCCGGGCCTCATCCGCGTCGGCTCGGACGGCCCCTGAATGACCCGGGGAGGCGCAGGGACACACCCTGGCGGGTCGGCGCCGACGGCCGGCTCATGGCGGGTGCCGGGCCATGTCCGCGACGAGTTCACCCGGCTCGTCGACAACGAGGCGTTACCGACAACCCCCGGTCAAGCCTCAACCGGAACAGCTTCAGCCGACAAGACGTGCAGGCTCCGACAACACCGCGCGAGCGCCGTCGAAGTCGGCCAGGCGGGCCGCGACGGTAGCGACGGCGAGGCGTTCCGGGAGAGCGGCGGAGAACTTGAGTCCCCGTACGGCCCGATGGTCCACGTCGGGCAGGACGAGACTCTCGCCGACACTTTCACGGGCCGTGCGCCAGTCGGCCGGGGTGAGGTCCTCGCGCAGGCGCAGCCAGCTGTCGGCGGGCCGTTGCAGGGGGTCGGTGACCGACCGGGAGGCAGCCGCCGAGGACGCGCCTGAGCGGTCCCGGGAGACGACGTGACGGGCGAGGTGGTCTACCTGCTCGACAGCGAGGGCCTCTCCCGGATGGTGCGAGGGGAGCCCGACATGAAGAGGCGCCTCAAGGTGGCCAAAGCGTCCGGAACCTGGGTCATGACCACGTCGATAACGGTCATCGAGGCGTACGACCCGACGCGCTACCTCCCGGCATGACACTGGGCGCTCTCCTTGATCCGCGTCGAGCCGGTGACCGAGAAGATCGCCAAGGAGGCGACCGGCCTCCTGAAGGAGACGGGCCTGCACGGCCACAAGCACGTCATCGACCGCCATCGACGCGGCCCTCGCCGCCGTCGCCCTACGGCAGCCCGGTCCGGTCACCGTGTTCACATCGGACGAGGACAACATGCGCAAGCTGTGCGCCGACCACGTGCTGGTCGTGAAGCTCTGAGCCGGGCCCGGCCCGCCCTCCTTCGCAGCTCGCTTCCTTCGGTGTGCCCGCGCTCCCCTGACGCTCGGACGTGCCGCACCGGCTCGGCCCACGTGGCGCGGTCCGCCGCCCCGACCCGGAGCCGACCACCGGTCCAGACCGCAGGGAAGACTCCCGAAGTACAGGTAGGCGGCGATACCCGCGACGCGCCGATCCTACGAACGTCAGCACGCTGCCCATCGCCGGGGAGACCGTGCGACCGGGAACGCACCCCGTCGCCGCATCCCGCTGTCATCCGTCAGGCGGCCACGGCGGGCGCCATCGACCTCCGCCGCGCTTCGGCGGTCAGGAGGGCACTCGCAGCGTCAACCCTGAGGTTCCTCCAGCTTGACGGCAGTGGTGTCCGCGCCGTGCTGTTCCCCGTGTGCTGTGGCGAAAGGCTCGTGGTCTTCCATAACCTCGCCGTCCACGACGTCCCCGTCCATCACTCGGTGCGACGGTTCCGCCAATGGCAGGCTGGAGAGGTGCCGCTTGAGCCTCTTGGCCATCGGAAGGTAGGTCGCAAAGGTGAGCCCGCCAGAGACAGCAGCCCCTACAAGGGGGATAGCCTTCGAGACGGTCTTCGCGAACGACTGCTTCGTCATCTGGACGCCGAGGTATGCCGCGACCTTTTTCACTATCGGGTAGACGACACCCTGGGTAAGCGCCTTCTGGGGCAGCTTCTTGGCAACCTGCTTCGACATCATCCCGGCCACCTTCCCCACGGCCGCGTTCGCCGACTGGGTACCGAACATCACGCCGAAGAACAGCGTGAGCACCCCCATGGTCGCGTCGTCGACGTCGTCGCCCTCGCCGGAGAACAGATCGGGCCAGCTGTAGAGGTATGCGAGTTTCTGCGCGATGCGCAGCATATGACCGAAGTACTGGGCCACGTCGGCGGGCACGGTGGCGGGAAGGGCAAGGACACCGGGTATCCCGGCAGCGGCGGAGAGAGCACTGACCTTGGCGGTTTCATAGCGGATGGAGTCGGTGGCCACTTTGTCGAGAACCTCGACAGGTATGCCTGCCGCAGCGGGGGTCTCTTCTATCGCTTTTCGGATCTCCTCCTCGGAACAGCGACGAGCCAGCGCACTTCGGAGGTACGCCTCCCTGCTGATACGCACACCCGGAAGCTTGGCTGCGCTCACCAACACCGCAGAAAAGCGCGACTCGGGGTTCTCGATCCCTTTACCCTGTTTCATGGCAGAAACTTACAGTAGCTTCGCGCTCCAAGAGCCTGACCAGATCGACTCCGTTGAAACCTCGTTATATGAGTGACGGTGGGGTGCATGCCAGGTCCATCACGGTGTCGATCGTCCTCCGGAAAGGCAGCCTCCGCTGAAACCTGCGCCCTCTGGCCGGACGTTGACCGTCATGACAGCCGACGCCGACGTGGCACCCGGCGAGCAAGACACCGAGGCCGCTGAAGATGTTGCGGAGGCGGGATGCACAGGGCCCTCGACAAGCACACGCTTGCTGGAAGGCCTTGCCATCGGTGCCGCCTCTGTCAGAGCGCCGCGAACTCGACGAACGCGGTCCACGCCGTGGGTTCCACGGTCAGTGCGGCTCGAGTTGTGTCCTTTGAGTCGCGGACGTGGACGGCGTCTACCCCAGCCGCGACCTCGACGCACTGGCCACCGTCACCAGCGCTGTAACTGCTCTTGAACCACGCCAGGCCAGAGGTGTCCGGCCTGCCCTTTTCTCCGCTCATCTCTCTCCCAACAACTTCTCGATCAACGCCAGCGATTCTGTCGGAGTGTGGGCCTGCGCACGAAGGATCCCGTACGTACGCTCAAGTTCGCGCACCTTCCGGCGCTCCGCGTGAACGCGGCTGTCGCCCCGCACTTCTGTGTACGCGATCCTGCGCCCATCCCTTGCCTCCATCAAGGTGAACGGGCCAGCCAGTCCCGCATGTTCCTTGCGGGACAACGGCATCACCTGGATCACCACGTTGCGCTTCTCCCCGATCAGCATGAAGTGCTCCAGCTGGCCTCGCCAGACAGCCTCGCCACCGAGCGGCCGGAGCAGAACAACTTCCTCCATCACAAAGCTCAGGTGTGGCGCCGGGCGTCGGACGAAAATCTCCTGCCTCGCCGGTCGTGCGGCTACCCGCTGCTCCATGAGCGCTTCGTCCAACAGCGGCTGCCACATGGCGAACACCGCTCGCCCGTACTCCTCTGTCTGCAACAAGCCGTTGACCAGCTGAGTGTCATACACATGCAGCTCGACCGCCTCGGCCTCCAACTTGGCCGCGTCCCGGAAGAATGCCGGGTGATGCAGCAACTCCCCCGAACGGGCATATGCCACAACACCTCGCACCCGAACGTGAGTTCACCATTTGCTTCACCTCAACGCCACGCGGTGCCCGCCTCGCCCGCCGACTCGTTTCGCACCGCCTGAACGACTGGGGCCACCCATACGCGGCCCCGGTCAACGAGACGCTCACCCTCATCACGGCGGAACTCACCACCAACGCGGTACGCCACGGCCACGTCCCCGGCCGGGACTTCCGCGTCCAACTCACCCTGGCCGATGACATGTTCCGCATCGAGGTGGCCGACACCCGGGACGAGAAACAGCCCCCGTCGACTCCCCCGGCCCCCGACTCCGGCCGCAGCCTGCTTCTCGTCGCCGCCCTCGCGGACGGCTGGGGCGTCACCCCTCGTCCGGCTGCCCCCGGCAAGACGGTCTGGGCAGAACTGCGCGTACTGACCGGAGGCCGCCTGCGCACGCCGCGACCGGTTCAGGGATCTTAGACGGATACCGGCTCACCCAGGAAACGACGAACGCCTTTCGACCCGTTCAGCGGCACGGCTCGGTCGTCGTCCAGCCACACGTTTCGCTGTCACGTCGCAGCCAGTTCCCGTGCCGCCCTTCCCCCGAGTTCCCGCAGCTTCTCCCGTGTCTCCGAGTCCGTCGAGTACACGATCGTCCCGACCATGCCCCGGGTCAGCAGCACCTTGTAGGTGTTGCGGATCAGGCGGTCCACGTCGGCGTCCGGGGTGGCCTTCTTGAACACCGGGTCCTTGGACGCCGTGCGGTCCGTAATCCAGCGGTCGCCGCGCCACACCAGGTCCGGGCCGATGATGACACCGGACCAGTCGTACTCGAAGCCTTGGGCGGTGTACACGCAGCCGACCTGACCGAAGCCGGCCGGGTCGGTGGCCCATAGGGCGGCCGGGGGCGCGCCGGACACGGCGCGTTCGCCGCGCAGGTTCCAGGGGCGGATCCAGTCGCCGATGACGACGTCGGGCGGCAGCGGGTCGCCGGGCTTGGGTTCCCGGGACCAACGCCAGCAGTAACCGGCGGACATACGGGCGCCGTAACCTCGGGTGCGACGTGCCTCGAGAAACTCTTCCATCTCCTGGGGGCTGTCGGCGACCAGCAACCGCATGCGGTCGTCGGGTTCCCAGACGACCGGTCCGCCGGGCTCGAGGCCGAGGAGCCTGACGACCCACCGCAGGTAAGCGTCGCTGCCGCCACAGCGGAATTGGCTGTCCAGTGGTACGACGTGGCAGGGGATGTCCCGCTTCGCCGCTGCCGCCTCGATCTCGGCCACGGTTCCCATCTCTCCCGGGCGCACGACCTGGTGCTCGTCGAGGAAGAAGACGGGAACGTGGGCGACATCGATGAGCTCGTCGATCTGAGCTCTGCCGGTCCGGTGCTCGGCACGGGTGTAGCGGTTGGCGGAGGTCTCCCGGATGCGGTGGGCCTCGTCGCAGATCAGGGCTTGCAGGCTGTTCTTCTCGACGGACATGAAGCTGTTGAAGTACTTGAACAGCTCCTGGACCTCCCGCTTGCGGAATCCCGCGACCTTCCTCATCGTCGTGGTGAACGACTGCGAGCCCGTGGCGTGCAGCGCCGTAATCCCACGCCGGTACAGCTCACCGAGCAGTTGGAGAGCGATCACGCTCTTGCCGGTACCGGGACCGCCGGTGACGATGACAATCTCCTTGCGGTCGGCGCGTTTCGCCTTCTCCACCGCGTTGAGCACCATGCGGTACGCGACCTGCTGCTCGTCGAGGAGAACGAACTGCTGCCGGTCGCGGACCTCCTCGGCGGCCACGGACATCAACTGCTTCGACGGCGCCGTGGCAGCTGCGAGCAGTTCGTCCGCTGCCGGGGCACCAGGGTGCTCACCGCTCAGCCTCGAGCGGAGATGATCGAGGAAGGCTCCACGCTGTTGGCCAGTGAAGAGTAGTCCGTGACCGCCACCCTCGATCTCCCGCAGGCCGGTCACGCCGAACTCCGTGGCGTTGTGCAGGAAGGCCACTCCGTCGACCCGGTGTCCGTGCTCTGCCACCGCCCCGTTGAAGTCGACCATGTAGTCGCAGTAGCGGCGGACCTGTTCGATGGGGTTGAGGACCGGGTGTGCGTAGGGGTCCACGTGACACAGCGTGGGGTCGTCCTCGTGGGGCAGTGCCTCGCTCCACTGCTTCAGTTCCACCACGACGTACGACGGTTCTCCCGTGGCCGGATGCACACCGGCGAGGACGGCGTCGGCACGCTTGCTGTTCAACGGGAGCGCGTATTCCAGCATGACCTCCACATCGCCCAGACCCGCGTCGTTCAGCGCCGCGGCCAGGACTGGGATGCTGCGCTCCCACGAGAGCGCTTCCGAGGTGCCGGGCCGGTAGCCGTGCATGTGGACGAACTGGTCGGTGAGGTGCAGGTACAGCGAACGGTCGAGCGCCATGGCGGCGACGGTTCTCGCGGACGCACGGAACAGCAAGGATTCCCCAGGGCAGCACGAAGTGACTCGTGCGGGTGGGGGCATGTCCTTCGAGACTCCACCGCGGTGGAGCGGAAGCCCGTCGGGCCGCGTTGACTATGGGGTCGAGGGTACCCGTCGGCGGAAGATCCAGTTCTGTCCTTGGGTGCTGTCCGATCAGCAAGTCAGGACAACTACTCGCCCGATGCTGACTGATCACCGGCCCATGCCACCCCCCATGCCTCTGAGTTGTACAAATGCCCAGATGCTAGATCTTGGACCCTCGCTCGTCATGGCAGCGTCCACCACCTGACCGTGACCAAGTAGAAGACAAGGGCCCACACGGCCATCACCACGGCGACCGTGCACAGGCCCCGCACGTTGGTTCTCCTCGGGGGTTCGTCCGGGGGTGGGCGGAGCCAGCGGCCGAGGAGGGGGTTCACGTAGTAGGGCATGGTCAGGAAGCTCATGATGAAGCTCGAGAGGAGGTTGCCTACGAGGAGGTTGATCCAGAGGGGCAGGTGCGCCGGGGACAGGGCCAGGGAGAGCAGGACCACGGTCGGGTAGAGGCCCACCCAGATGGCCAGGGACGTCTTGGTCTCGGAGGGGGGCGGGGGCGCCTCCTTGCCGTTGCCCTCGAAGGCGAACCAGCTGCCGAAGGAGTTGTCGATCGTGTGCAGCTTGTAGTCGCTGAACTTCTCGCCCTCGGCCAGGATCCGTTGTCGCTGGGGCGAGGTCAGCCAGGCGTCGAGGTGCTCGGCGTTGTCGTAGCGGTACAGGGTGGTCCATTCCTCCTGGAGTCCCTCGATGGGGCGGAAGAGCTCGGTCCCGCGGAATCCGTCGAACCTGCTCTCCTCCTCGACCATGCGGCGCTGCCAGTCGAGGAAGCTGTCGACCTGGTTCGGCGGGACGCGGTGGGTGACCACCACGGTGACCAGCGGATCCAGTGACTGGGAGCCGCTGCTGACCACCTGCTGGGTGGCCGGGCCGTCGAAGTACCTGGCGCCGGCGTCGAGATACGTCTGTCTGGTCCCGCTGTTGATCCACGCCTGAAGATGCGCCACCGAGTCGAACCGGTACACGACGACCCAGTCGGGTTGCAGCTGGGTCGGCGCGGAGATCTCGGCGCCGAGGAAGCCGGGGTAGTAGGCGGCCGCGGCGTTGAGGTCCTCCTGCCACGACCGGAACGGCCCGTCCATCCCGGGCAGGACCTTCTGTCCGATGATCGCCGTGGCCGCGGCGGCCACGTTCTTCTCGGTGTCCATGGTGGCTCAGCCCGCCGACACCGACTGTTCCGCGGGGAGTCGGCCGTAGATGCGTTCCGGGGTCAGGGGCAGCTCACGGTAGCGGACGCCCGTGGCGTCGTGCACCGCGTTGGCGAGCGCGGGGGCGACCGGGTTGATGCAGCACTCGGCCATCCCCTTCGCCCGCATCGGCCCCACCGAGTCCGCCGAGCCCACCAGGAGGACCTCGGTACGGGGGATGTCCGCGTAGGTGGGGATGCGGTAGTTGCGGAGGCTGGCGTTGATCATGACGCCGTTGGCGTCCACGTGGTGGTTCTCGGTCAGCGCGAAGCCGATGCCCTGGGCGACACCGCCCTCGATCTGTCCCCGCACCTGCACCGGGTTGATGATCACCCCGGCGTCGGCCGCCTGAACGCTGTGCAGGATCCGGATCTCACCCGTCACGCGGTGCACGGCGACCCGGAACCCGTGCGTGTTGGAGGTGACGCTGCGGGGCGAGCCGTAGGCCTTGCGTGCGGCCCGGAAGCGGATGCCTCGCCCGCGGGCCAGCGCGACGAGTTCGGCCAGCGACACCCGCCGGTCCCCGCAGGTGACACCGTCGTCGTCCATCGAGCACAGCACGACATGGACGCCCGTGTGGGCCGCGGCGAACTCCAGGATGCGGTCGCGCACGGCGTTCGCCGCCCGCAGGACCGCGTTGCCCGCCACGAAGAGGCCGGCGCTCGCGAAGGCGCCGGTGTCGAATCCCGTGCGGTCGGTGTCGGACTGCACCAGACGGATCCGGGACGGTGTCGTGCCCAGCTGGTTGGCCGCGATCTGGACATGCGCCGTGGAGGTGCCCTCCCCGAACTCGACGGTCCCGACGGCGAGTTCGTAGATCAGGTCATCGCCGAGCGTGACCCAGGCCTCGGAGAGGTGGTCCGTCGGGGGCGCGGTCTCGTGCAGGGAACTCGCCACGCCCGTGCCGACGAGCCACTCAGGGCCGGGTGGCGGCCGGTCGGCCGTGCGGGCCAGGGCGTCGTCCACCAGGTCGATGCACCTGGCGAGTCCGTCCTCGGTGAAGGTCACGTCGTCGGGGCCGTCGTGCAGGGCGATCATGGAATCACCCGGCCGCACGATGTTGCGCCGCCGCAGTTCGAGCGGGTCCATGTGCAGGGCTCGGGCCAGTTCGTCCATCGCCGACTCCACGGCGAAGGCCGGCTGCGTCATCCCGTAACCGCGCAGCGCCCCGCTCGGCACGGTGTTCGTGTAGACGGAGTACGCGTCGTACTTCTTGTTGGGGCAGCGGTAGATCATGACCGCGGCGCCGCCCGCGAACAGCGTCTCGCCGCCGTGGTTGCCGTAGGCGCCGGTGTTGGAGACGTTGCGGACCTGGAAGGCGGTGAGCGTACCGTCGGACCTGGCGCCGAGCCTGACCGTCAGGGTCATCGGATGCCGCGGGGAGGCGGTGGTGAACTCCTCCTCCCGGGTGAGCTCCAGGCTGACGGGCCGTCCGGTGTCCAGGGCGGCGAGCGCGACCAGGTCCTCCGTGATCACCTCCTGCTTGCCGCCGAATCCGCCGCCGACCCGCTTGCAGAACACCCTCACCTGGTCCGGGCGCAGCGCGAACAGGTACTCCAGCTTGACCTTCGCGATCGACGGCGACTGCGAACTGGTACGGACGTTCAGCCGGCCGTCCTCCATCCAGGCGATCGAGCCGTGGGTCTCCAGATGCGCGTGCTGCACCCGCGGTGAGAAGTAGGCGCCTTCGTGGATCACGTCGGCCGCGGCGAACCCCGCGTCGACGTCGCCGATGTGCGAGTGGAGCTCGATCAGGACGTTGTGGACGGGGTCGCGTACGAACGGGTCGTGGGAGCCGTGCAGTTGGGGGGCGCCGTCGGCCATCGCCGCCTCCGGGTCGAAGACCGCGGGCAGCACCTCGTACTCGACGTCGAGACGCCGGCAGCCCTCCTCGGCCGCTCCGACCGTGTCGGCCAGGACAGCGGCGACGCGCTGACCGACGAAGCGGACCGTGTCGTCGAGGACGTAGGTGTCGTCCGGGTCGACCAGGTGGTCGGTGTGGATCGCCGTGGTGAAGCGTCTGCGGGGCACGTCCTGCCAGGTGTAGACCCGGTGCACGCCGGGCACCGCGAGGGCGGCGCGCTTGTCGATGGAGCGGATCCGGGCGTGCGCGTGGGGTGAGTGCAGCACCTTCAGGTGCAGCAGGCCGTCGATGCGGGTGTCCATGGTGAACTCGGCGTGGCCCGTCACCACGTCGTGGCCCGCGGGTGCGCCGACGCTCGTCCCGACGGCCTTGCCCGGTGCCGCCGTCTCCACGGCGGCGACGCCCTTCACGGCGTCCTCGATCGCCCGGTAGCCGGTGCAGCGGCAGAGGTTGCCCTTCAACGCCCTCGGCAGGTCGGCCTTCTGCTCCTCGGTGAAGGTCGCCGAGGTCATGATCATCCCCGCGGTGCAGAAACCGCACTGGAACCCCGGGGCGTCCTCGAACTGCCGCTGCATGGGGTGCGGGGCGCCGGGCCGTCCGAGGCCCTCGATCGTGGTCACCGCGCGTCCGTCCGCGCGGAACGCGGGGGTGATGCAGCTGTGCACCGGGGTGCCGTCCAGCCACACCGTGCAGGCACCGCAGTCGCCCGCGTCGCACCCCTTCTTGACGCCGAAGTGGCCCAGTTCGCGCAGGAAGGTGCGCAGGCACTGGCCGGGAGCCGGCTCCCGGTCGAATTCCCTGCCGTTCACGAGGTAGTTCATGCCAGGTCACCGGCCGGGAGTTCGCGGCGGATCTCCTCGGCGAAGTGCCGTGTCAGATGCCGACGGTGGTCGGGGGTTCCGTTGGGATCGTCGAACCAGACGTCGGCGGGCACGGCGTCGATGCTCTGTCGCAGGGTCCGGGCGTCGGGCGGGGAGTCGAAGGCGATGCGGACCGGCCGGGTCGTGCCGGCGGTGATGGTGAGCAACAGATCGCTGCCGCCCGGCCGTCGGGTGCCGACGAGGAACACGGTCGAGCGGCCGAGCCGGGTCAGCGTGAAGCGGCGGTGCGCGACGCGTCCGCGCAGCGCGTACTCCGGTACGGTGACGCGCCGCAGGATCTCCCCGGGCGCGAGGATGTTGCGGTGGTCGCCCGTGACGAAGTCGAGGGCGTCGACGAAGCGCACCGAGCCGTCGGCCGCCCACAGTTCGTACCGCGCCTCCAGCGCGACCGTCAGCGTGATCATCGGGCCCGCGGGCAGGGACATGCAGATGTTGCCGCCGACGGTCGCCGCGTTCCAGACCTTGAACGAGGACAGGAACGCCTCGCAGCTCCTGCGGAAGAGCACTCCGGCGGTCCAGCGCACCGGCCACGGGAAGGCGTACAGATCGCGAACGGTGCAGGTGGCGCTGATCTCCAGGCCCCGGTCCGTCGGGACGAGGGGCTCCCAGCCCAGCGCCGTCAGGTCGATCAGCCGTCGCAGGTCCGGTTGCTCCACGGAGTAGAGCCACGTCCCGCCGGCGAGCCAGGCGTCGCCCTCGTGCCAGTCCGTGCCCGGCCGCTCGGACGGTCGGCGGACTACTTCGGTGATGGTGTTGAGGTCCATGAGCACCGACCTACGGGACAGCGGACACGCGGGAAGTCAGCGGTCCCCGGAGGATGTTGGAGTGGATTTCCCGCCGATGGGGCAGGTGTCGGCCGCCGTCCCGCACCGTTCGGGGCGGCTGCGCCGCGAAGGACCGGCGGACCCGGACACTCTTGTCCCAGTTTATCGCAGTATGTGGACGTCAGCCCGGCAGAGGGCGGCCGTCGATCCGCCGTGACGACACCGGGTGCCTCGCCCCGGGGCGGCGATGAACTGGTTCGCGGCGCTCGGCCGTTCGCGGCTCACGCGGGCTTTCGCGGCTCACGCGGACTGCCGGGCCTCCGCGGCCGCGGCGAGCACCTCGCCGGCCAGCGGCTTGTCGAGCGCCGCGTGGACCAGGCCGTCGGCCAGCCGGGTGAGGTCGCGGTCGGGGGCGAGGCCGCCGAGTCTCTCGGGCGAGGCCGGCAGTCCGAGCCGCCGGGCCCCGTCCAGGGCCTTGCGGTCGATGTACGGGGCGAACTCCGGCCACACCCCCTGTACGTCGCGCAGGAAGATGTCGGCACCGGCGGGCCCGATCCCGGGCAGGTCGAGCAGGGCCTGCTTCGGATCGGGTTCCTCGCGCAGCCGGCGCAGGTCACCGTGCCAGCGGTCGAGCACCAGCGCGGCACCGTTGCCGAGCAGGGTGGCGGTGCGCTCGTCGTAGCGTCGGTAGCCTCCCCGGCCGAGCGCGTCCACACGGTCCTGCCAGGTGGCCTCCAGCATCGCCCTCGGCGTACGCAGCCCCGCCTCGAACAGCGCTCGGGCGGCGGCGACGGCGGTGTCGGCCCGGATGGGGGCGCTGAGCAGCGTCGCCAGCACCAGCGTCTGATAGAGGGGGGCCGGTGTGTTGCGCAGCCGGATGCCCGCCTGCTCCGCGTAGGTGCGCTCCTGACGGTCGAGCAGTGCGTGTACCACCGCCTCGTCGGTGGTACGCGGGGTCCCTCCGCCGGACTTCCGGTCGTTCTCGATGGTCATCGCCCTGTCACCCGCCGTGATCGGCTGTCACCGGGTCGGTGGGGGCTCCAGGGCCTGTCCGACCGTTCCCGCCTGCCGCGCGGCGCCATGCAGGCCCCGGAACCGTCCACCGTCCCCGTACAGGGCCCGCGAGTACCCGTGGGGGTGCGCTTCATGCGGCTCCCGGCGGGAGCGACGCCGCCGTACGGGTGCTGCTGCTGTGGGGCCGTCGTCCCGCCGATCCCTCCCGTCGGCACAGCTCCGCCGGCCCCGAGACCCTGCGCGGGGTACGGACGCTGCTGGGCGGCTACTGAGTCGGTCCGGGCCCGCACCGGCAGCCGTGCGGCCGGGGCGTCCGCCCGCGGGACGCGCCGCTCACCCGGCCCCGGCCCGGTGAGGTACGTGGATGTCGAGGACGCAGATGTCGTCGCGGTGATGCGGCCGCAGTCCGGCCAGGGCGGCCGCGAGCGGTGCGCCGGGGTCGGCCCGCAGCAGGCCGAGCGCGGTCTCGGCGAGCCGTTCCATGCCCTTGTCGATGTCCTCGCCCGGATCCTCCACCAGACCGTCCGTGTAGAACAGCAGCCGGTCGCCGGGCAGCAGGTCGACGGCGGCCTGGTCGTAGTGGAAGTCGCGGGCGGCGCCGAGCAGCAGCCCCACCGGCTGGGGCAGGAAGACGGCCTCGCCGTCGCGGATCAGCAGCGGCGGCAGGTGTCCGGCACTCGCCCAGGTCAGTCGGTGCCGCTGGGGGTGGTAGCGGGCGATGACCATCGTGGCGCTCGTCGCGTACGAGCCGTCCGCGGTGCGCAGCAGCAGCGTGTTGAGACGCTTGAGGACCTCCGGCAGGGCCGATCCCGTGATGGCCATGCCCTTTCCGGTGAACCTGAGCTGGGCCATCGCGCCGACCGCGGCGAGTCCGTGACCGGCGACGTCGCCGACGACGAACAGGGCCCCTCCGTCGGCGAGTTCGAGGGCGCTGTACCAGTCTCCCCCGACGTTCACGCCCGTGTCGGCGGGGACGTAGGAGACATGGACGCTCAGCCCCGCCAGTTCCATCCGCTGTTCGGGGATCGGCAGCAGGGCCTCCCTGAGGCGGGCGGCCAGTACCCGCTCGGCCTGGAGCACACCGCGCTGTACCAGCAGCGCGCGTTCGCTCTTCACCAGCGCGTTCTCGGCGTCACGCAGCGCGGTGAGGTCCTGGACGAAGCCGTGCACCTCGACGGGGACGCCGTCGGCGTCGGTCCGGGTCTCCGCGACGATCCGTATGTGCCGTACGCCGTACGCTCCGGCGATCCGGCACGGCAGGTCGATGGCGGCTCCCCCGTCGAGCAGCCGCCGGACCGCGGTGCCCAGAGTCGGCACGTCGCCCGGCGCGACGTGCTCGGGAAGCTCCTCCAGGGACATGGGGCCCAGGTCCGGATCGCGGCCGAAGATGATGTAGACCTGCTCCGACCAGACGACGGTGTTCGTGGTCAGGTCCCACTTCACCCAGCCGAGGTTGCCCAGCCGTTGCAGATCGGCCAGGCGGCGGGTCTCCTCCAGGCTGCTGTCGTGGCGGATCCAGGACACGGCCAGCCGGCTGCCGAGCCGGGACGCCCGCACCGAGTAGGTGGAACGGCGCGGTACTCCGGAGGCCACCTCCTCGTAGTCGAAGGGTCCGCTCTCGTAGACCGTGCCGGTGGTGAGGGCGGCGAGGTATCCGTCCCACAGCGCGGTGCCCGCCACCGTGGGATACATCTCCAGGATGCTGTGCCCGACCAGTTCCCTGCCGCGGCGGCCGGCGATGTCCACGGACTCCGGTGCGGCCGCCTCGATCCGGTAGTCCTCCACCGCCCCCGTCTCCGCGTGTACGGGCTGGAGCAGCACCGCGGGCCCCGGCAGGATGTCGAAGACCCGCTGGACGGTGTCCGCGCTCCCCCGGTCCAGGGCCGGCCGGTCCCGGTGGGATCCGCCGTCCAGGGCTCCGGCGCACAGCCGTACGGCCTTGAGCAGCAGGGACCGCGTCGCGGTGTCGAACGGGGCGGCGAGCGTGCGGAAGACGCCGACGACGGTCGTCGGCGACCGTTCGCCGGGCAGCGGGATCCACGCACGGGAGGGCCACCGCCGGGACGGATCCTCGATGAGCCGGTAGCGGGCCGCGTCCTGCTCGGGCTCCTCCAGCCACAGGGGCTTGCCCTCGGCGACGGCGTCCACCGGGGCCACACCCGGCAGGGGCGGGATGCCGCTCCACTGCTCGGCCAGGGCGTCGTCGATGCCCGCGTGCCCGATCAGCTCCAGGTTCCCGGCGCTCGACCGGACGTAGATCATGACGGCGTCGACGCTCTCGGAGGCGTGCAGCGTCGTCCACAGCAGTCCGGCCACCTCGTGGGGTGTGCGGGCACCGGTCAGGCTCTCGGCCAGGTCGGCCAGGAACGTGGGCCGGTCCGATCCGACCCGTGAGGTGGTCAGGTACTGCTCCACACCGAACGGGGAGACGTCCGCCGCCCGGGCCGCGTCGCCCCCGGCGCGGACCTCTCGGCGCGGTTCGGCGGCGAAGTCCCGGCTGCTCTGTCCCAGGATGGTCCAGCACTCCTCCACGAGGGTGCGACGACGGTGTCCGGCCCTGGCGAGCAGCAGTTCGTACGCCGCGTCCGCCGTCAGGTGCGCCTGCTGCATGACGATGCCCTTGGCCCGTTCGACGACCGCGGTCGTCGAGACCAGGTCTTCCAGATCCGCGATCTCGGCACGGAGCCTGGCCACCGTCTTCGCCAGCGGCAGCAGGTCGGGAGCCGTACCGTCGTCGGCAGCCGCGAAGTCGCTCTCCACGTCCCCGAGCATGCCACGCCCGGTCGGCGTTGTTCCGCCGCTCACGGAATTCGACGACCGCGGCGGTTCCCGTGCGCCCGCCGGTACGGCGTTCACCCCGGACCCCGGCACCCTGGTGAGCCGCCCGGACGGTCCGGAGCACCGCCCGGCCGCCGGTCCGGGCTCAGATACGAGGCCGCGCGTCGACGACCGCGGCGGGTTCCACGGCGCGGGTGACCAGTGCGTAGGCGGTCTCGGTGAGGCGGAGGTGCCGTTCGCGCACATAGCCGTCGAGCAGCCGGGCGGCCTCGGGGACGGTGGTGCCCGCGTACTGGGCGATCATGCCTTTGGCGATCTCCAGGGTGGCCTTGGCGGCGATGACGCTCTGCACGCGGGTGATGACGTCGTCGATCCGGGTCGGTTCCATCGACCAGTGCATCAGGCCGAGGGCGGCGGAGTCCGCGAGGGACTGGGCGAGGTGGACGTCGTCCGCCGCCAGGTCGCCCACGCTCCGGCGCAGCAGGGTCAGTCCGCCCAGGGAGCGCTCGTGCAGTCGTACCGGAACCGCCTGGAGCGATTCGTACCCCGCGTCGGTCATGGCGGTGACCAGTCCGGGCCAGCGCTCGGACTCGGCCGCGATGTCGGGCACGCTCACCGGCTCGCCGGTCCGGTAGGAGTCCATGCAGGGGCCCCGGCCGCTCTGCACCTGGAGCAGCTCGGCGAAGGCGGCGTCCTCGTCGGTGGTCGCCATCGTCCTCAGACGGCCCCGGCCGTCGGCCATCATCACGGCCGCCGCGTCCACGTCCAGCAGGTCCCGGCAGGCGTGCACCAGACGGTGGAAGAGCTGCAACGGGTCGAACTCGGCCGCGAAGGTGTCCGTCAGGGCGACGAAGGCCTCCGCGAGCTGCCGCTCGCGGTTCATGCTCGCCTCCCCGGGCTGTGGTTCACGTGTACCGGCCGTTCATTCATCGCGGAGGTCCATGGTGTGGTTGATGATCGCCACGGCCACCTCGGTCGAGGTGCGGCCCTGGGTGAAGGCCCGCGCGCGCAGGCGCAGCAGCGCCTCCTCGGCGGTCACACCGAGCTGGACCATGATCATGCCGGTGGCCTGGTGCACCTCCTCCCGGTCCGCTTCCGCTCCTGCCAGCCACGTTACGACTCCTTCGGGCGCCGGGAAAGCGTGGTCGAGGGCGATCAACGTCAGGGTGACCGCGTCGGCCACCAGCAGCGCGGTCCTGACGTGGTCGACGCTCAGCGGACCCGGCGTCCGCCGGTAGAGGTCCAGCGTGCCCAGGGCGCTCCCGGCCCCTCCCAGCGGCAGCGAGAAGACCGCCTCGGCCCCGGCCCGGGCCGCCTGCACGGAGAAGAGCGGCCAGCGTCGGCTGTCCGGCGCGCGCCTGAGGTCGGTCGCGAACACCGGCGCGCGGAGCCGGACCGCCTCCATGCACGGGCCTTCGCCCAGGGTGTACTGGATCTCCGCCAGCCGGGCGGCGACGCCGTCGCTGGCGCACAGCATCACGCTCAGGTCGGAGCCGTCGCCCCGTACCGACACGGACAGCCCGGTGACCATCGGCAGGAGCGTCCCGCAGGCGCGGCCCAGGACCTCGGGCACGTCGGCGGGCGGAAGGCCGCGTACCGCGTCGACGAGTTCACGGGCGATGAGGGCACGCCGGGTCTCGGTCTCCTGCTCGGCGTCCTCGCCGCCCGGCAGGCCGTCGTCGGTCATGAACCTCACCTCCCCGCGACCACTCCCCGCAACGGATCCACCCGATCTTGGCACAGCGCCCTGTCCCCGTCGGCCCGGCACGGAAGGTGCGCCGGGCGTCGCCGCGCGGGAAGGACTTCCGCAACCCGTCCCGGGCTCAGCCGGCCTTGCCACGTCCCGTCAGGGCGTCGCGCAGCCGGTCGATCATGCCCACGCCCGGCGCGAGCATCTTGTTGGCGGGCGGCCGGTCCGGCGCGGCGGGGTGCGGCCGGGTCGGCGCCGTCTTCTTCGCCCGGCGGACCTTGTCGCCCAGGTCGTCGAGGGCGGCGGGCGGGCACGCGGCGCGCAGCCGGGGGAAGAGGTTGTTCTCCTCGTCGCCGATGTGCGCGCGTACCTCCGTCATGAGGGAGCCGATCAGCGCGTCGAACCGGGGGTCGTCCGCGGCGCAGCCCTCCAGGTCCTTCATCAGCTGCTCGGCACCGGCGTGTTCCTCGAGTTCGCGGTCGGCCAGGGCGTCGCCGCCCTCGACGTGCTCGCGCACGGCCGGGTAGAGATGGGCCTCCTCGGCCACCGAGTGCCGCACCAGCTCCATCGTGACCTGGTCGGCGTACAGCTTGCGGTCACGGTCACCGGGCGGCAGCGCGTCGATCTTGCCGAAGAGCTCCTCCACCTCCCGGTGATCGGTCATCAGCTCGTCAATGACGTTTCCACCGTGTCCCATGCCTTCGTCCTCCGCTCGTGGCAGGCGGTCCGTCCGATGCGGATGCGCCGCGGTCCGAGTCCCCGGTCCCGGGCGCGCCACACAAGTCGGGTGGCCGCGGACGACCTCGGCACCACCGCATGAGGCGGGCCGGCCCCGCCTGACGTGGCGGGGCCGGCCCGGCCGCTCAGCCCACCGGCGCGGCGGGGAGCTCCTCGTGGTCCCCGGCTGTCGTCGCGGCGGTCTCGCCGTCCCCGGGCGTCGTCGCGGCGGTCTCGTGGTCCCCGGGCGTCGTCGCGGCGGTCCCGTGGTCCCCGGGCGTCGTCGCGGCGGTCTCGTGGTCCCCGGGCGTCGTCGCGGCGGCCGTGGGAGCGGTCGTCCCCGGGGCGAACTGGGTGCGGTAGAGCTGCGCGTAACGGCCCTCGGCCGCCAGGAGTTCTCCGTGGGTGCCGCGCTCGACGACCCGGCCCGCCTCGATCACCAGGATCTGGTCCGCGGCGCGCACGGTGGACAGCCGGTGGGCGATCACGATCGCGGTGCGGTCGGCCAGGGCCTCGGTGAGCGCCTCCTGGACCGCCGCCTCCGAGGTGTTGTCGAGATGGGCGGTGGCCTCGTCGAGGATGACGACGCGCTGGCGGGCCAGGAGCAGCCGGGCGATGGTCATGCGCTGGCGTTCACCGCCGGAGAGCCGGTAGCCGCGTTCCCCCACGACCGTGTCGAGGCCGTCGGGCAGGGAGCGCACGAGGTCGTCGAGGCGGGCCCGGCGCAGCGCGTCCCACAGTTCGTCCTCGCCGGCGCCGGGGCGGGCCAGCAGCAGGTTGGCCCGGACCGAGTCGTGGAACAGGTGGCCGTCCTGGGTGACCATGCCCAGGGTCTCGCGCAGGGAGGCGGCGGTGAGGTCGCGCACGTCGACGCCGCCGACGCGTACGGCGCCCTCGTCGACGTCGTAGAGGCGCGGCAGGAGTTGGGCGACGGTGGACTTGCCGGCGCCGGAGGAGCCGACCAGGGCGACCGTCTGGCCGGGCTCGGCGCGGAAGGAGATGCCCCGCAGCACCTCGGCGCCGCCGCGGGTGTCGAGGGAGGCGACCTCCTCCAGGGAGGCGAGGGAGACCTTGTCGGCGGACGGGTAGCCGAAGCGGACGTCGTCGAACTCGACGGCGACCGGCCCGTCGGGGACCCGGCGGGCGTCCGCCTTCTCCTCGATGAGCGGCTTCAGGTCCAGCACCTCGAAGACCCGCTCGAAGCTGACGAGCGCGCTCATCACCTCGACCCGGGCTCCGGCCAACGCGGTGAGCGGGGCGTAGAGGCGGGTCAGCAGCAGGGCGAGGGAGACGACCGCGCCGGGCTCCAGGGTGCCGCGCAGGGCGAACCAGCCGCCGAGGCCGTAGACCAGGGCCAGGGCCAGGGCGGAGACCAGGGTCAGGGCCGTCATGAACACCGACTGGGCCGTGGCCGTGCGCACCCCGATGTCCCGCACGAGACCGGCGCGGGCGGTGAACTCCAGCGACTCCTCCTCGGGCCGGCCGAAGAGCTTGACCAGGGTGGCGCCCGGGGCGGAGAAGCGTTCCGTCATCCGGGTGCCCATCGCCGCGTTCAGGGTGGCCGCCTCCCGCTGCATCCGGGCCATCCGGCTGCCCATGCGTCTGGCCGGCACCACGAACACCGGGAGCAGCACCAGGGCGAGCAGGGTGATCTGCCAGGACAGGGTGAGCATCACGGCGAGCGTGAGCAGCAGCGTGACCAGGTTGCTGACGACTCCGGAGAGCGTGTTGCTGAACGCGCGCTGGGCGCCGATCACGTCGTTGTTGAGACGGGAGACCAGCGCTCCCGTACGAGTGCGTGTGAAGAACGCGACCGGCATCCGCTGCACATGATCGAACACCGCCGTCCGGAGATCGAGGATGAGCCCCTCGCCGAGCATGGCCGACAGCCGCCTGCCGAAGATGCCGAGCGCCGCCTCCAGCACCGCGATCAGCGCGATGAGCAGGGCGAGCCGGACGACCGTGCCCTCGTCCCCGTGCGACACGATGGCGTCCACCACGCGTCCGGCCAGGACCGGGGTCGCCACGGCGAACAACGCGGTCACCACCCCGAGGACGACGAACAGCGCGATACGGCGCCGGTGCGGGCGGGCGAAGGCGCCGATGCGGCGCAGGGTCGCGCGGTCGTAGGGGCGGCGTTCCTGCCGGGCGTTCATGACGCTGTACAGCTGCGTCCAGGCGGTGGTTTCCATGCTCATGAGAGAGAACCTAGGACCTCAAGCTTCGTTGAGGTCAATGTCCGTCCGGAATTCCCGCAGACGAAGGAACCGATGACCCTTTCCCCCCAGCCGCTGCCCGTCCGTAAGCCCCCGTCCCCGCAGCCGCAACCCGTCGTTGACGTGGTGCGGAAAACCTCTCGCAATGTGACCCGCGTCCCCGTCCGCCAGATCCTCTGCCTGCTTCCGCTGCTGCTGCTCGGCGTGGTCGCGGTGCAGCACCGCTCCGTGCTGGCCGAGGGGATCGGCCAGCTGCGCGGCGCCGAGTGGCCCTGGCTGCTGGCCGCGGCCGGGGCGACCTGTCTGACCTGGGTGGCCGCGGCCTTCACCCGCCAGGGCGCGCTGGTCGAGCGGCTGCCCAGGCGGCGCCTGCTCGTCACCCAGTTCGCGGCGGGCGCGGCCAACCATCTGCTGCCCACCGGGCTGGGCGCGAGCGCCGTGAACCTGCGCTTCATGACGGTCTGCGGGGTGCCGCTGGCCCGGTCCTCGGCCGCCCTCGCGCTGTATCTGCTCGCCGAGAGCGTGGGGCGGCTGGGTCTGCTGGCCGCGCTGCTGCTCGCCTTCCCGCACGCGCTGCGGCTCGGCACGCTGCTGCCGCACGGGGCGCTCGGGCCGCTGCTGGGGGCCGCCGGTGCCGTCGTCGCCGTGGCCGCGGTCGCGCTCGCGGCGGTACGCCGGCTGCGGGACGCCGTGCTCTCCTTCCTGCGCACCGCGCTCGGCGAGGCGCGCTCGGTGCACACCCGTCCGGCGCGGGCGTTCGCCCTGTGGGGCGGTTCGCTGGCGTTCCCGGCACTCCAGGCCACCGGTCTGGCGGCGGTCGGGCAGGCACTGGGGCTGCCGGTGCCGCCCGCGCACATCGCGGTGGCCTATCTCGCGGCGACCGTCGCCGTGGCCCTGGTGCCCACCCCGGGCGGCCTCGGCTCGGTCGACGCGGCCCTGATCGTGGCGCTGGTGGCGGCGGGCGGCCCGGTGGCGGTGACCACGGCGGTGGTCCTCGCGTACCGGATCATCACCGTGTGGGTGCCGCTGCTGCCGGGGGCGCTGACGCTGGGCGCGCTGGTGCGGCTGAAGGTGATCTGACCCGGAAGGCCACCGGCCCCAGGGCGGGCGCGGGCCCCAGGACGGGCACGGGCCCCAGGACGAGCACGGGCACTCCTGGCCCATGCACTCCTGGCCCATGCACTCCTGGCCCATGCACTCCTGCGAGACTCGCTCCAGCGAACTCGACGGACACGACGGACACGACGGACACGACGAGACGGTCGTGCGGAAGGGGATCCCACCATGCCGGTCCGGACGGAACACCGGGGACACGTCACGACTGTCGTGCTCTCCCGCCCCGAGGCACGCAACGCGGTGGACGGCCCGACGGCAGTCGAACTGGCCGCCGCCTTCCGCGAGTTCGAGGCGGATGACGAGGCGCGGGTGGCGGTGCTCTGGGGCGAGGGCGGTACGTTCTGCGCGGGCGCCGACCTCAAGGCGGCGGGCGGCGAGCACGGCAACCGGGTCGCCGAGGACGGCGACGGACCGATGGGGCCGACCCGGATGCGGCTGTCCAAGCCGGTGATCGCCGCCGTCGCCGGGCACGCCGTGGCCGGCGGGCTGGAACTGGCGCTCTGGTGCGATCTGCGGGTCGCCGAGGAGGACGCCGTCTTCGGGGTGTTCTGCCGCCGCTGGGGCGTGCCCCTCATCGACGGCGGCACGGTACGTCTGCCCCGGCTGATCGGTACGAGCCGCGCCCTGGACATGATCCTGACCGGCCGCCCGGTCCCGGCCCGGGAGGCCTACGGGATGGGCCTCGCGAACCGGGTGGTCGCCACCGGCACCGCCCGCGCCGAGGCCGAGGAACTGGCCGCGACGATCGCGCTCTTCCCGCAGGCGTGCGTGCGGTCCGACCGGGCCTCGGTCCTGGAGCAGGAGGGCCTGGACGAGGCGGCGGCGATCCGGGGCGAGCTGCGCCACGGCATGGGCGTGCTGGCGGAGGGACTGGAGGGCGCGGCCCGCTTCGCCGGAGGCGCCGGACGGCACGGGGCGTTCGGGGACCTCTGAGGGGTCCCGCCGGCCGCCGGACCCGCCACGTGAGCGCTGTCGGGCCCGGTCAGGCGAGTGCCACCCGCACCGGGCCGCCCTTCGGGTCGACCCGGCCGGTCCAGTGGGCGGTCAGGGTCAGGGTGCGGTGGGGCACGGCGGTGCGGGTGCGCGGGCGCTCGGTGTGCAGGAGGCGGTCGTCCTGGCTGACGTGCAGCACCGGGCGGGCGACCACGACCGAGGTGCGCAGCACGTACGGGCCGCGCTCGCCCCGGGTGCCGACGGCCGGGGTGCCGACGGCCGGGGTGCCGACGGCCGGGACGACACGGTTCGGGGCGATCCAGCGCAGCGGCGGGTCCACCAGCAGGGGGACGCCCTCGGGCCAGCCGCCCGTGGCGAGCCAGCCCTGGACCGTGCTCCCCGCGTACGCGCCCTCGCGGGCGGCCGTCGCCGCGCTCTCCACCGCGTGCAGCACGCTGCCGGCGGCGAAGACGCCGGGCCGCGAGGTGCGCAGACCGCCGTCGACGGCGGGTCCGCGGGTGCCGGGGTCCAGCGACAGCCCGCCGCGCCGGGCCAGTTCGTGGTCGGGGACGAAGTCGCCGGTGAAGACCACGGTGTCGCAGGCGAGCGTGGCCGTGCGGCCGTCGCGGTGGCGGACCCGGACGCCGGACAGCCGCCCGCGGCCGACGAGTTCGGTCACCGAGGTGCCGGTGAGCAGCGGTACGCGGTGCCGCAGCCGGGCGTCCGCGGCCCGCGCGGGCGCCGTCTGGGCGAGGGGCAGTTCGGTCACCATGGCCACCACGTCGACTCCCGCGGCCCGCAGGGTGGCGGCCGCCGCGTACGAGACGTCCTCGGCGCCGACGACCACCGCGCGGGTGCCGATGCGCTGCCGGTACAGGTGCACCGACTGCTGGAGTTCGCCGGTGGTGTACACGCCGGCCGGGCGGGTGCCGGGCACCAGCCGCGCGGCGCGCGGCCGTTCGCGGGCCCCGGTGGCCAGGACGACCGCGCGGGCGTCGATCGTCTCCGGCCCGTGCGGGCCGACGGTGTGCAGGGACAGCGGTCCGGCCCAGTCGAGGGCGGTCACGCCGGTACGGACGATCGCTCCGGCCCGGTCCGCCGCGTCGAGCAGCAGCCGGGCGTACCCGGGGCCGGTCAGCGGACGCAGCCAGGTGCCGTAGCCGCCGTGGGCGCAGTGCCGGGGCGCTCCCCCGGCCTGTCGCTCCCGGTCCAGCACCTCGACCCGGCCCGCGCCCGCCGCGGCCAGCCGGGCGGCCGTCGCGAGTCCGGCCGGGCCGGCCCCCACGACGAGGACGTCGACCTGGCGTCCGGCCGTCACGTCCGGACCCCCTCGGACAACATGCGTCCGGCCGTCATCCCCCGGCCTCCTCGAACAGCGCCTGTACGACCGTCACTTCCACGCCTCCTCGAACAACTCGCGTACCGCCGCCCCGCAGTAGAAGCCCTGGCAGCGGCCGGCCCTGGCCCGGGTCCTGCGGCGCAGCCCCTCCAGGGTGCGCGGGGGCACGGTGGCGGCGAGGGCGTCGCGGATCTCGCCGCGGGAGACGCGTTCGCAGTGGCAGACGAGGCGGCCGTACTCCGGGTCGGCGGCGATGAGTTCGGGCCGCTGGTAGGGGCGGGGGAACGCCTCGCCGAGGTTGGGCATGCGGACCGGTTCCAGGTCCCGTGCCGGGGGCGTGTCGAGTCCGTCGGCGGTGAGCAGGCCGACCACGTGCTCGGCGATGGCGAGGGACGCGGTCAGCCCGGTGGAGCGGATGCCGCCGACGGTGACGTACGCCTGTCCGGGGTGGGAGCGGATGCGGTAGTCCTCGTGCTCGGTGGCGGCGCGCAGGCCCGCGTAGACGGCGGTGACCTCC
The DNA here is from genome assembly GCF_055584385.1 of Streptomyces sp. NPDC104096. Taxonomy (NCBI): domain Bacteria; kingdom Bacillati; phylum Actinomycetota; class Actinomycetes; order Kitasatosporales; family Streptomycetaceae; genus Streptomyces; species Streptomyces sp. NPDC104096. The sequence goes on from NZ_JBVJMD010000004.1 coordinate 167,663, forward strand.
TCTTCGAGCAGTTCGGGCAGGACGCGGCGGCCGTTCTCGCGCAGTCGGGCGAGGCCCTCGGCGGTGGATTCGGTGGCCCGTCGGTCGTGCAGGTCCTCCGCGGTGGGGCCGAGCAGGACGTTGCCGTAGACGGTGGGGGCGACCAGGACGCCCTTGCCGAGCGCCGTGGGGACGGGCAGCAGGATGTGCCGGACCAGGTCCCGGGCGGGCTTGTCGAAGACGAGGAGCTGACCCCGGCGCGGGGTGACGGTGAAGTCGTGGTGGCCGAGCCGTCGGTCGAGGGTGTCGGCGTGCAGGCCGGCGGCGTTGACCAGCCGGTGGGCGCGCAGTTCGCCCCTGGCCGTGCCGAGGACATGCGTGCCGTCCTGTCGACTCGCCTGCTCCACCGGCGAGTCGAGATGCAGGTCGACTCCGTTGCGGACCGCCTGGGTGGCGTACGCGAGGGTCGTCGTCCAGGGGCAGATGATGCTCTCGCCTGGTACGTGCAGGGCTCCCAGGGCACCGGGGCCCAGGCGCGGTTCGCGGGCGTACAGCGCGGCGGGATCCAGGTGCCGGGCGTCGTGGCAGCCGTTGCGCCCGGCCTTGTCCGCGAGGCGGGGCAGCGCGGCGAGCTGTTCCTCGTCCCAGGCGACGAGCAGCGCGCCGACGGGTTCGACGGGGATGCCGCACTCGGCGGCGTACGCGGCCAGCAGCCGGGCGCCCTCACGGACCAGGCGGGCCTCCAGGGAGCCGGGGAAGGCGTCGAAACCGGTGTGCAGGATCGCCGTGTTGGCCTTGGAGCTGCCCTGGCCGACGTCGTCCTGCGCCTCGACGAGCGCGACGCGCAGCCCGGGGCGGCGGGCGAGTTCCCGGGCGATCGCGCAGCCGACCACTCCGGCGCCGACGACCGCCACGTCGTACGTCGTCGCGGGCAGGGGCCCGTACGCGGTGACCGTCATCCGGGCGTCCGGCCCGGGGGCGTGTGGCGGTCCGCACGCCCCCGGCGGGCGGGCGACCGGGTCACGGGCGTACGGCGTACGGGCGTAGCGGCCGGGGTCCGTCCGCCGTGGGCCGTGGCCGGGCGGACCCCGGCCGCCCGGCGCGTCATGCGGGCGCCCCGTCGAGCAGTGCGGCCACGGCCGCGCGGAAGGTGGCGCGGCGTTCGGCGGCCTGGTCGGGCGAGATGCGCGGCTCGTAGACGGCCGCGGGCTTCCACTCCGGCAGGGCGTCGGCGACCGTCGTCCCCGGCACGGCCCCGAGCAGGGCCAGGGCGCCGGTGCCCAGGGCGGTCGCGTCGGGCAGCGCGGACACCTCGACGGGGCGTTGCAGCAGGTCGGCCTGGGTCTGCATGAGCAGCGCGGAGCGGGTCAGGCCGCCGTCGACACGGAGTTCGGAGAGGGGGACGCCCTGGTCGACCGCGGCGGCCTCGGCGAGTTCGGCCACCTGGGCGGCGAGTCCCTCGCACAGCGCGTGCACCACGTGCCCGGGGCCGGTGTCGAGGCCGAGCCCGGTGAGCGAGCCGCGGATGTCGCCGCGCCACCAGGGGGCGGCGAGGCCGGCCAGCGCCGGTACGAAGGTGACGCCGCCGCTGTCGAAGGCGGTGCCGCCGACCCGGTCGAGGTCGGTGGCGCCGGTGATGACGCCGAGGTCGGTGAGCCAGCGGACGGCGGAGGCGGCCGTGTAGACCTGGCCGTCGAGGCAGTAGGCGGTGCGTCCGCCGAGCCGCCAGGCGACGCAGCTGACCAGTCCCGAGGTGCCGCGCATCGGGGTCTCGCCGGTGTGGGCGAGCAGGAACGCGCCGGTGCCGTAGGTGCACTTGGCGCCGCCGGGCGCGGTGACGCGCTGGGCGAGCAGGGCGGCCTGCTGGTCGACGACGAGCCCGGTGAGCGGGATCTCGGGGCCGAAGGCGGTGGTGGTGCCGACGGGGGTTGCGTTGTCGACGACGTCGGGGAGCCGTTCGCCGGACAGTCCGTACAGCTCGAGGGCGCGGGGCGACCAGGCGGCCTGGTCGAGGTCGAGGAGCTGGGTGCGCCCGGCGGTCGCGGCGTCGGTGACGTAGCTGCCGGTGAGGCGGTGCACGAGCCACGCGTCGCTGGTGGTCACCACTCCCTCGCGGGTGAGGTGGCGTCGTATCCAGGCCATTTTCGGCGCGGCGAAGTAGGGGTCGAGCGGGAGGCCGGTGAGGTGGCGTAACTCGTCCGCGTGCTCGGCCAGTTCGGTGCACACGCTCTGGGCACGGCGGTCCTGCCAGACGAGCGCGTCGGTCAGCGGGCGGCCGTCGGCGGGGTCCCAGGCGAGCACCGTCTCGCCCTGGTTGGCGAGGCCCACCGCGATGACGGGTTCGCCGGCCTCGGCCAGGGCGCGGGTACCGGCCTCGACCACCGAGGCGTGGAGTTCGCCCGGGTCGACCTCGACCAGGCCACCGGGCAGATGGCGGGGACGCACGGCCGTGAACCCGGTGCCGATGACGCCACGTTCGGGACAGATCACCAGCGCCTTGGTGCCGGACGTGCCCTGGTCGACGGCGAGTACCGGACCTGTCATCTACACCTCTTCCGCAGGTGATCCGGAGGTGATCACAGCCCGACAGCCTGCCGTCGTCGCCGGTACCGCGTCAAGCACCGCCCACCTGGCGTCCCGCCTCGTCCTTCGTTGGCTGAGGGACAGTCAACTAACCGCATAGATAACGAAGTTCGAGACCAACCGGAATCCGGCGGTGATGCCTAACAAGCACCTCTATAGTGACCGCCGTCCCGGCGCGATCTCCTCGACTGCCGCCCAGAGGAGGGCTGTTGTTACTCCACCCTGCCGTCCTGCCCCGCCCTCGTCCCGGGGCGGTCGGCTGATGGCCAGAGAGGGAGCCCGACCCTCCTACGATCCCGCAGGCCACGATTCCGCGCTGCGTGCCGCCCTCCAGGAGCTGCGCGCCGGACGCTGGATGTCGATGCGCGGGCTGCTCGACGAGACCGGCCAGTGGTGGCAGTGGACGCAGCGCACCCAGGTGCTGGCGGCGGCCGCCGCCGGCAGCGACGTGGTGCGCGCGTGGCTCGTCGAGGAGCCGTCCAGCGTCCCGGCCACGGTGATGCACGCCCGGGTGGCCGTGGAGCGGGCCCTGCGGGCGCACCGCGAAGGCCACCGCCGCGCCCATGAACTGTGGATCGAGGCCTGGGACGCCGGCCGTACCGCCGCCGACCGCGCGCCCCGGGACCCGGTCCCCTGGGTGTGCCTGCTGTCGTTGGCCCAATTGGACCGGCAGCTGCTGTGGGACGAGCACCGGGTGGCGGCACCTGAGCCGACGCTGCCGCCGGGGCCGTGGGGCCTGCTGGCCGAGGCCGACCGGCGCGACCCGTACAACCGCGAGGCGCACCACCGCATGATGCAGTTCCTCTACACGCGTGCGGCCTCGGAGCGGCTGGCGGAGGCGACCGGCTACGCCCACCGGGTCGCCGGGGCGGCACCGCAGGGGTCCCCGCTGCATCTGCTGCCGCTGTACGTGCGGGCCGAGCGCTACCGGCGCGGCGGTGGCCGCGACGCCGCCCTCGACCTGCACTGGGTGGCGGAGGACGCCAGCCGCGAGGCGGGGCGGGCACTGGTGACCTGGTTCGAGTCGAGCGTCCCCGAGCAGCGTTCCCCGCTGGACCTCAACCATCTGGCGCACGCCCTGTGGGGCGCGCTCAGGTTCCCGGACGCGGCCCGGGTGTTCGACGCGCTCGGGCCGTACTACACGCCTGTGCCCTGGGCGTACCGCGCCCCGGACGGCGGCACGGCCATGGAGGTCTTCCTCCAGGCCCGCACGCGTTCCCGGGCGGCCTCGCACGACCCCGACTGACGCACTCCCGTGACGCAATCCCGTCGATTACCCGACTCCCTCCGGAGGTTACGCATGTCCCGCACCTCTGATCCGTCCGATCCGCCCCGCGCGAAGGAGAGTTCCGCGGCCGGTCCGCTCGTGGACGCGCCGGACGGTCCGCACGGCCCGAGCAGCCCGCACGACGAGGAGCAGCGGCTGCGCGAGCTCGGCTACCGGCCGGTCCTGGCCCGCCGCATGGGCGGCTTCGGCAACTTCGCGATCAGCTTCTCGGTGATCTCGATCCTGTCCGGCTGCATGACGCTGTACGGCTTCGGCCTGGGCACCGGCGGGCCCGCCGTGATGCTGTGGGGCTGGGCCGGAGTGGGCCTGTTCGTGCTGTGCGTGGGGCTCGCGCTGGCCGAGGTCACCAGCGCGTATCCGACGTCCGGCGCGCTGTACTACATGGCCGACCGGCTCGGCGGCCGCCGCTGGGGCTGGTACACGGGCTGGCTGAATCTGCTCGGTCTGCTCGGTGCGATCGCCGGCATCGACTACGGCGCCGCCCTGTTCGCCGGGGCCTTCGCCAACCTCCAGTGGGGCTTCGAGCCGACGCCCGGCAAGACCATGCTGATCTTCATCGCGATCCTGCTGCTGCACGCCGTGCTGAACCTGTTCGGGGTCCGACTGGTCAGCGTGCTCAACTCGATCAGTGTCTGGTGGCACCTGGCGGGCGTCGCCCTGATCGTCGGCGCGCTGGCGATCGTCCCCGACCACCACCAGTCGCCGTCCTTCGTGTTCACCAAGTTCGTCAACGACACCGGCTGGGACAACCCCCTGTACGCGGCCGCGCTCGGTCTGCTGCTGGCCCAGTACACCTTCTGCGGCTACGACGCCTCGGCCCATCTGTCGGAGGAGACCTCCAACGCCTCGGTGTCGGCGGCCCGCGGCATCGTCCGCTCCATCTGGGTGTCGTGGATCGCGGGCTTCGTGCTGCTGGCCGGTCTCACCTTCGCCATCCAGGACTACGACGCCACGCGCAACAGCGCGACCGGGGTGCCGCCCGCGCAGATCCTGCTCGACGGCCTCGGCACGGACGGTGCGAGCGCGCTGCTCGTCGTCGTGATCATCGCCCAGCTGTTCTGCGGGAACGCCGAGGTCGCCGCCGCCAGCCGGATGGTGTTCGCGTTCAGCCGCGACGGCGCGCTGCCCGGGTCCGACGTCTGGCGCCGGGTCAGCAGCCGCACCCAGACCCCGGTCGCCGCCGTGTGGCTGTCGGTGGGGGTCGCCGCCCTGTTGGCGCTGCCGTCGCTGTACTCGGCGACCGCGTACGGCGCGGTCACGGCCATCAACGTCATCGGCATCACCCCCGCGTACGCGATACCGGTGCTGCTGCGGCTGCGCGCGGGCGACCGGTTCCGGCCGGGTCCCTGGCACCTGGGCCGGTGGAGCAAGCCGATCGGCTGGATCGCGGTGGTGTGGGTGGCCGGTGTGACGGTGCTGTTCTGCCTGCCGCAGGCGTCGCCGGTGACGGTGGACACGATGAACTACGCCTGCGTGGCCCTCGCCGTCGTCCTGGTCCTCGCCACCGTGTGGTGGTTCGTCGCCCGCCGCTCGTACGGCACGCCCACGACCGCCGCGTACGGCTCCGACCGGGAACAGGCCGAACTGGCCGAGGGGATCGTCTGAGGCCTTCCGGTCATACGGTCCGGCAGCCGCCGAAATCGGCCTGAGCTGCACGGGCTTGCGCCGGGTCCGGTACGAACTGACCCACCGGATACGGCAGGATGAGCGGTCGCGCCGTCCGCGCGAAAGACGCGGACGGCGCGTTCGCGCTCCCCGGAATCGAGCAGGTGACTACGTGACGAGACTTCACATCCGGCCGTCGGCGGCGGCTCACGCCGCAGATCGTCCCTCCGGAGGTGAGCGGTGAACCGCGCGGTGACGCTCGACGACCTGATGCTGGCCGGCATCGCCCTGGCGGCGGGTCTGCTGGGGGCCTTCATCTCCCGCACGCTGCTGAACTGGCTGGCCAAGCACGCCAAGCGCACCCGCTGGAGCGGCGACGACGTGATGGTGGACGCCCTGCGGACGGTGGTGCCGTGGGCCTCGCTCGCGGGCGGCGCGGCCGCCGCGGCCGCGGTGCTGCCGCTGACCCACACCGTGCAGCGGCACGTCAACCAGTGCCTGACCGTGCTGCTCATCTTCGTGGTGACGCTGTCGGCGGCGCGGGTGATCGCCGGACTGGTGCACACCGTCACCCAGTCCCGCTCCGGTGTCGCCGGATCGGCCACGATCTTCGTCAACATCACCCGGGTGCTGGTGCTGGCGATCGGCTTCCTGGTCGTGCTCCAGACGCTGGGCATCTCGATCGCACCGATGCTCACCGCCCTGGGTGTCGGCGGTCTGGCGGTGGCGCTCGCCCTCCAGGACACCCTGGCCAACCTCTTCGCCGGCATCCACATCCTCGCCTCCAAGACCGTCCAGCCCGGTGACTACATCCGGCTGACCAGCGGCGAGGAGGGATACGTCGTCGACATCAACTGGCGTCAGACGACCGTGCGCCAGCTCTCCAACAACCTGGTCGTCATCCCCAACGGACAGTTGGCGAAGACGAACATGACCAACTACACCCGGCCCGAACAGCACCAGACCGTGCTGGTGCAGGCCGGCGTCGCCTACGACAGCGATCTGGAACACGTCGAGCGGGTGACCATCGAGGTGGTCGCCGAGGTGATGACCGGGGTCGTCGGCGCCCTGCCCGACCACGAGCCCGCGGTGCGTTTCCACACCTTCGGCGACTCGCGCATCGGTTTCACGGTGATCCTCGGCGTCGGCGAGTTCAGCGACCAGTACCGGATCAAGCACGAGTTCATCAAGCGCCTGCACCGCCGCTACCGCGAGGAGGGCATCCGGATCCCGGCGCCGACGCGGACGGTGGCGTTGCAGCAGGGGTCGGTGGTGATACCGCAGCAGCGCAACCACGAGGTCGTGCAGGGGGAGGTCCCCCTGCACGACTGAGAGCTCGGAGCTCCATGAGCTCGGAGCTCCAGGCCTCAGAGAGTGGCCGAGTTGTCGTGGTGCCCGGCGGTCCGCTGCCGCGGGACGGCGAGGGACGAGGCCACCGGCGTGACCGTCCAGTCGGGGTGGTTCGGCATCCGCGGGGTGACGGTGCCGTAGAGCCAGTCCCGCAGGAAGCCGGTCAGGTCCTGCCCCGAGACCTCCGAGGCGACGGCGATGTAGTTCTCCGTCGTCGCCACGGAGTTGCGGTACCGGGCCAGGAAGGCGTGCTCGATCGCGTGGAAGACGTCCTCGCCGACCAGCTCGCGCAGCGCGTACAGCACCAGCACGCCGCCCACGTAGCGCTGGTTGTCGAAGAGGTTGGCCGCGTTCGGCGCGGCGACCGGGCCGGAGTCGTGGCGCCACTGGTCGCCGAGCGCGTAGGTCGCCTTCATCCGGGCCTCCAGGGTGGTCAGCCCCAGCGAGTCCGGCCAGCCGCGCTCGTAGCGGTACAGCAGGCCGTAGAAGTCGGCGTGGCCCTCGTTCAGCCACAGGTCCGCCCAGGTGGCCGGGGAGACGAGGTTGCCGAAGTAGGAGTGGACCAGCTCGTGCATCATGTGCGAGCCGATCTTGGACTCCGGCTGGAGCAGGTAGTTCGGCTTGTACAGCGTGAGGGTCTGGGTCTCCAGGCCGGTGAAGTCGAAGGCCGCCGGGTCGTCGGAGTTGCAGGGCAGCAGACCGTACGTCTCGAAGGGGTAGGCGCCCAGCCGGGCCTCCAGCCACTCCACCAGGCCCGGGGTGAGGGCGAGGGCGGGCTCCAGGGCCTCCGCCCGCGCGGTCGGCACGACGTCCCGCAGCGGCAGCCCGTGCGGTCCCTGCCGCTCCTTGACCACGTAGTCGCCGACGGTGATCTGCACCAGTTCGGTGGCCATCGGCGAGCCGGAGCGGTAGGTGGTCGCGGTGCGCCCGTCGGCCAGGTTCTCGGTGCACACCAGCCGGCCGCTCGCCACACCCTTCAGACCGGCGGGGACGGTGACGCGGAAGGTGAAGTCCGCCTTGTCCGACGGGTGGTCGTTGCAGGGGAAGACGGTGTGCGCCAGGTTGGGCTGGCCGGCCACCGCGAACCCGTCCGGGGTGACGACCCAGCCGGTGAGCGGCTGCGCGATGCGGCGCGGATCGGCGGAGTACGCCACGCGGACCGTGACGGGGGCGCCCTTGGGCAGCGGCCGGGCGGGCGTGATCCGCAGCTTGTGCTCCACCTGCTCGAACACCGCCTCGCGGCCGTCGACCTGGACGGTGCGTATGTCCAGGCCGAAGCAGTCCAGGGAGAAGCGGGTCAGCGCCTGGGTGGCGCGCAGTTCCAGGGCGGCCGTGGCGTCGACCAGCCGGGTGGTGGCGTCGTAGGCGAAGTCGAGGTGGTACGCGTGGACGCGGTAGCCGTCGTTGCCGAGGGTCGGGTAGACGGGGTCGCCGAGCGTCTCGGCTCCGGGCGTGCCGGGCGCGCCCGGCGCCCCCGGAGCCGCGTGGGCGCCGCCGCCCACGGTCAGCGCCACGGCGGTGCCGAACAGTGCGGCCGCCGGGGCCGTCACTCGGGTGCGATATCTCATGGTCAGCCTTCATTCGGGCGGCCGGGTGGTCGGCCCGGCCGTCGTGGGGATTCGGAAGACGATCTACTTCCAGGACCACACATTCGGCCGCTTCGGTTGCACGCCGGGACACGGAAGACGCCGGACCCCTGTCGAGCCGAGGCCGCTCACGAGATATCTTGATGTCGAGCAATGTTGCAGACGTGGAGCGGAGCACCGGTGACTGACTCGACCATCATCTACACACACACTGACGAGGCCCCGGCCCTGGCGACGTATTCCTTCCTGCCGGTGGTCCAGGCGTACGCCTCGCAGGCGGGCGTCACCGTGGAGACCCGGGACATCTCGCTGGCCGGGCGCATCATCGCCGTGTTCCCGGAGTACCTGACCGAGGACCAGCGCATCCCGGACGCGCTGGCGGAGCTCGGTGAGCTGGCCAAGACGCCCGAGGCCAACATCATCAAGCTGCCGAACATCTCGGCGTCGATCCCGCAGCTCAAGGCCGCGGTCGCCGAGCTCCAGGCGCAGGGCTACGCGCTGCCGGACTACCCGGACGACCCCAAGACCGACGAGGAGCGGGAGATCCAGGCCCGCTTCGACAAGGTCAAGGGCTCCGCCGTGAATCCGGTCCTGCGCGAGGGCAACTCCGACCGCCGTGCCCCGGCCTCGGTCAAGAACTACGCCAAGACCCACCCGCACCGCATGGGCGCCTGGTCGGCCGACTCGAAGACGAACGTCGCCACCATGGGTGTCGACGACTTCCGCTCCACCGAGAAGTCCGCCGTGATCGCCGAGGCGGGCACGCTGCGCATCGAGCTGGCCGGCGACGACGGCACCACCACCGTGCTGCGCGAGTCGGTACCGGTCCTCGCGGGCGAGGTCGTCGACGCCTCCGTCATGCACGTGGCCCCGCTGCGCGAGTTCCTCACCGCGCAGATCGCCAAGGCCAAGGCCGACGGCGTGCTGTTCTCCGTGCACCTCAAGGCCACGATGATGAAGGTCTCCGACCCGATCGTCTTCGGTCACGTGGTGCGCGCCTTCTTCCCGAAGACCTTCGCGCGCTACGGCGAGACGTTCGCCGCGGCCGGCCTGACCCCGAACGACGGTCTGGGCGGCATCTACAAGGGCCTGGAGTCCCTGCCCGAGGGCGCCGAGATCAAGGCGTCCTTCGACGCCGAGCTCGCCGAGGGCCCGGCGCTGGCCATGGTCGACTCCGACAAGGGCATCACCAACCTGCACGTGCCGTCCGACGTGATCGTCGACGCCTCGATGCCCGCCATGATCCGCACCTCCGGCCACATGTGGGGCCCGGACGGCCAGGAGGCCGACACCCTCGCGGTGCTGCCGGACTCCTCGTACGCCGGTGTCTACCAGGCCGTGATCGAGGACTGCCGCGCCCACGGCGCCTACGACCCGTCGACGATGGGCTCGGTCCCGAACGTCGGTCTGATGGCGCAGAAGGCCGAGGAGTACGGCAGCCACGACAAGACCTTCGAGATCCGGACCACCGGCACGGTCCGCCTGGTGGACCAGGCCGGCAACGTGGTGATCGAACAGACGGTCTCCGCCGGCGACATCTTCCGCGCCTGCCAGACCAAGGACGCGCCCATCAAGGACTGGGTGAAGCTCGCCGTCACCCGCGCCCGCGCCACCGGCAGCCCGGCCGTGTTCTGGCTGGACGAGACCCGCGCGCACGACGCCAACCTGATCGCCAAGGTCCAGGCGTACCTGCCGGAGCACGACACCGAGGGCCTGGACATCCGGATCCTCAGCCCGATCGAGGCGACCAAGCTGTCGGTGGAGCGCATCCGCCGCGGCGAGGACACCATCTCCGTCACCGGCAACGTGCTGCGCGACTACCTCACCGACCTGTTCCCGATCCTGGAGCTGGGCACCAGCGCCAAGATGCTGTCGGTCGTCCCGCTGATGGCGGGCGGCGGCCTGTTCGAGACGGGCGCCGGCGGCTCCGCGCCGAAGCACGTCCAGCAGCTGGTCAAGGAGAACTACCTGCGCTGGGACTCGCTGGGTGAGTTCTTCGCGCTGGTGCCGTCCCTGGAGCAGTACGCGACGGCCACCGGCAACACCCGCGCCCGGGTCCTCGCCGACACCCTCGACCGCGCCACGGCGACCTTCCTCAACGAGGACAAGTCCCCGACCCGTCGCGTCGGCGGCATCGACAACCGCGGCAGCCACTTCTTCCTGTCCCTGTACTGGGCGCAGGAGCTGGCCGCGCAGACCGACGACGCCGACCTGGCGAAGGCCTTCGCCGCGCTGGCCGAGTCCCTCGCCGCCGACGAGCAGAAGATCGTCGACGAGCTGAACGCCGTCCAGGGCAAGCCGGCCGACATCGGCGGCTACTACCAGCCCGACCCGGCCAAGGCCGCCGCGGTGATGCGCCCGTCCGCCACCTGGAACGCGGCGCTCGCGTCCATCGGCTGACGCGCCGGGCCCCCCGGGCCCGCCGTCGTCTGATCCGCAGTACCTGACTCCGCCCCGGCCGGCCTCGCGCCCGGCCGGGGCGGAGTCGTGTCCGAGGCCGCCGTGCCCGGCCGGGGCGCGGCCGGGGCGTCCCGCGCACCCGCCCCGTCGCGGTCGCGGTCGCGGTCGCGGCGGACTACCAGTCCCTGGTCCCGATGAGTTCCTCGACGTCCGCGTCCGGGAAGCCGTAGGCGTCGGCGACGAACCAGAAGTCCTCGGCTATCACCTCGCGCGCCACCGTCTCGATCTCGCTGTCGGCCGCCTCGAAGGCCGCCTGAAGGTCGTTGAACTCCTCGGTGGCTGCCTGGGTCAGGACGTAGAGCGCGTCCAGGTCGGCGGGGCGCTCGGCCTCGACGCGCTCGCACAGCCGCAGCAGGACCGCCCGGCCCAGGTCCACCACATGGTCTGGGTAGTAGTCCGAGCGGTACAGCCCGCGCAGGAACGGATGCGCGCTCACGCGCTGGTTGCTGATCGGCATGCTGCTGCCCGCCCTCTCCCGGCGTCCGATGTGACACCTTGATCGTGCACCACACCACTGACAACACCCCTGGAGCCGCCGTATGCCGCCCGCCGCACCGTCCTTCGAGCTGCTGCCCGGTGCCGACGAGTCGCCCGTGATCCTGCATGTGCCGCACTCCGCGCGGGAGATACCGGCCGCGGTGCGCGCCGGGATCCTGCTCGACGACCCGGCGCTGGAACGGGAGCTGGACCACATCACCGACGCGCACACCGCGCGGATCGCCGCCGAGGCGGCCCGGGCGTCCGCGGTGGCGCCCTGGCGGTTCGTCAACCGGCTGTCCCGGCTGGTGATCGACCCGGAGCGCTTCCCCGACGAGCGGGAGGAGATGCTCGCCGTGGGGATGGGCGCGGTGTACACCCGCACCACGCACCGGGAGGCGCTGCGGGCCCCGGACACCGACCCGGGGCCCCTGGTCGAGCGCTACTTCCGGCCGTACGCGCGGGCCATGACGGAGGCGGTGGCGGACCGGCTGGCCGTGACCGGGCGGGCCGTGATCGTCGACGTGCACTCCTACCCGGCCGAGCCGCTCCCCTACGAGCTGCACGGCGAGGGTCCGCGGCCGCCGGTCTGCCTGGGCACCGACCCCTTCCACACCCCGCCCGCGCTGCTGGCCGCCGCGCGGGAGGCCTTCTCCGGGTGCGGGGAGACGGGGCTGGACAGCCCGTTCGCCGGGACGTACGTACCGCTGGAGTTCTACGGCAAGGACGCCCGGGTGAGCGCCCTCATGGTGGAGATCCGCCGGGACACGTACATGACCGAGCCGGGCGGCCCGGCGGGGCCGGGGCTGCCCCGGCTCGCCGAGGCGCTGGCCGCCCTGGTCGACGCCGTCCCCCGCTGACCCGCGTCCCGACCGGGACGGACGGCCCCGCCCGGCCGTCCCGGGTCTCCGGGTCCGCGGGTCTCAGGCGCGCAGCCACTCCGTGACGACCACCTCTGCGCCGGTCCGCAGCCGCAGCGCGAAGGGACCGGCGGGCGGCGCGTCGCAGGTGAAGCGGCCCAGGTCGTCCGCGGTGAGCGGAGCGGCCGTGCGCGGGCCGCTGAGCACCTCGATCCGGGCCGTCTGCGGCGGCAGCACCTGCCCCATCAGGCCCTCGGAGGTCACCTCCACGTCCACGCTCAGCTCACCCGTGCGGAACGTCAGCATCCGCGGCGGGTCCATCACTCCCCTGACCGGAATGGCGTCGGTCAGCGAGTCGAAGGTCAGCTCGGCGATCCGGGCGTCGAGGTCGCGCAGCGCGAACGCCTCCATCGCGATCCGGTACAGCTCCCCCGGCACCGGGTCCAGGACGGCGGCGGCCCGGCGGAGTTCGTCCTCCAGCCGGTCGCAGTCCGGCCCGTCGTCGACCCCGTCCGCCGGGCGGTGGTCCGGTTCCTCGTCCGGCCCCCCGTCCTCGAACCCGTCCTCGTCGAAGTCGTGCCCGTCCAGGCCGTTCAAGCCGTTCATGTCGCCCATGTTCACAGCGCTCCCCGTGCGTCGAGTCGGGCCCGCAGCCGGCGCAGACAGCGCTGGCGCAACGGTCCGATGCTGCCGACGGCGATGCCCAGTGCCGCGGACACCTCCTGATAACTGGGTGGCTGCGCGGCCATCAGGACGCGCAGCAACTGCCTGCAGCGTTCGCCGAGTTCCTCGAACTCCTGCCAGACGTGCCGGATGCGCTCGCTCTCGGCGGCGGCCTCCTCGGAGTCGAGCACGGACTGCTCCGGCGTACGGTCCTCGCTGACCCGGTCGAGCAGTTGCGGATCGTCGGTCGGCATCAGCCGCTTCGAGCTCCTGATGACCTTCAGGCTCTCGTGCCGTGTCGTGCTCGCCAGCCAGGAACCGGCCTTGTGCGGTTCCCGGATCCGCCCCAGGTTCTGGGCGAACCGGAACCACACGGTCTGGTACACCTCGTGTCCGTCGGCGTCCGAGAGCCGGTGGGCTCGCACCACCGACCACACCAGGGGGCTGAGCCCCTCCACGAGCGCTTTCCAGGCCGCCGCGTCACCGTCGACGGCGGACCGGACGAGCGCGCCGACATCTGTACGATCCACGGCCCCACCCCTCGTGTACGGCAAGTCATCGTACGCCGTGGAAGGGGCGCCTCCGGCCCTCATGCGGGAGGCGCGAGCTGCACGACCGGCACCGGACGCCAGGTGGGCGGCCGCAGCGCCGGTACGTGTGCCCCGCGCACCTCGGCGAACCCGGTGTTCGCCGCGAGGAGCTGCCTGCGGGCCGCGCGCGGGTCGGACTCCTTGTGGGCGCTCATGTGGGAGGCGATCAGTCCGGCGGTGACCGGGGTGGCGAAGGAGGTGCCGCTCCAGTGCGCGAACCCCTCGAACATCACCTGGTCGGCCTTGCCGGGTGAGGTCTCCCGTTCCTCGCTCAACAGGCCGGTGTGGCGCGGTGACTGGCAGGTGCAGACGTAGGTGAAGCCGTACCGGCAGGCGTCGTACGTGGAGTGCCGGTACACGTACGGGACGGGTGCGTCGAAGCCGGTGAGGGAACTGGTGAGGCGCTCGCCGGGGGCGTAGACCTGCACCCAGGAACCGTGGTTGGTGAAGCAGGCGCCGAACTCGCCGTCCCCGCGCAGCGCTCCGACCGACAGCACGGTGTCCGCGTACTCGGGCAGGGAGGCGTAGGCGGCGGGCCAGAACGGGGCGGCGCTGGAGTTGTTGCCGGCCGCCGCGACCAACAGGGTCGGCTGGTCGCGCAGTTCGCGCATGAAGGCGTCCACGCCGAGCAGGCCGTCGGTGCGGCCGTTGCTGGTGCCGGCCGAGAGGCTGATGATGTCGGGCCAGCCGTCGCGGTCGACGGCCGCGAAGAGCGCGTCGCCGAAGTCGGACTCCAGGATGGCGCCCGCGTCGTTGAGCGTGTTCCGCACGGTGACGTCGGTGTTGGGCGCGACCGCGGCGACCAGGCCGGCGATGAACGTGCCGTGGCCCACGTACTGCTGGAGGACGCCCTGCTCGTCGGTCTCCCGGAGCTGTGGGTCTCCGTCGGTGTGGGCGAGCAGCGGGTAGGACCGGTGGTCGTGCATCAGGCCGGTGTCGATCACCAGCACGCCGACCGCGCTCCCCTGGTCGTACGTCCCCTCGGCCGGCGCGGGGTTGGGTGTCTGGGTGAGCGGGGCGGGCACGGGCTCGTCGCCGGGGCAGGCGTTGACGGCGATGGACACGACGTGGTTGCGGCTGACCAGCCGGCGGCCCGCGCGCCCCTCCGCCTCGCGCAGGGCGCGCAGGGCGCCCGCGACGGCGCGGTCGGCGCGCCGGTCGCCGTGTCCGGGGTCGCCGACCTGGATCCGGGTGATGCCGGAGCGGTTGGTGTCCGGGCCCGCGCGGCGCACGTGGTCGGCGACGAGACCGGTGGTGCCGGTGAAGTGCGTGCGCACGGTGTCCTCGACGAGGCGTGCCTCCTCGCCGTCGCGGGCGAGCACGACGCCCTTCTCGTAGATGAACTCGGCGGAGTCGTCCGGCCCCATCGCGAGGGGGACATCGGGGATCGAGCGCTGGATCTGGTCGAACTGCTCGTGGAATCGCTGCGGTGCCATGCGTGTCCTCCCACAGAGGTGGTGGTCTTCAATCAGAGTCGTGCGGTCGTTGATTGATACAGCGTCAAACGCCCGTTTCATGGTTCAAGGGGCTGCGGAGCACTACCATCCGTTGCGTGACAGCGGGAAGCGACTCGGTTCTCGAACTGCTGCCCATGGTGTTCGCCGCTCCCAACGACGCGGTGGCGCGGGCGGAGGGAGTACTCGGCACCGATCCGCCGCCGCTGCACGCCTCTGTCGCCCACCAGGTGATCGGCATCTGGCAGCGGGACTGGGGCGACATGCGGATCGCCCTGCGGCATCTGCGGCGTGCCCGGGACCTGGCGGCGCGCGCGGAGTCGGCCGAGCGGGAGGCGGACGTGCTGGGCACGCTCGGGGTGGCGCTCGTGCACGCGGGCCGTACCCGGCAGGGCCTGGCCGCCTTCGAGCGGGGGGTGGGGCGCGGCAGCGGACACACCCGGGCCCGGGTGCTGTACCGGCGGGCCTACGCCTGGTGGGTGCTGGGTCATCATCGTGAGGCGCTGGAGGACGTACGCAAGGCGATCCCGGTGCTGCGGCAGGCGGACGACGTCATCTGGACGGCGCGCGCGCTGACCCTGCGCGCCACCGTGCACCTGGCGCTGGGCGCGGTGGAGCGGGCGGACGCGGACTTCACGGCCGCCGAGGCGCTGTGGGACACCACCGGCCAGGAGCACGACAAGGCCGACGCGGTGGAGAGCCGGGGCCTGGCCGCGTTCCGCTCCGGGGACGTGCCCGTCGCGCTGCGGCTCCTCGACGAGGCCGAGGAGCGGTACGCGAAGCTCGGCACCCCGACGTTCATGCTCAACATCCGGCGCTGCGAGGTGCTGATGGCCGCCGGGCTGGCGCCGGAGGCGCTGGCCGAGGCGGACGCGGCGATCGGGGTGCTGGACGGGATCGGCGGGCAGTCCACGCGCAAGGCGGAACTGCTGCTCGGGGCCGCCCGGGCCGCCCGGCTGTCGGGCGACCCGCACACCGCGATCGCCCGCGCGGACCTGGCGGTACGGCTGTTCGCGGCGCAGCGGCGCGGCTGGTGGGAGACGCACGCCCGGCTGGTGCTGATCGAGGCGCGAGTGGCCGCCGGGCGCGGTTCGGGGCGGCTGGTCGCGGACGCGGCGGCGGTCGCGGACCGGCTGGCCGCCTTCGGCGCGCCGGCCGCGCCGGAGGCGTCGCTGCTGGCGGGCCGGATCGCGCTCGGTCTGGGCTGGACGGCGGACGCCGAACGGCATCTGGCCGTCGCGGCGCGCGGTCGGCACAGCGGGCCGCCGCTGGCGCGGGTGACGGGCTGGGCGGCGCAGGCGCTGAGCGCCCGTGCGGCCGGTTCCGGCCGGGGGGTGCTGGAGGCCTGCCGGCGCGGCCTGGACGTGCTCGACGACCACCGGATGACGCTGGGCGCCTCGGAGTTGCGGGCCCGCGCCACCGAGCAGGGCGCGGAGCTGGCGGCGCTCGCGCAACAGGCGAGCCTGGCCCGGGGCGGGCCGCGGCGGCTGCTGGAGTGGAGCGAGCGCTGGCGGGCCACCGTGCTGTCCGCGCCACCCACCCGGCCGCCCGCCGATCCGGCGCTGCTGAGCGGGATGACCGCCTACCGGGAGATCGCGGCGCGGGCCGAGGAGGCGCGCCGGGACGGGCGTCCGGTGCCCGCCCTGGAGCGGGAGCAGCGGCGGCTGGAGCGCGAGGTGCGCTCGCGGACCCTGCACATCCGGGGCGCGGACCCCGGCGGCGGCGACCGGTTCGAGCCGGACCGGCTGCTGCGACGGCTGGGCGACGACGTACGGCTGCTCGAACTCGCCGTGGTGGACGGGCGGGTGCATGTGCTGCTGTGCGCCCGGGGCCGGGTGCGGCGGTGGGCGGCCGGGCTGCTCGTGGACGCGGAGCGGGAGGCCGAGTACATCCAGGCGGGGCTGCGGCGGCTGGCGCATCCGGGGGCGGAGGGCCGGCTGCCGGTGGTGGAGGCGGCCGGGGCCCGGCTGGAGGAGCTGCTGTTCGGGCCCGCGGCGGGGCAGTTGGGCAGCGGGCCGGTGGTGGTCGTGCCGCCGGGCCGGCTGCACCGGGTGCCGTGGGCGTTGCTGCCGTCGCTGCGCGAGCGGGTGCTGAACGTGTCGCCGTCGGCGAGCAGCTGGCTGCGGGCCCGGGAGACCGCACCGCCGCCGGGCGGGCGTCATGTGCTGGTGCGGGGCCCGGGGTTGGCCACCGGCGGTGCCGAGGTGCCCGAACTGGTCGACCGGTACGGCACACCGGTCGTGCTGGAGCACGCCGACGCGCGGGTGCCACGGGTGCTGGAGGAGCTGGACGGTGCCGCGCTGGCGCACATCGCGGCGCACGGCACCTTCCGGGCGGACTCCCCGCTGTTCTCGTCGCTGCGGATGGCCGACGGGCCGCTCATCGTGCACGACTTCGAGCGCCTGGACCGCAGCCCGTACCGGATCATCCTGTCCAGCTGTGACACCGCACGGTTCGCCTCGGTCGGCGCCGACGAACTCCTCGGCCTGGTCACCGCCCTGCTGCCGCTGGGCACGGCCGGGGTGGTGGCGAGCAGCGCACCGGTCAACGACGCCGCGGTGGTGCCGCTGATGCTCGCCCTGCACAAGGGCCTCAGCACGGGCCTGAGTCTGGCCGAGGCCCTGCGCGACGCACGCGCGGCGCTGCCGGGTGACGCGCTGCACCAGGCCACGGGGTGGGCGTTCACCGCGTTCGGCGCGGCATGAACGCCCTTGTTCCCGTGGCTCCTTGGGGGATTCAGGCCGAACGGGGCTGCGGCTGCGGGCCGTCCGTGACGAGCCACGGCAGGGCGTCGCGGTCGCCGGCGCCGAGGCGGGCGTAGGCGCCGTAGAGATGGTTGCCGACCGTGCGGATGGAGAGGGTGAGCTGTTCGGCGATCTCGCGGTTGCTCAGGCCCGCCGCGGCGAGGGTGACGATCTGCCGCTGCCGGGCGGTGAGTTCGCCCAGGGCCAGTCCCGACAGGGCCGGGGTGCGGGCGCCTTGGCAGCGCCGGGCGAGTGCGGCGGCGCGAGCGCGTGAGGTGCGGGCGGCGCCCGGGGCGCGGTGGGCCCGGGCGGCCTGGGCGTGCGCCTCCGCCGCGAAGAGCAGGAAGCCGCGCTGTTCCAGGGCCCGCGCCGCGCGGTCCAGGGCGGCCGCGTCGCCGTGCGCGAGGGCTCTGGCGTGGACGGCGAGCACTCCGTCGGCGGGCAGGCGGCGGGCGGCCTCGGCCGGTGCGCCGAGCCGGACGGCCTCGTAGCGGGCGTACGGGTCACGGTCCCCGGGCACGTCGCGCAGGGCCTCGAGTGCGGCGGTGACGTCTCCGCGGGCGGCCGCCAGCCACGCCTGCGACGCCTGGTCGGCGGCGGCTTCGCTCGCGGTCGTGACATCGCCCGACTGGGCGGCGGCCAGGGCCAGTTCGCGGCGGCAGGCGAGGTCGTCCGGCGCGCCGCGCAGGCCTTCCCTGGCCCAGGCTCCGGCCTCGCGCAGACGGCCGCGCAGCCGGCAGAACCGGGCCCGTACGGCCGCGTGCCCGGGCGGCAGCGGTGCGCCCTCCGCCACCAGCCACTCCCCCACGGGGGCCGGCAGGTCCCGTACGTCCGCGTGGGCGATCCGGTGCTCCAGCGCGGCCGACTCGCTCGCCAGGGCGCGTTCCCGTTCCTGCGGGGTACGGGCCAGCCGCCCCGCCCGCAGCCGGCCGGCCGCGGCCCGCAGCACCGGGCCGTGCAGCGGGTGGGCGAGGCGGACGGCGTGCGCGGTCCCCGCGGGCCGGACGGCGCCCGCGCCGCCGGGAAGGTCGTCGGTCTCGGCACGGCCGTGGGTCTCGATCGGGTCGCCGGTCTCCATCAGGCCGTCGGTCTCGATCAGGCCGTCGGACTCGAGGCGTTCGAGGATCCGCAGGTCGAAGGTGTCGGCGGGCAGCGGGAGGGGCTCGGCGAAGGCGAGGCGGTCCAGGGTCTCGCGCTCGTCGGGGCAGGCGCGTTCCAGGAGCCGGGCGGTGCGTTCGCGGACGGCGGCGGTCACCGGTACCGGGCCGCGCCAGGCGCGCTCGCCGGTCTCCGGGGACGGAGTGAGGGCCCCCTGTGCGTGCAGCGCGCCGAGCAGTTCGCGCAGCAGTCGCAGATCGCCCCGGGACAGGCGGTGCAGCCGGTCGACGGTGAGCGGTTCGAGCGGGCCTCCGGCCCCCGCCACCAGCAACCGTGCGCTCTCCTCGGGGGGCAGTGGCGTCAGCGCGAGGCGGGGCAGCAGTTCGCCGGTCCACAGCCGGCTCACCGCGCCGGGGGCCGGGACGCCGTCGGTGGCGACGACCAGCAGCCGGGTGCGGCCGTGCACGGCCAGGTGATGGACCAGGGCGGCCGACACGTCGTCCAGCAGCTGGGCGTCGTCGACCATCAACAGCCGGGTGCCGGAAAGGAGTCGGACGGCCTGGTGCAGGGAGACGGTGTCCGGGAGCAGCGGCGCGAAGGCGGCCAGCGGAAGGTCGCGGGTCTCGGGGGTGCCGGCCACGCGGACGCAGCCGGTGCCCCGCACGGCCTCCGTGGCGAGCCGGGTCTTGCCGCAGCCCGCCGGGCCGGTCACCACGATGCCGGGGCGCCCGGCGGCCAGGGACCGCCTGACCAGCTCCAGTTCGTCCTCCCGTCCGGTGAACGGCCAGGGCGGTCCGAGGGTCTTGGCGTCCCGTTCGAAAGTCGTCACGAGGGTATGAGCGGGGATACTCACCCCTGATACAGGGCGACTTGAGTAGACCGCGACTCAGGTGTGCCGGGGTCGGTGCGCGGCAGGCTGTGCCCATGACCGCTCGCTACTGCTCCCTCGCGCAGCAGTCGGCAGCCGCCTTCCCGGCGGGGCTGACCGCCGAGCGGCTCGGCGCGCTCGTGGGCGGGCGGTCGATGTGGGTCAACGGCACGGTCGTGCACTACCACTTCTTCGACGGCGACGCCGACGGGTCCCCGATCGCCCTGCCGGGCAGCGGCGAGACCCGGTGGGTGTCGTGGGTCGGCGCCGAGGAGCAACGGGACCTGGTGCGCGAGTGCTTCCGGGAATGGCAGGACCTCGGCATCGGCGTTTCCTTCGTCGAGGTCGGCGACCGTTCGGAGGCCGAGCTGCGGATCGGATTCCAGTTCGGTGACGGGTCCTGGTCGGCCGTGGGCAAGGACGCGCTCCGCGTCGGTCTCAACGAGCGCACCATGAACTTCGGCTGGGATCTCACCGTGCCCGGGGAGCGCCCGACGGCACTGCACCAGATCGGGCACGCGCTGGGCATGGTGCACGAGCACCAGAGCCCGTTCGCCGGTCTGCACTGGGACGACGAGGCCGTGTACGCCGATCTGGCGGGCCCGCCGAACTTCTGGAGCCGGGAGACCACGTACAACAACATCCTGCGCAAACTGGACCCGGCCGAGGTGAACGGCACGGCCTGGGACCCGCTGTCGATCATGGAGTACCCGTTCCCGTCGGGGCTGGTCCTGGAGCCCGAGCAGTTCCGCGGCGGGCTGCACCCGCCCGGCGGGCTCTCCCCGCTCGACAAGGAGTTCGTGCTCCGCTGGTATCCGCCGGCCGGTCCCGGCCGGCCGCCCGCGCTGGTGCCGTTCCGTTCGGCGCCACTGCGGCTGGGCCCGGGCGAGCAGGCCGACTTCGCCGTCGAGCCGGCGGAGACGCGTACGTACACGGTGGGCACGTTCGGCGACAGCGACACCGTCGTCGTGGTGTTCGAGGAACGGGACGGGGAGCCCCGCTTCCTGGCGGGCCGGGACGACGGGGGCACCCCGCACAACGCGACGGTCCGGGCCCGTCTGGTCAAGGGCCGCCGTTATTTCGTCCGGGTCCGTCTGTACTCCGTCAGGGGGTCGGGCGAGACGGCGGTCATGTGCTGGTGAGCACAGGACCGGCCTGACCCGGACGCACGGACCGCGGTCCGGCGCCGGGGGAAAGGGGCCGGTGACGTCACCTTCGGGGGAGGGAGACGTCACCGGCCCGCCGACGTGTCGGCGCCCTCAGATCCGGTCGGTCCCGGCCGCCGCGTGGGCGGCCCAGTCCAGGATCTGGACGGCCGAACCGGCGGCCTCCAGGCCCCGGCAGTGGGCGTGGTGGCGGCGGGCGATGCCGTCGAGGTCGAGGTGGGCGCCGAAGGCCGGGTGGGCGGTCAGGCGCCGGGCGTAGGCCCACAGGGCGGGGTGGTCGACGAGCCGGTGCACGGCGGCGGCGTCCAGATGGTGGCGGTGCACGGTGTCGAGGGTCACCAGGGTCACCCACAACTCCACGTCGGCGGCGGTCGGTCGGTCGCCGGCCAGCCAGGTGCGGCCGGCCAGCCCGCGCTCCAGCGCGCCGAGCGCGGCCAGCAGGGTGTCCAGGGCGGCGGCCCGCTCGTCCTCCCCGGCTCCGGCCCGTCCGGCGTGCTGCGCGGCCTCGTCGATGCCGGACACGGACGGCCACTCGGCGGCCTCGGTGCCGCTCGGGTAGAGCGAGGGTCCGTCGCCGCCGAAGCCGCGGGCCAGGTCGCGCATGATGTCCGGGGCGTGGGTGCTGACGATCCGCCCCGACCAGTCGTCGGCGAGCACCGGCGCCAGGGCCGGTCCGGTGTAGCGGTGGGCGCTGGCCTCGTACAGCGGGCGCAGTGCGGTGTGGCCGCCGTCGGGGTCGTCGGGGACCGCCGGCAGCCAGGTCACCGGGCAGGCCTCGGAGAGGTCGAGCAGGCTGTGGGTGACGGCGATGCGCAGCCCGTCGGGACATGCGGTGGACAGGTGGAGCCGGTAGCGGCGCGGTACGGCGTAGTGGCCGCTGCGCGCGTCGCGGCCGAGGCGGCCGCGGAAGGCGGGAGCGAGGCGGGCGGAGGGCACGGCGGCGAGCGGTGTGACGGTCATGACTCTCCCCGAGAGCGATCGCGCGACGGACGCGCGGCGGAAGCGACGTCGGACGGGCGGCCCGGTGCGCTCGGACGGCAGGCCGCGGAAGGCGGGTGCCGGGGCGTGCGGGGCCGGCTCAGACGGGTCGGCCGATCGCGCTGCAGACGCGCTGGAGGTCGATGTGACGGCGGGAGGTCAGAAGGGGCGTGGGGCGAGGCGGCGAGGACGGCGAACGGCCCGCGTGCGCGGTGACCGGTCCGAGGCAGCCCATGTTTCCCTACCTATTCACTAGGATTCCTATCGGGAGTGTCGGTCCGCCGTGGGCCGTCGTCAAGGGGGCGTTCACCAGGCGGGCACGGGAAAACCCCGGGGCGCCTGGATCGCGCCCCGGGGTGTCCCGCTCGGCTCAACTGTCGAAGTCGACGGTCAGTTTCTCCGACACCGGGAAGGTCTGGCAGGTCAGGACGTAACCCGCGTCGACCTCGCCCGGTTCGAGGGCGAAGTTGCGGCGCATGTCGGCCTCGCCGTCGGTGACCAGCGCACGGCAGGTGCCGCACACCCCGCCCTTGCAGGCGAAGGGCAGGTCGGGGCGGGTCAGTTGGGCTCCGTCGAGGATGGTGCGGCGACGGGAGAGGGCCGAGGTGGTGGAGCGGCCGTCGAGGGTGAGCGTCACCTGGCTGACGGGTCCGTCGGCGGCGTCGGTGTCCTCGTCGTGCCGCACCTCGCGGACCGGTTCGTCGTCGGCGTAGAACAGCTCCTGGTGGACGCGCTCGACCGGTACGCCGAGGCCGGCCAGCACCTCCTGGGCGTCCCGGACCATGCCGTGCGGGCCGCACAGCCACCAGTGGTCGGCGCTCTCCACGTCGACGAGCGCGCCGACCAGCGCGCGCAGCCGGTCGGCGTCGAGCCGGCCCGAGAGCACCTCGGCCTCGCGCGGCTCGCGGGAGAGCACATGGGCGAGCTGGAAGCGGCTGGGGTACAGGTCCTTCAGGTCCGCCAGTTCGTCGGCGAACATCACGGACCCGGTGCGCCGGTTGCCGTAGAAGAGGGTGACCCGCGAGCGGGAGTCGGCGGCGAGGACGGACTCGGCGATGGACACCATGGGCGTGATGCCGGAACCGGCGGCGACCAGGACATGGTGGCCGGGCTCGGTGAGGTCGGGGGTGAACGCGCCGGTGGGCGCCATCACCTCGACCGTGTCGCCGGGGCGCACCTCGCGCACCAGCCAGGAGGAGAACAGACCGCCGGGCACCACGCGCACCCCGATCCGCGGCACGGAGCCGGCCGGGGAGCAGATGGAGTACGAGCGGCGCTCGTCGCGTCCGTCGATCTCGCGCCGCACGGTGAGCGACTGGCCCGGGGCGAACGCGAACTCCTCGGCGAGTTCCTCGGGGATCTCGAAGCTGACGGCGGCGGCGTCCTCGCACAGCGGCTGGACGGCGGCGACCCGCAGCGGGTGGAAGACCGGACGGCGGCGCGGACGCGGACGTACGGCCGCCGAGGCGGGGGCGGTCGGGGCCATCAGATCTCCTTGACGTACTCGAACGGCTCGCGGCAGGCGAGGCAGCGCCACAGCGCCTTGCACGACGTGGCGGAGAACCGGGAGGTCTCCTCGGTGTCCGCCGCACCGCAGCGGGGGCAGGGCACGGCCGTGCGCCGGGTCGCGGACAGCACCAGCGGCACCGGGCCGGAGGCGGCGCGCCCGGGGGCGGCGCCGGGCGGCGCGATGCCGTGCTCGGCGAGCCTGCGGCGCCCCTCTGGGGTGATCCAGTCGGTGGTCCACGGCGGGTCCAGGACGGTACGGATCTCCACCCGCGCGAATCCCGCGGCACGCAGCCGGGCGGCCACGTCGGCGCGCATCTCGGCCATCGCGGGGCAGCCCGAGTAGGTCGGCGTCAGGCTGGCGACGACCGTACCGTCCTGCGCCACCTCGACGTCGCGCAGGACGCCGAGGTCGGCCAGGGTCAGCATGGGCAGCTCCGGGTCCGGCACCTGCGCGGCGATCCGCCGGGCGCGCCGGACGTCCGTGGGCGGGGTCGCCGTGGTCACCATGTCGCCTCCGGGTGGGCCCGGGCCACGCTCTGCAACTCGGCGAGCAGCGGGGCGAGATGCTCGGTGCGGTCGCCGTCGCGCCCGGCTCCGGGCAGCGGTTGCACGTCCGGCAGCGCGAGGCCGGCGGCGTCGAGCACCTGCCCGAGCACGGCCGTCACCTCCTCGCGTACGTCCGCCGCGTCGATCCCGAACCCCGGGCCGGTGGCGAGGAGTTCGTCCACGTACGGGAAGACGTCGGCGAGGGCGGCGCGCATCCTGCGGTGCGACTCGTCCGTGCCGTCGCCGAGGCGTACGGCCCACTCGGCCGCGTACTGCCGGTGGTAGGCCAGCTCCTTGACGCCCTTCGCCGCGATCGCCGCGAGCACCGGGTCGGCGCAGCCGGCGAGCCGCTCGAACAGGGCGAGCCGCCAGGCGGACAGCACCAGCAGCCGTACGACGGAGAACGCGAAGTCCCCGTTGGGCAGTTCGGCCAGCCGTACGTTGCGGAAGGCGTCCGCGTCGCGGAAGTAGGCGTAGGCGTCCTCGCCCCGCCCGCTGCCGTCGACCTGGCCGCAGCGCGCGTACAGCAGCCGGGCCTGGCCGAGGAGGTCGAGGCCGATGTTGGCCAGCGCCACCTCCTCCTCCAGCTCGGGGGCACGGGTGGTCCACTCGGCGAGCCGCTGGGCGGACACCAGGGCGTCGTCGCCGAGCGCCAGGCAGCAGGCGGCCAGCGCGGCGGCGTCCACACCGTCCGGCACGGAGGTGTCCACGCCGTGCAGCGGGTCCTCGAATCCGGTGCCGAACGCCCAGCGGGCGTCGTCCTCGTGTCCCTCGGCGAGGGTCAGGTAGACGTGGTCGTCACTCATGCCCTGCTCCTCAGATGTGCGGGACGTCGTCGGGGATGTCGTAGAAGGTCGGGTGGCGGTAGACCTTGTCCGCGCTGGGCGCGAAGAACGGGTCCTTCTCGTCGCGGGTGGAGGCGGCGATGTGCTCGGAGCGCACCACCCAGATGCTCACCCCTTCGTTGCGCCGGGTGTAGAGGTCGCGGGCGTGGGTCAGCGCCATCCCGTCGTCGGCCGCGTGCAGCGAGCCCACGTGCACATGGTTGAGGCCGCGCTTGCCGCGTACGAACACCTCGTACAGGGGCCAGTCCTGCTGTGTCATGCCGCCGTACCTTCCTGAACCCGCTTGTTCCGCTTCGCCGCGTGGGCGGTGGCCGCCTCACGCACCCAGGCGCCCTCGTCGTGGGCGGCCCGGCGGCGCGCGATCCGCTCGGTGTTGAGCGGGCCGTCGCCCTTGATGACCCGCATCAGCTCGTCCCAGTCCGGGGTGCCGAAGTCGTGGTGGCCGCTCTCCTCGTTCCAGCGCAGGTCCGGGTCGGGCAGCGTGACGCCGAGCTTCTCGGCCTGCGGGACGGTCATGTCGACGAACCGCCGGCGCAGCTCGTCGTTGCTGTGCCGCTTGATCTTCCAGGCCATGGACTGCGCCGAGTTGGGGGAGGCGTCGTCCGGCGGCCCGAACATCATCAGGGACGGCCACCACCAGCGGTCCACCGCGTCCTGGACCATCTCGCGCTGGGCGTCGGTGCCGCGCATCATGGTCAGCAGCAGCTCGTAGCCCTGGCGCTGGTGGAAGGACTCCTCCTTGCAGATCCGCACCATGGCGCGCGCGTACGGCCCGTAGGAGCTGCGGCACAGCGGCACCTGGTTGCAGATCGCCGCGCCGTCCACGAACCAGCCGATCACCCCGACGTCGGCGAAGCTCAGGGTCGGGTAGTTGAAGATCGACGAGTACTTCTGGCGGCCCTCGATCAGCTTCTCGGTGAGGTCCGCGCGGTCCACGCCCAGGGTCTCGGCGGCGGAGTACAGGTACAGGCCGTGGCCGGCCTCGTCCTGGACCTTGGCGAACAGGATGGCCTTGCGGCGCAGCGACGGCGCGCGGGTGATCCACTCGCCCTCCGGCTGCATGCCGATGATCTCCGAGTGCGCGTGCTGCGCGATCTGCCGGACCAGCGTCCTGCGGTAGCCCTCCGGCATCCAGTCCCGGGGCTCGATCCGCTGGTCGCGCGCGATCGTCGCGTCGAAGTGCTCCTGGAGGCCCTCGGGGGCGGGCGTGGAGTCTGTCGTGGTCATCTGCACCAGCTTCCCAACCGACCATTCGTTCGGTTCCAGTGTGCCTGTTCCTTCCCGGCCGGGCAAGACCTTGACAGTCGACGGCGGTGCGGGATTACGTTGGCGGTGCGCACGCTAACCGAATGTTCGGTCGGTTCACAAGGTGGTGAGATCGTGACGCAGGCCCGTGACACGGCCCTCGGCCCGGCGGAGGAGATGTTCGCCGCGGACGAGGCCTCCCGCGGTCTCGGCATCGAGTTGCTGGAGGTCGGTACGGGAAGCGCCGTGCCGCGGATGACCGTGACCCCCGCGATGGTCAACGGGCACCGCATCGCCCACGGCGGCTATCTGTTCCTGCTGGCGGACACCGCCTTCGCCTGCGCCTGCAACAGCCACGGCCCCGTGACCGTCGCGGCCGGCGCCGACGTCGACTTCGTCGCGCCCGCGTACGAGGGGGACGTCCTCGTGGCCACGGCGACGGAGCGCACCCGGTTCGGCCGCAGCGGTCTGTACGACGTGAGCGTGCTGCGCGGTGACGAGGTGATCGCGGAGTTCCGCGGCCGCAGCCGCACCGTGCGCGGCACGCAGCCGGATCGGTCGCAGCCCGATCGATCGAGCGGCGACCGGTCGCAGCCGGTTCGATCGCAGCCGGTTGGAGCGCAGCCGGTTCGAAGCACACAGAGCAAGGAGTCGCGATGAGCAGCGCAAGCGGACTGACGGGCCCCGCGGCCCCGGGCGGCGGACGGCTCGGGGACCCGGTCCCCGGCGAGCTGCTCGACGACGGCGAGCGCCTGACCCGCGAGCAGCTGCGCGAACTCCAGCTGGAGCGGCTGCGCGCGACGCTCCGGCACGCCTACGACAATGTCGAGCTGTACCGCAGGAAGTTCGACGACGCGGGCGTCAAGCCCGACGACTGCCGCAGCCTGGCGGACCTGTCCCGGTTCCCCTTCACCACCAAGGCCGACCTGCGGGACACCTACCCCTTCGGCATGTTCGCCGTGCCCATGTCGGAAGTACGCCGGGTGCACGCCTCCAGCGGCACCACCGGACGCCCCACGGTCGTCGGCTACACCGAGAACGACCTCTCCGTCTGGGCGGACGTCGTCGCCCGCTCGATCCGCGCCGCGGGCGGCCGCCCCGGCCACAAGGTCCACGTCTCCTACGGCTACGGCCTGTTCACCGGCGGTCTCGGCGCGCACTACGGCGCCGAACGCGCCGGCTGCACGGTGATCCCCGCCTCCGGCGGCATGACCGCGCGCCAGGTGCAGATCATCCAGGACTTCGAGCCCGAGATCATCATGGTCACGCCGTCGTACATGCTCACCCTGCTCGACGAGTTCGAGCGGCAGGGCCTGGACCCGCGCGACAGCTCGCTGAAGGTCGGCATCTTCGGCGCCGAGCCGTGGACGGAGGAGATGCGCCGCGAGATCGAGGAGCGCCTGGACATCCACGCGGTGGACATCTACGGGCTGTCCGAGGTGATGGGCCCGGGTGTCGCGCAGGAGTGCGTGGAGACCAAGGACGGGCTGCACGTCTGGGAGGACCACTTCTTCCCCGAGGTCGTCGACCCGATCACCGACGAGGTCATGGCCGAGGGCGACAGCGGCGAACTCGTCTTCACCTCCCTCACCAAGGAGGCGCTGCCGATCATCCGCTACCGCACCCGGGACCTGACCCGGCTGCTGCCCGGCACCGCCCGGCCCGCCTTCCGCCGGATCGAGAAGATAACCGGCCGCTGCGACGACATGATCATCCTGCGCGGGGTGAACGTCTTCCCCAGCCAGATCGAGGAGATCGTGCTGCGCACCCCCGGAGTGGCCCCGCACTTCCAGGTGCAGCTCAGCCGGCGCGGCCGGATGGACCACATGGTGGTGCGGGTCGAGGCCCGTCCCGGCGCCGGTCCCGAGCAGCGCGAGGCGGCCGCCCGGACGATCGCCCAGGGGGTGAAGGACGGGGTCGGTGTCACCGTGGAGGTGACGGTCGTCGACCCGGAGACCCTGGAGCGCTCGCTCGGCAAGCTCCGCCGGGTCAAGGACCTGCGGGAACAGTGACCGCCCGCGGCCGCGCACCGACCGCGTGCGGGCCGCACACGGGCCGCACGTGAAGAGGGTCCCCGCGGACTTCCGTCCGCGAGGACCCTTCGCACCGTCGGGACGACAGGATTTGAACCTGCGACCCCTTGACCCCCAGTCAAGTGCGCTACCAAGCTGCGCCACGTCCCGGTGCGACCCACTCGGTACGACTCGTCCGGCGAACCGCGTGATCACGCAGGTCAACACTACCGTACGCGCACAGGTGCCTGCGCCGGGGCGCCGACCGCGAGACCGCCGACCGCGGGTCCGCGGGCCCCGGAGCTCCGACCCGCTGTACGCGGCCGTGGTCCGCCGGGCCGACTCGCGCGCCCGGGTCCCGTCCTCGCCGCCCGCGATGTCCGCCGCACCCCAGGCCTGCCGCCGGTCTCGTCACACCCGTCCCGTAACACTCGTTCCGTAACGCGGGTCTCGGGCCGCGCGTCTCGTGCCCGAGAACCCGTCCGTGCACATGGCTGTCACTCTTCGCCGTCCGCCGCTACAACCTGGGGGCACACGGATCGCCGTCGCCGCAGCGTTGGAGGTACGGACATGAGCGGGCGGGACTTCTCCGGCCGGGCGGGCACCGCGTTCGTCGCGGGCGGCACCGGCGCCGTCGGGGCGGCGGTCGTCCGGGTGCTGGCCGAGCGCGGGAGCGACGTGACGTTCACCTACCGCAGCGACGCGACGGCGGCGCGGGACCTGGTGGCGCAGGGTGCGGCGCACGGCGGACGGGTCCGCGCGGTGCGGCTGGACCTGCGGGACGAGACTGCCGCGGCCGCCGCCGTGTCCGAGGCCGCCCGGACCCACGGCGGACTGCACACGGTGGTGTACGCCGCCGGGCCGCATGTGCCGATGCTGCATCTGAGCCGGGTCGCACCGGGGCAGTACCGGGCCCAGTTGGAGGGCGACGCGGTGGCGTTCTTCAACCTGGTCCACCCCTGCCTGCCGCTGCTGCGGGAGAGCCGGGGCGGCATCGTCGCGGTCACCACGGTCGCCACGCGCCGCTTCCCGGTGCGTGACGGGCTGTCGTCGGGGGCGAAGGGGGCGGTCGAGGCGGTGGCGCGGGCGCTGGCCGCCGAGGAGGGACGCTACGGCGTCCGCGTGAACTGCGTCGCTCCCGGCATGCTCACCGACGGCATCGCGGCGCGGCTGATCGACTCCGGGGACCTCGACGAGCGGGCCCTGGCCGCCGCCCGGCGCGCCATCCCGCTGCGCCGTTTCGGCGAGGCGGGGGACATCGCGGAAGCGGTCGCCTTCCTCGCCTCGGACCGGGCCGGGTTCATCACGGGACAGGCCCTGGGGGTGGACGGCGGATACAGCGTATGAACGGCGGACCGGACTATCGTCCGGCGCCCGCGGAAGCCGGCACACACCCCTTCCCGGTCAGTTCAAGATCGCCCCCCGGAATTCCCCCGCGGCCGTCGCACGAGGGGAAAGGGCACCTCGATCCGGACATGCCGCACCAAAGAAAGTTCCATATTCACCTATCGGTGTTTCGGTGATGTGTGAGGGGAGTGAACGGCTCGGCACCAGCAAGGAATTGCTCCGATTTCCGACGTCCCTTCCGCTGTCCGCGACTGACCGAATCAATGCGCCCGCATACTGCCCCGCTGGTTCAACGTTGACCAGTCAGTAATAACGGGGCTACCTTTCAACGCGTTTCGAGCAGGCTCTCCCTATTCGGTGTTCCCGGGTCGCCTCGGGTCCGGCCGGAATCCGACGCGCCGCCATCGTTGTCGTACCGCACCCCCCACCACGCAGTCTCAGCCTGATTCGGAGAATCATGACGTCTGCCGTGCGTTCCGAGGACATGATCATCGGCATCACCCCGTTCGGTGAACCCGACGCCGGGCTCGCGGCGGCGGTGTGCCGGGCCGGCGGGCTCGGCGTGCTCGACCTGGGCGACGGGGACCGAAGATCCCGTGACGCCCTGGGACGCCTGCGCCGACTGGCGCCGGGCCCGTTCGGGGTCCGGGTCGACGCCCGCTGCCGGCTGGACCCCGCCGACCTCGCGCCGGGGACCGGTGGCGCGGGCCGGCCGGACACGGTGGTGCTCGCGGCGAACGCGCCGTGGCGGGCCGAGGACCTGACGGCCGGCCACCGTGTGCTGGTGGAGGTCACGGGCCTCGACGAGGCACGCGCCGCGGTCCGCGCCGGAGCGTACGGGCTGATCGCCCGCGGCAGCGAGTGCGGCGGGCGGGTCGGTGAACTGAGCGTCTTCGTCCTGCTCCAGCAGCTGCTCGCCGCGCCCGGCATATCGCTCCCGGTCTGGGCCTGTGGCGGGATCGGCCCCAGGACGGCGGCCGCCGCGATGGCCGGCGGGGCGGCCGGGGTCGTCCTGGACGACCAGCTGGCGCTGCTGGCGGAGTCGTCGCTGCCGGAGGCGGCCGCCGCGCGGCTGCGGTCCCTGGACGGTTCGGAGACGGTCGTACTGGCCGGTCATCGCATGCTGCCGCACCGCGGCCCGGACGCGCCGCGCGTCACCGGCACCGACCCCGCGGCGGTGGCCGCGGCACTGGGCGCGCGGGATCCGCGCACCCGGTTGCTGCCGGTGGGTCAGGACGGCTTCCTCGCGGCCCGGTTCGCGCGCCGCTTCGGTGATGTGCGCCGGACCGTGCGCGCGCTGACCGACGCGGTGCGCGAGGCCGTGGACGACGACGTGGCGGCCGGGGCGCTGGGCGCGGGCTCCCCGATGAGCCGGGCGCTCGGCACCCGGCTGCCCGTCGCGCAGGGGCCGATGACCCGGGTCAGCGACCGGGCCGAGTTCGCGGCCGCGGTCGCCGCGGACGGCGCGCTGCCGTTTCTCGCCCTGGCGCTGGCGGACGGCGAGCGCACCCGGGCGATGCTGACCGAGACCCGGGCCGCCGTCGCCGGGCGGCCCTGGGGTGTCGGCGTCCTCGGCTTCGCGCCGGAGGAGGTACGGACCGCCCAGCTGGAAGCGGTACGGGAGCTGCGGCCGACGCACGCCGTCATCGCGGGCGGGCGCCCGTCCCAGGCGCGGGCGCTGGAGCGCGACGGGATCCGTACCTTTCTGCACGCGCCCTCGCCGGGGCTGCTGCGGCAGTTCCTGGAGGCCGGGGCCCGCCGGTTCGTGTTCGAGGGCTCCGAGTGCGGCGGGCACGTCGGTCCGCGCGGCAGCTTCCCGCTCTGGGAGGCGCAGCTCGCGGTACTGGAGGACTTCCTGGACGCGGCCGACGGCAACGACGGCAACGGCAGGAACAGCGGACGTGGCCGCAACGACGGGAACGGCGGGAACAGCGGGCGTGGCGGCGACGGCGGGCATGACGGCCGGGACGGGCGTGGCGGGAACGGCGACAGCGCGGCCGAGACGCTGGAGGTGTTCTTCGCGGGCGGTGTGCACGACGAGCGCTCGGCGGCGATGGTCGCCGCCCTCGCGGCCCCGCTGACCGCGCGCGGGGTCGCCGTCGGGGTCCTCATGGGCACCGCCTACCTGTTCACCGAGGAGGCGGTCGCGCTCGGCGCGATCCAGCCGCTCTTCCAGCGCCGGGTGAGGGCCGCCGAGCGGACCACCCTGCTCGAGACCGCGCCCGGCCACGCCACCCGCTGCGTGCCGAGCCCCTTCACCGCCGGATACCGCGAGCACGAGGGGCGGCTGCGGTCCGCGGGCGTGCCCGACCGGCGGGTCTGGGAGGAGCTGGAACGGCTCAACATCGGGCGGCTGCGCCTGGCGAGCAAGGGCGTCGACCGTGACGACGGCGGGGCGCTCGGGCCGGTCGGCGAGGAACGTCAGCTCACCGACGGCATGTTCATGGCCGGGCAGGTGGCCGTGCTGCGCTCGGCCACCACCACGGTCGCGGCGCTGCACCGGGCGGTGACCACCGGGGCCGCCGGGTTCCTGGCGGAGCGGACGGCACGGCTGCGCGACCGGCTCGACGCCCGCCCGGGCGGCTCCGGGTCCCGGGAGCCGGTGCTGCCCGCGCCGCTGGACGTCGCGGTGGTCGGGATGGCCTGCATGTTCCCCGAGGCGCCCGACCTGCCCACCTTCTGGGCGAACGTGGTCGGCGGCCGGGACGCGGTCGGCGAGGTGCCGCCCGAGCGCTGGGACCCGGCCGTGCACTACGACGCGCCGGGCACCGACGGCACCGCCTCCGTCGGTGGCGCCACCCCCTCCAAGTGGGGCGGCTTCCTGCCCCGCATCCCCTTCGACCCGCTGCGCTACGGCATCCCGCCGGCCTCCCTCGGCAGCATCGAGCCGGTCCAGCTGCTCTCCCTGGAGGCCGCCCGGCGCGCCCTGGAGGACGCCGGATACGGCGACGGGGGACGGGAGTTCGACCGCTCCCGCACCTCGGTGGTGTTCGGCGCGGAAGCGGGCAGCGACCTGTCCAACGCGGCCACGCTGCGCGCCGTGCTCCCGTCGTACCACGGGCGCGTCCCCGAGGGCCTGGACGGCCAGTTGCCCCGGCTGACCGAGGACTCCTTCCCGGGCATGCTCGCCAACGTGATCTCCGGGCGGATCGCCAACCGGCTGGACCTCGGCGGCGCCAACTTCACCGTCGACGCCGCCTGCGCCTCCTCGCTGGCCGCGGTGGACGTCGCGTGCAAGGAACTCGTCGGCGGCACCAGCGACGTGGTGCTGTGCGGCGGCGCCGACCTGCACAACGGCATCAACGACTACGCCCTGTTCGCGTCGGTGCACGCGCTCTCCCCCACCGGCCGCTCCCGCTCCTTCGACGGCTCGGCGGACGGCATCGCGCTCGGCGAGGGTGTCGCCTGCGTCGTACTGAAGCGGCTCGCGGACGCCGAGCGGGACGGCGACCGGATCTACGGGGTGATCAAGGGCCTGGGCAGTTCCAGCGACGGCCGGTCGCTGGGCCTGACCGCGCCCCGCCCCGAGGGTCAGCGCTCGGCACTGGTGCGGGCCTACCGCAACGCGGGGGTCTCACCGGCCGACGTCGGGCTCGTCGAGGCGCACGGCACCGGGACCGTGGTCGGCGACCGCACCGAACTGACCGTACTCGGCGAGGTGTTCGGCGAGGCGGGGGCCAAGTCGGGCAGCTGTGTGCTCGGTTCGGTCAAGTCGCAGATCGGGCACACCAAGTGCGCCGCCGGGCTGGCCGGGCTGATCAAGACCGTGCTGGCGCTGTACACCGGGGTCCGGCCGCCCACCCTGCACCTGGAACACCCCAACGCGGCCTGGGACGCGGACAGCAGCCCGTTCGTCTTCCACACCCGGGCCCGGCCCTGGGCGGCCCCGGCACGACAACGGCTGGCCGGTGTCAGCGCGTTCGGGTTCGGCGGGACCAACTTCCACGTGGTGCTCGGCGCGTACGCGGACGGCACGGCACCGGCGCAGGCGCTGGACGTCTGGCCGGCCGAGCTCTTCGTGTTCCGGGGCCGGGACACCGCGGCGGCGCACCGGGCCGTCGAGGAGCTGCTCGGGGCCGCCGAGACCGAGGGCCGGCCGTGGCGGCTGCGCGACCTGGCGCTGAGCGCGGCCCGGCGGGCCGACGTCTGCCCGGATCCGGCGCGGGTGGCGGTCGTGGCCGCGGACGTGGACGAACTGGTCGGGCGGCTGCGGCAGGCGCTGGCCGGGGAGCACGATCCGGCGCACGGCGTCCACCTCGCCGACCCTCCCGCCGCCCGTCCCGCCCAGGACCCGGCCGAGGGCAAGGTCGCCTTTCTCTTCCCCGGCCAGGGCAGCCAGCGCCCCGGCATGCTCGCCGACCTGTTCGTGGCGTTCCCCGAGCTGCGCCACTACCTCGAACTCGGCGCCGACCAGGCGGGCCCGCTGTACCCGCCCGCCGCCTTCGACGACGGCGCACACGACCGGCAGCGGGCGGCGCTCACCGACACCCGGGCCGCACAGCCCGCCCTCGGCATCACCGGCCTCGCCGCCCACGCCCTGCTCACCACGGCCGGGGTGCGGCCGGACATGGCCGCCGGACACAGTTACGGCGAACTGGTCGCCCTGAGCGCGGCCGGCGCCCTCGACCCCGAGACGCTGCTCGCGCTCAGCCGCGAACGGGCGGCGGTGATCCTCGCGGCCGCCGGGGCGGACCACGGAGCGGACCCGGGCACCATGGCCGCGGTCACGGCCGGTGCCGCCGAGGTCACCGAGGCCCTGCGGGCGGCGGGGGCCCCGGCCACGGTGGTCGTCGCCAACCGCAACGCGCCCCGGCAGACGGTGATCTCCGGCCCGGCCGACGACGTCACGGACGCCGTACGGCTGCTGCGCGAGGCGGGGTACGGCGCCCAGCGCATCCCGGTGGCCTGCGCCTTCCACAGTCCCCTGGTCGCCGCGGCCGGCGAGCGGTTCGCGGCGGCGCTCGCGGCCCGGCCGGTGCGCGCGCCGGAGTTCCCGGTCTGGTCCAACCGCACCGCGCGGCCGTACGCCGCCGACCCGGACGCGGTACGGGCCGAACTCGCCGCGCAGATCGGCGCCCCGGTCGGGTTCGTCGAACAGATCGAGGCGATGTACGAGGCGGGGGCGCGGATCTTCGTCGAGGCCGGTCCCGGCTCCGTGCTGACCCGGCTGGTCGGACAGATCCTCGGCGACCGGCCGCACCGCACGGTGGCCTGCGAACCGCACCCGGACACCGGACTGCGCGGCTGGCTGGACGCCCTGGCCCGACTGGCCGTCGCGGGGCTGCCGGTGCGCACCGGACCGCTGCTGCGCGGCCGCGACGCCGTCGACGCGGTGCGTACGCCGGTGCCGAGGCGCCCCGGCTGGACGGTCGACGGACAGTTGGTGCGCACCGCCGCCGGAGACCTCCTTCCCGGTGCGCTGGCACCGGCCCGACGAGTCGTGGAGACGACTGTGCCGACGAACCCCCCGCACGCGGTCCCGTCCGACCGGGACGGCCACCACGGTCAGGACCGTCAGGACGCCCAGGACGCGCTGATCGCCGAATTCCTGCGCACCAGCCGCGAGATGATCGCCGCCCAGCGCGATGTGCTGATGACCTATCTCGGAGCGGCGGCCGGGGAGCGGATCGCCGCGCCGCCCGCTCCCGGCCTCCCGTCACCCCCGCAGGCCGCCGCGCCGCTGGTGGAGCCGCCGCGTGTGTCGGTGCCTTCGCCCCAGCCACCGCCGGTCACCGAGCCCCCGGCGGTCGCCGGGCCCGACGTCCGGCAGTTGGTCCTGGAGATCATCAGCGAGCGCACCGGCTATCCCCTCGACATGATCGAGCCCGATCTCGACCTGGAGGCCGACCTCAGCGTCGACTCCATCAAGCGGGCCGAGATCGCCGGTGAACTGGCCCGGCGCCTGGGCGCCGGGAACGGCGCGGACCTCGCCGGTCTCGACGACGCCGAGCTGGAGGAACTGGCGAAGGCACGGACGGCCGCCGCGGTGACCGACTGGCTGACCGCACGGCTCTCCGGGCCCGCCGGGGCGGTCGAGGCGGTCGAGGCGACTGAAGCGACCGAGGCGACCAAGGCGGCTGAGGCAGTCGAGGCGACCGAGACAGTCGAGGTGCACGACGCGGATGTACACAACGCGGCGGTGAGCGGCGAGGCGCCCAAGCGGTATCTGCTGCGGACGGTGCCCCTCGGGCCGGAAGGCGGTGCGGCGGATCCGACGGCCGAACTGTCCGGGACCCGGTGGGTCGTCCTCGGCGACGCTCCCGAGATCGGCGCCCGGCTCGCCACGCACGGCGCCGACGTCGTCGTACGCGACCGGGACCATCTGCTCACACAGGACGACGGCCGGGTGGACGGGGTCGTGTATCTCGTGACGGGTGACACTCCGGTGCTGCCGGACGCCTTCCCGGTCCTGAAGGCCGCCCTGGCCCGGGGACCGCACCGGCTGCTGGCCCTGCGGCCCGCCCACGGGGACGCGCCGGACACGGTGGCGGCGGGGCTGCGCGGCTTCTTCCGCACCGTGGCGCGCGAGTATCCGCTCACGGTCGCGCGGACGGTGGAGGTGGCGACGGCATCCGCCGCCACGGACCCGACGACCGTCAAGAACTCACCGGTCGCCACGGACCCGACGACCGTCAAGAACTCACCGGTCGCCACGGACCCGACGACCGTCAAGAACTCACCGGTCGCCACGAACCCGACGACCGGCACCGGCACGCCGACCGTCGCGGAGGCGCTGTTGCTCGCGGACGCGCTGGTCGACGAGGTGTGCGCGCCCGGCCGCCCCCCGGTCGTGCTGCGCCGCCCGGAGGGCCGGTTCGGTCTGGAGCTCGCCGAGGCACCGCTGGGCATTCTCGGCAGCACCGGCGCCGGGCCGGCTGGTGCGGGGGCGGCCGAGGCCGCCGCGCTCGGTCTGGACCGGGACGCGGTGGTCCTGCTGGCCGGCGGGGCCCGCGGCATCACCGCCCAGTGCGCCGCGGCCCTCGCCGCGGCGGCCGGGTGCCGGCTCGAACTGCTCGGCAGGACGCCCGCGCCGGACGGCCCGGAGGACCCGGACACGGCTGCCGCCCGCACCCCGGCCGCCCTGCGCGCGGCGCTCGCCGCCCGCGGCGGGGCGACACCGGCCGCGATCAACCGGACCGCCGAACTCCTGCTCGCCCAACGGGAGATCACCGCGACACTGACGGAGCTCACGACGCTCGGCAGCCGGGTCCGCTACCGCTGCGTCGACTTCCGGGAGCCCGAGGCGGTGCTCCAGACGGTGAAGGAGATCCACGCCGAGCACGGCCGTCTCGACGGCGTCGTGTACGCGGCCGGGGTGATCGAGGACCGGGTGATCGCCGAGAAGACCGCCGAGTCCTTCCAGCGGGTCTACGGCACCAAGGCGACCGGCGCCGACGCCCTGCTCACCGCGCTGGAGGAGCTGCCCGACGGGCCCGCGTTCAGTGTGCTGTTCGGCAGTGTCTCCGG
Organism: Streptomyces sp. NPDC104096; assembly: GCF_055584385.1. Taxonomy (NCBI): domain Bacteria; kingdom Bacillati; phylum Actinomycetota; class Actinomycetes; order Kitasatosporales; family Streptomycetaceae; genus Streptomyces; species Streptomyces sp. NPDC104096. Next base: position 204,383 of record NZ_JBVJMD010000004.1, read on the forward strand.
CGTCCTGGGCAACCGGGGCCAGGCGGACTACGCGGCCGCCAACGACGCGCTCCAGACGCTCGGCGCGGCCTGGGCCGCCCGCACCGGGCACCGGGCGCTGACGGTGCACTGGGGACCGTGGGCGCCCGCCGACCGGCACGGCGGCATGGTGGGACCGGAGCTGGCCCGCGCCTACGGCCGTCGGGGCATCCGTCTGATCGACCCCGAGGAGGGCACCGCGGCCCTGCTGCGTGAGCTCGCCTGGGGCGACCCGTCGGCCACCGCCGTCGTCTACACCGCCTCGGGCTGGTGAGGGCCCAGGTGACGGGTCCCGCGGAAGGTCCCGCCCAGGGTCCGGCAGTCGCCATCGTCGGCATGGCGGTGCTGCTGCCCGGCGCCCGGGACCTCGAGGCGTACTGGCGCAACCTGCGGGACGGGGTAGACGCGATCGGCGAGGTGCCGCGGGACCGGTGGGACGCCGGGTACTACCGTCCCGGCACCGCCTCCGCACCGGCCGTCGCCGACCAGGTGTACTGCCGCAGGGGCGGGTTCGTGGACGCGTCGGCCGAGGTGGAGGTGACCCGGTTCGGGATCATGCCGAACTCGGTGGCCGGCACCGAGCCCGACCAGCTCATCGCGCTGCACGTGGCCGCCGCCGCCCTCGCGGACGCGGGCGGCGCGGACCGGCTGCCCGACCGGCGGCGGGTCGGCGTCGTCCTCGGCCGGGGCGGCTACCTCACCCCCGGACTGGTCCGGCTCGACCAACGGGTGCGCACGGCAGGCCAGTTGGTGCGCACTCTGGGCGAACTGCTGCCCGACCTGACGGACGCTCAGCTGGAGCGTGTGCGCACGGCCTTCACCGACCGGCTCGGGCCCGACAGCCCGGAGTCGGCGATCGGTCTGGTGCCCAACCTGGCCGCCTCCCGGGTGGCCAACCGGCTCGACCTGCGCGGCCCCGCCTACACCGTGGACGCCGCCTGCGCCTCCTCGCTGGTCGCGGTCGACCAGGCGGTGGGCGAACTCGCCTCGGGCCGCTGCGACCTGATGCTCGCCGGAGGGGTCCACCACTGCCACGACATCACGCTGTGGAGCGTCTTCTCCCAACTGCGCGCCCTCTCCCCCAGCGAGCGCATCCGCCCGTTCCACCGGGACGCCGACGGCATCCTCGTCGGCGAGGGCACCGGTGTCGTCGTACTGAAGCGGCTGGCCGACGCCCGGCGCGACGGCGACCGGGTCTACGCGGTGATCCGGGGCACCGGGGTGGCGAGCGACGGCCGGACCGGGGGCCTGGTCAACCCCGATCCGGAAGGTCAGGCGAGCGCCGTGCGGCAGGCGTGGCGGGTCGCCGGACTCGACCCTGCCGCGCCCGGCTCGGTCGGGCTGCTGGAGGCGCACGGCACCGCGACCCCGGCCGGCGACCGAGCCGAACTGGCCACGCTCGCGGCGGTGTTCGGCCCGGCCGAGGGATCCGGGGCGGACCGCGCGGTGATCGGCTCGGTGAAGTCGATGATCGGGCACACCATGCCGGCCGCCGGGGTGGCCGGGCTGGTCAAGGCCGCCCTCGCGGTGCACCACGCGACGCTGCTGCCGACCCTGCACTGCGACGACCCGCATCCGGCGCTGGCCGCGACCCGCTTCCGTACGCTGGAGGAGGCCGTCCCCTGGGAGAGCCCGCCCGGCGGGCCGGTGCGACGGGCCGCCGTGAACGCCTTCGGCTTCGGCGGGATCAACGCGCACGTCGTGCTGGAGGAGGAACCGGCGCCCGCCGCGACGGCGCACGCGCCGAAGGCCGCGCACGCGGTGGTGCGGGTGGCCGAGCCCGAGCGGGTCCTGCTGCTCGCCGCCGACGGTCCCGAACGGCTCGCCGCCCTCCTGGACACCGACGACGACTCGGTACGCGCGGCCGGCCTCGACCCCACGCTGCCGCATCCGACCGCGGGCCCGGCCCGGCTCGGCGTCGTCGACCCGACCGCGAAGCGGCTGGCCGTGGCCCGCCGGGCGGTCGGCCGGGGCCGCCCCTGGCACGGCCGGGGCGACGTCTGGTTCCGGCCCGGTCCGCTGCTCGGCCCCGGCCACGGCAGACTCGCCTTCGTCTTCCCCGGCCTGGAGGGCGAGTTCACCCCGCGCGTCGACGACGTGGCCGCGCACTTCGGGCTGCCCGGCACGGTGTCCGGCGGCGATCGCGTCGGCGACGTGGGCCTGCACGGTCTCGGCGTGGTCGCCGTAGGACGCCTCCTGGACGCCGCGCTGCGTCGCACGGGCGTGGTCCCGGACGCGGTCGCCGGGCACAGCGTCGGCGAGTGGACGGCGATGACGGTGGCCGGGCTGTACTCCGGGGACGAGGTCGACGCCTTCATGGCGGACTTCGACCCGGACTCGGTGACGGTGCCGGGGCTGGCCTTCGGCGCCGTCGGCGCGCCCGCGGAGCGGGTGCTGGCCGCCCTGGAGCGGGAATGGGCGGGCGCCGGTCTGGTGCTCTCCCACGACAACGCGCCGGGCCAGTCGATGGTGTGCGGACCGGACGCGGCGGTCGAGGCGTTCGTACGGTCGTTCCGGGCGCGCGGGGTGCTCGGCCGGGTGCTGCCGTTCCGGTCCGGCTTCCACACGCCGATGCTGGCGCCGTACCTCGGGCCGATCAGACGGGCGGCGCGGCGCTTCCGGCTGCATCCGGCGACCGTCCCGGTGTGGTCGGGGACGACCGCGGCGCCGTTCCCCGAGCGGGAGTCGGAGGTAAGGGAGTTGTTCGTCCGGCATCTGCTGGAGCCCGTGCGCTTCCGGCAGTTGGTCGAGGCCCTGTACGCGGCGGGGCACCGGACGTTCGTCCAGGTGGGCCCCGGGCAGCTCGCGTCGCTCGTGGACGACACCCTGGGCGGCCGCGACCATCTGGCCGTGGCCGCCAACTCCCCGCACCGCACGGGCCTCGCCCAGTTGCGCCGGGTGGCGGCCGCGCTGTGGACGGCGGGGACGGCCGTGTCCCCCGCCCTGCCGCCCGGAACCCGTACGGGCACCGTCACCGCGACCGGGCCGGGATCCACCACCGCGACCGGGCCGGGATCCACCACCGAAACCGGGGCTGGATCCTCCGTCGCAACCGGGCCGGGATCCTCCGTCGGCCCGCTGCCGTCGCGGCCGCCCGTGCGGCTCGACCTCGGCGGGGCGCTGGTCTCGCTCGAAGGACCGGAACTGGCCGGCCTGCGCGCCGAGTTACGGGCGTCACCGGCGGCCCCCGCCTCCGCCACCCGGTCCGTGCTGGGCGCGCTCACCGATCGATTCCCCGTCGCCGCCGAGCTGGACGCCCTGCTGCGCGACACCGCGGACACGGCTGCCGCGCTGATCACCGCGCGGCCAGCTCCCCGCTCCCGACCGACCGGCCCACCCGCTCCCCCGGCCTCCGCCGCCGGGCCCGGCCCCGCCTCCGCCTCGGCCCCCGTGTCCGTCACCGGGACGTGGACCCCGGGCGGCGGCGGCCTGCCCAAGACGAGCACCGGCGTACGGACGTCGGTCGTCCGCGTCTCGCCGGAGACCATGCCGTACCTGCTCGACCACTGCTTCTTCCCCCAGCGGCCCGGCTGGCCGGACGTGGCCGACCGCTGGCCGGTGGTCCCGGCGACCACGATCGTGCAGCACCTGATGGACGCGGCCCGGCAGGCGGCGCCGGGCAGGGTGCCGGTCGCGGTGCACGGCGCCCGGTTCGAGGAGTGGCTCACGGCCACCCCCGCCGTCGACGTCCAGGTCACCGCGGAGCCGGTGGCACCGGACCGGCTCGCGCTGTCCTTCGGCCCCCGGGCCCGCGCCACCGTGGAGCTCGCCGACGGCTATCCGGCCCCGCCGCCCGCCCGCTGGCGGACCGACCCCGCGGGCGAGCGCGCGCCCGGCCACACGGCCGCCCAACTGTACGGCGAGCGCTGGATGTTCCACGGTCCGGCGTTCCAGGGGGTGACCGAGCTCTCCGCGCTCGGCGAGCGGCACATCCGCGGGGTCATCACCACCCCGGCCGCGCCCGGCGCCCTGCTGGACAACGTCGGCCAGCTCCTCGGCTACTGGATCATGGCGACCCGCGCCGAGCGGACGGTCGTGTTCCCGGTCGGGATGCGGGAGATGCGCTTCCACGGCCCGCATCCGGCCCCGGGGACGCGGGTGGCATGTCTGGTGCGGGTCACCTCGCTCACCGACACCGTGCTGGAGGCCGACGTACAGCTGTCGGTGGCCGGTGTGGTGTGGGCGGAGCTGCGCGGCTGGCAGGACCGCCGGTTCGACAACGACCCGCACACCCGGCCGGTGGAGCGCTTCCCGGAGCGCAACACCCTGTCCGAGATGCGTCCGGGCGGCTGGTCGCTGGTGCACGAGCGGTGGCCGGACCTGGCGTCACGCGACCTGATCATGCGCAACTCGCTCGGCGGGGCGGAGCGTTCGGAGTACGCCAGGCACGCGCCGCGCGGCCGTAGACAGTGGCTGCTGGGCCGGATCGCGGTCAAGGACGCCGTACGGCGGTGGCTGTGGGACCACGGCGAGGGCCCGGTGTTCCCGGCGGAGCTGCGGGTGCACAACGACGACGTGGGCCGTCCGTACGTCACCGGGGTGCACGGCCGCGAACTGCCCCCGCTGGACGTCTCGCTGGCCCATCGCGCGGAGGCGGCCGTGGCGATCGTACGGCCGCACACGCCCGCTCCCGGGCCGGGCATCGACATCGAGGAGGTCACCGCCCGCGACCCGCAGGCGGTGGCGAGCGTGCTCGGCGCGGACGAACTGCGGCTGCTGCACGGGCTGTGCGCGGCCACCGGGGACTCCGAGGCGCTGTGGTTCACCCGGTTCTGGGCCGCGAAGGAGGCGGTGGCCAAGGCGGAGGGCACCGGCTTCGGCGGCCGGCCGAGGGACTTCGTCGTGCTGGAGGCGTCCCCGGCCGGGGACGCGCTGGCCGTCTCGGGGCGCCTGGAACGCGCGTACGCGGTGCGGTGCGCGCCGGCCGTGAACCCGCCCGGACTGACCGAGCGGGCCTATGCCGTGGCCTGGACCACGGGACCGATCGGTCCGACCGGAATCCCCCACGAGGAGGAGTACGCCCGATGAACGCCACCCCCCGCCCCGCCGACGCGGACCCGGTGCCGCGACAGGAGACGGTCCTCGCCGAGATCGCCGGACTGCTCGCCCGGCTCGTCGAGGACGAGTACGGCCCGGACGACGTCGAGATCGGCATGACGACCACCTTCAACCGCGATCTGGAGCTGGAGAGCATCGACCTGGTGACCCTGTCGGGACTGCTGGAGGAGCGGTACGGCGGACGGGTCAACTTCGCCGAGTTCCTGGCCGGGATGGAGTTCGACGAGATCATCGAGCTCACCGTCGGGCGGCTCGTGGAGTACGTGGTGAGCAGCCTGAAGGCGGCGGAGGCGAGCTGACGCATGGCGATGGTCGACATCGGCGGACTCCGGTTGCACGTACAGCGCCTCGGCCCCCGGGACGGCCGTCCGGTCACCGGCACCGCGGTGCTCGTCCACGGTCTGCTCACCGACAGCCTGGCCAGCTACTACTTCACCGTGGCTCCCGCGTTCGCGGCGGCCGGCCTCGACGTCGTCATGTACGACCTGCGGGGCCACGGCCGCAGCGAACGGCCGCCCGACGGCTACGGCCTGGACCACGGCATCGACGACCTCCAGGCGCTGCTGGACCGGCTGGCGGTGACCGGGCCGGTGCACCTGGTCGGCAACTCCTACGGCGGCACGATCGCCTTCGGCTACGCGGCCCGCCATCCTGGGCGGGTGGCCAGCGTGTCCCTGATCGAGTCCGAACCGGCCACCGCCGCCTGGGCGTCGAAGCTCGGCGGCATCCTCGACCGGGTGACGACCGAGCTGGCGCACAACGAGCCCGACGCGCTCGCCTGGATCAGCGCCCACCGGGGCCACAACACGGCGCGGCTGGCCCGGGGCGCGGCGCGGCTCGCCCGGGACACCACCCTCGGCAAGGACATCCCGGCCAGCCGGGTCCTGACGGAGGAGCGGATCGGCGCGGTGCGCTGTCCGGTGCTCGGCGTGTACGGGGGTGAGTCCGACCTCGCCGAACTCGCGCCCTGGCTCCGCTCGTTGCTGCCGGACTGCCGGACCGTGGTGGTGCCGGGGCACGAGCACTCGGTACTGGTGGAGGCGGCGGGGACGGTGGGCGGCCACGTCCTGGCGCTGATCCAAGGGGCCTCGGCGGCCCAGTGGCCGGGGGTCGGTGCGTCGTGAGCGGATTCCTGTTCGTGGTACCGCCGTTGGTCGGGCACATCAACCCGGCCGTCGGGGTCGCCGACCGACTGCTCGCGCGCGGTCACCGGGTGGCGTGGGCCTGCCCCGACCCCGCCCTGGTGGGACGCCTCGCGGGCGACCGGGCCCGGGTGTTCCCGTGCGCCGGGCCGGTACCGGGGGCGGGCGAGGCGCGACGGCCGCCCGACCTGCGGGGTCCCGAGGCGCTGAGGTTCCTGTGGGAGTGGTACCTGCTGCCGCTGGCCGAGGCGATGGCGCCGGGCGTACGGGCGGCCATCGAGGCGTTCGGCCCGGACGTGGTCGTCGCCGACCAGCAGGCCTTCGCGGGTGCGCTGGTCGCCGAGCGGGAAGGGCTGCCGTGGGCCACCTCGGCGACCACCTCGGCCGAGTTCGCCGACCCGCTGGCGGGGCTGCCGAAGGTCGGCCAGTGGCTCGGGGAGCGGCTCGCCGGGCTGCGCGCGCGGGTCGGGGACCCGGCGGGCGACACCGACCCGCGGTTCTCGCCGTATCTGGTGCTGGCGTTCAGCACGGCGGAGTTCGCCGGTCCGCGGGCGGCCGCGCGGGGCGGCCCGGTCCACTGGGTCGGCCCGTCCGTCACGGCCCGGCCGGAACCGTCCGCCTTCCCCTGGGAGTGGCTCGACCCCGGCCGGGCCGCGGTGCTGGTGACCCTGGGCACCGCGAACACGGACGCCGGCGGCCGCTTCCTCGCCGTCTGCCGGGAGGCCCTGCGCGCACGGGCCGACCGGGTGCAGGCGGTCGTCGTCGACCCGGCGGGCACCCTGGGCGCGGACCACGCCCCGCCCCCGGACGGCACCCCGACCTCGTACGGCATCCCGACCCCGTACGGCACCACCCGGGCCGCGGACGGCACCCCGACCCCGTACGGCCCCGACAAGGATCTGCTGGTCCTGCCCTCCGTGCCCCAACTCGCCCTTCTGGAACGGATGGACGCCGTGGTCTGCCACGCCGGTCACAACACCGTGTGCGAGGCGCTGTGGCACGGGGTCCCGCTCGTGGTGGCGCCCATCCGCGACGACCAGCCGGTGGTGGCCGGGCAGGTGGTGGACGCGGGAGCGGGCGTCCGGGTCAGGTTCGGGCGGGTGACCGCAGCGCGGCTGGGCGCCGCGCTCGACTCCGTGCTGCACGAACCCGGGCACCGTGCCGCCGCCGAGCGGATCGGTACGGCCTTCCGCGCCGCCGGGGGCGCGCCCGCGGCGGCGGACCGTCTCGAACAACTCGCCAGGGAGAGCCGATGAGTGAGCACACCGAGCAACCGGCCGCGCAGCAGGCCGGGCAGCCGGACGGAGCGGCCGCCGAGGAGCCGGACCGGACCGAGCGGGTGGCCGCGCTGCGCCCCGGCTACCTGGCCGAGCTGGCCGAGGGCCCGGAGCGTTTCTTCGAGCCGCCGCGCACCACCTGCCCCTGGTGCGGCGCCGGCCGGCTCACCACCCGCCTGCGCACCACCGACCTGCTCCAGCACAAGCCGGGCCGGTTCGTCCTCGACCGGTGCGAGGCCTGCGGGCACGTCTTCCAGAACCCCCGGCTGAGCGAGGCGGGGCTGGAGTTCTACTACCGCGACTTCTACGACGGCCTCGGCGAGAAGAAGCTCGGCGACACCTTCGGCGGCCGCACCGGGATGTACCGGGACCGCGCCGAGTCGATGCTGCCGTACGACCCCGCCCCGAAGACCTGGCTCGACGTCGGCACCGGGCACGGCCACTTCTGCGCGACCGCCCGCGAGGTGCTGCCCGGCACGGAGTTCGACGGGCTGGACTTCACCGACGGCGTCGAACTCGCCGCCGCCGAGGGCCGCGTGGCGCACGGCTACCGCGGCGCCTTCCCTGACGTGGCACCGCAACTCGACGGCCGGTACGACGTGGTGAGCATGTTCCACTATCTGGAGCACAGCACCGACCCCGAGCGGGAACTGCGGGCCGCGTGGCGGGCGGTGCGGCCCGGCGGCCATCTGCTGATCGAGGTCCCGGACCCCGAGAGCCGTTACGCCCGGCTCCTGGGCCGTTGGTGGCTGCCCTGGCTCCAGCCGCAGCACCTGCACTTCGTGCCGGTCGCCAATCTGCGCCGTCGGCTGACGGACCTGGGGTTCACGGTGGTGGCGGAGCAGCACGCCGAGCCGCACGACCCGGTGGACCTGCTCGCCGCCGTATGGCTGGCGCTGGACCACGCCGCCCCGCGCGAGGACGCGCCCTGGCTGCCGCGGCCGCCGGACGCGCTGCGCCGGGCCGGACGGGTGGCGCTGCTCGTCGCGGGGATCCCGGCGCTCGTCCTGGGCACGCTGCTGGACCGGTTCGCGGTCCGCCCGCTGTCGCACCGGCTGGGTCTGTCCAACGCCTACCGTCTGGTGGCCCGCCGGGACTGACCCGGGCGGCGGCGCGCGGCCCCCGTACCGCCCGTCCCCACCCCCGAAAAGCGGGACGGGCGGTACGGGGGCCGGACCCGGACGGCCCCCGCCGCCGACCCGCTCAGCCGAGCTTCGGCGTCATGTCCAGTTCGGCGTAGACCTTGTCGTGGGTGTCGCGCACGACGACGCGTGAGACGTCGAAGCTGTTCCAGTCGCCGACCGCCGACAGGTCGATGGTGGCGTACCAGACGCCCCAGCCCGGCTTGCCCGGGAGCTCCAGGAGCTTGCCGTGCGCGACCCCGGCGGTGGTGTGCACCGTGACGCGGGAGGCGGTGCCCTTGCCGCCGTAGTACAGACCGGAGAAGAGGTAGTGGGTGCCGGCCCCTTCCGACTGCATCGACACACCCGGCCGACTACGGTCGATGTTCCCGTCGACCACGCTGCGGAACTGCGGGTCGGGGTCGTCGGCCGTCGTCCAGTGCTTGCCCTCCTCGGTCAGCCAGAACTCGGCGGTGCCGGGCACGACGACGTGCTCTCCCGGGGCGACGATCCGGGGCGTGGCGGCGGCCTTCCACGCCACCGGCTCCGCCGATACGGACGCCGTACGGTCCGGCGAGACGGCGTGCGCCACCGTGGGGCCGCCGATCAGGGCGGCGGCGACCACGGCGGCGGCCACGTGCTTCTGGATCCCGGTCATGGAATGAACAACTCCTTGCGGTATGACCGACGTTCGGACGGGTGGAGGGCGCCTCTCCACTCGTCCAGACCACCGATGTCCGCCGATCGGTTGCCCGTGCCCCGGCCTGAACCCCGCGTCCGGCTCCGGCTATTCGGCGGTCGCCGGCAGGGCGACACCCAACTGCCCGGCACGCTCGGTGAGGTCGCGCCAGACCTTCGGCGCGACCGGCACACCTCGCGCGGCCCGGTCCGCCGCCACCGCGGCGCTGCGCTCGCCGGGGTAGTACACGCCGTCCGCGCCGTCGGCCGTCGGCAGGCCCTTGAGGGTGCTCAGGGTGTCGTCGACCGCTGCCGTGAAGCCGTCCGTGCCGCCGAAGGCCGCCGGGTCGAGCGCGATGAGCAGCGCGTTCTGGCGGTGCCTGCGGCCGGCCGGGTCGTCCGAGTGGAAGGCGGCGAAGATCGGCGCGCCGACCAGCACGCTGGTGAGCAGTTCGAAGGCGAGGGACATGCCCGAGCCCTTCGCGCCGCCCAGCGGCAGCGGCATGACGGCCTGCTCGGGGTCGGTGGTGGGGGTGCCGTCGGCGGTGGCGGCGGCGCCCTCGGGCAGCGGGGTGCCGTTCGCCTTCGCCTGGCGGATCCTTCCGAGCGCGATGGTCGCGGTGGCCATGTCGAGGAGCAGCGGGGCGTGGTCCTCGGCGGGTACGGCGACGGCGAGCGGGCTGGTGGCCACGGCGGCGCCCTTGACGCCGGTGTAGCCCATGTTCGGCATGCCGGCGACGAAGCCGATCCCGACCAGGCCCTGCTCGGCGATCTTCGAGACGTAGTAGCCGATCGCCCCGGTGTGCACGGTGCCGCGGACGCCGACGGCGGCCACACCGTTGGTCCTGGCCCGGTCGGCCGCCTCCGCCGCGGCCGCGGTGAGGGCCACCGGGCCGGGGGCGCGGTCGGCGTCCAGGACGGCGGCGGCCGGGGTGGAGGCCTCGATCCTGATCCGCGCGTCGGCGTTGGCCACGCCCTTGGCCAGCAGGTCGAGGTAGGCGGGGACGCGGGCGATGCCGTGGGACTCGACTCCGCGCAGCGCCGCCCAGACCGCCACGTCGGCGGTGGTACGGGCGTGTTCGGGGCCGAGGCCGCCCTTTTCGAGGAGGGCGGCGAAAAAGGCGCGCAGGTCGTCGGCGGGGACGCGCACCTTCGCCGCCTTGGTGGTCGGGGTGTCGGACATGGTGGCGGGTGCCTCCTGGTTCAGCGGGTGACGAGGACGTCGACGACGGCGGTGGTTCCGTCCGCCACCGCCTTGAGCGCGCGCTCCAGGGCGGGCGTCAGCGCGTCGGGGGTGTCGACGGTCTCGGTGTGCATCCCGAACGGCTCGGCGAACCGCGCGAGCCGGGGCAGCCGGTGCAGATCGGTGCCCAGCCATTCGCCGGTCTCGGCGGCCGCGCCCTCGGGGTAGAAGCGGCGGTGGTTGAGATTCATCGACTTGTAGACACGGTTGTTGAAGATCACGATCAGCACCGGCAGGTCGTAGGCGCGGGCGGCGTCGTACGACGGGATCACCGGGTTGTAGGTGAACGCGCCGTCGCCGACGGTGAGCACCACCGGCCTCTCCCGCACGGCGAGTTTGACGCCGAGGGCGACCGCGATGCCCTGGCCGAGTCCACCCTGGACGTAGAAGTACGAGTCCGGGTCCTCGGTCCGCAGATGGCGTCTGACGACGCGGCTGTGGGTGATGGTCTCGTCGACGACGACCGCGTCCTCGGCGTCGAGCAGTCGGCGCAGGGTGGCGGCGACGAACACCGGGTCGACGCCCCGGTCCTGCTCGGCCCGGGCCTCGGCGGCGGCGATCGCGGCCTGCTCGTCGGCGTGCCGGCGTTCCTGCTCGGCGCGCCGCGCGGTGACGGCGGCCACGTCGAGGTCCTTGGCCCGCTTGGCCAGTTGGCGCAGGGTGTTGGCTACGTCGCCCTCGAGGTAGCGGTCGGCGAACAGCACCTGGTAGGCGACGTGCGGACGTTGCGGGACCTCGTCGATGACGACGACCTGCGCCGTGGCGGGGCGCCGGGACGGCGGGTAGAAGGGGGCCCGGCAGTTGACCAGGAGGATCAGGTCCGCCGTGTCCATCCAGGGGCCGATGTCGCTGCCCGCGTGCAGCGGATGGGTGCGCGGGAAGTTGGCGCAGACCGCCGAGTCGGGTTCGACGACCGGGATGTCCCAGGCCTCGGCAAAGGCCACCAGGGCCTCGAAGCCGCCCGCCTCGCGGCCGGCCGTCTCGGTGACGATCACCGGGTTGGCCGCCTCGCGGATCATCCGGGCGACCGCGTCGGCCTCGTCGGGCGAGCTGTGCGTGGAGCCCGGCGCGACGACGGGCTTGGCCTCGCGGCCGTCCCACTCCTGGAGGAGGATCTCCAGCGGGATGTTGAGGTAGGCCGGGCCCGCGGGTGCGCGCCAGGCGAGCTCCGCCGCCCTGCTGATCATGGTGGGCAGGGTGTGGACGCTGGCGGCCTCGTTGGACCACTTGGTGAACGGCCGGGCGACGCCGTGCGGGCCGCCGACGATCGACAGGTTGCGGTACCACTGGCCGCCCGGGTCGTGGCCGGGGGCGTCGCCGTAGGTGGTGGACTCGGAGGAGGCGACCACCATCGGCACGCCGGCCAGCAGCGCGCCGTGCACGGCCGTCGAGCCCTGGAGCAGGCCGGGGGCCGCGTGCAGCAGCACCCCCTGCGGGCGGCGGGTGACCAGCCCGTAGCCGGTGGCCATGCCGACCGCGACGGTCTCGTGCGTCAGGTCGAGGTACTCCGGCGCGGGTTCCGCGTCACGGTGGCGGCGGGCCAGGGCCTCCCACACCGGGGCCCACTCGGACCCCGATGAGCAGAAGAGGTAGTCGGCGCCGACGGCGTTGAAGGCGGAGACGACGGCGTCACCGCCGTCGACGCCCGGCATGTCGTTGCTGTCCGTCATCTCTGGTGTGTCCTCAGCCCTCGATCGGCCAGTTCAGGACCTCGGAGATACCGCGGCCCATGATCCATTCAAGCTCCTCGGGCGTGAAGTCCCAGTGCTTGGTGAACTGCTCGATCGTGTCGGTGTAGGTGATGCCGTGACCGAGCAGGCGGGTGATGTCGGTGCCGTAGAAGCAGCGCTGCGGGCCCATCTTGTCGACCATCTCGCGCACGTACTTCTGGATGTTGTGGTTCGGGAACGGCTGGGTGGAGTAGCCGGGCAGCGCCGAGACCTTGACGTAGATGTTGGGGTGGGCGGCGAGGTCGGCGGTCTCCTGGACCCAGTAGCCGATCGCGTCGTCGACACAGCGGGCCATGATGCCCATGTGGTCGATGATGATCTTCAGCTCGGGGTGCCGGGCGGCGATCTCGCCGAGCTCGCGCTTCCAGATCGGGGCGTGGACCATGGTGGGGATGCCGAGCTCCGCGGCGACCGGCCAGTACCAGTCGTTGGTGCCGTCGATCATCCAGTTGCGGTCCTGCGGCCGGTGGAAGGTCAGGCGCGTGCCCTTGACGTGCGGGTTCTGCGCGAAGTCCGCCAGCAGGGCCTTGCCCTCCTCGGGCTTGTCCTGCGGGATGCGGGCCATGATGCCGAACCGGTCGGGGTGCGCCTCGCAGGCCTCCAGGGCGTAGTCGATGCGGTCGCCCTCCCAGGACGGCGGCAGGATCAGTGCCCGGTTGACGCCGGCCTCGTCCATCAGCTCCAGGGCCTCCTCGTAGGAGAAGGGGTCCTCGCGGTGGCCGTTCAGGCGGATCCGCTCGCGGGCGCCGGGGACCCAGGGGCGGTCCGGGGTCTCTTCCTTCCAGATGTGGATCTGGGTGTCGACAACGAACATGCCGCTACTTCTTTCTCTTCGCGGAGCGGGGGGTGGGGCGTTGCTGAGGGAACGCTAGGCGGGCCGTGAGGCCTTGCGGAGCCCCTGGGAGCGCAAGCTGTTGTTGCGCGAAATCACGCTGTACGCAGGGCATTCGTTGAATGCGTGGGCGTACGCGAAGGCGCCGGGCATCGCCCGGCGCCGGGTCGTACGTCACCCCTTGCCGTGCCGGGCGTCACCCGGCACGGCGTGGGGCGTCAGGCGTCGCCGAGGGCCGCGTCGGCGATGTGCTCGGCGATGGCCATGGAGGCCGTGGCGGCCGGCGAGGGGGCGTTGCGCACGGCGGTGATCCGGCCCACCCGGTGGATGCGGAAGTCGTCCACGAGGGTGCCGTCGCGGTCCAGGGCCTGGGCGCGGACGCCCGCGCCGCCGCGGACCACGTCCCGGACGCCGACGCCGGGGACGTAGTGCCCCGCGTCCCTCATGAAGGCCGCCGCGGAGAACGATCCGCGGTACTCCTTGATGCCGGTACGCCAGTGCCGGGCCGCCATCCGCCAGGTGCCGGGGTAGGCGGCGAGGCCGAGCAGGTCCCGGGGGGAGATCCGGGTGCGCCGGTAGCCCTCCCGGGCCAGCGCCAGGACGGCGTTGGGCCCCACCTCCACCGTGCCGTCCACCCGAGGGGTGAAGTGCACCCCGAGGAAGGGGTAACGCGGGTCGGGCACCGGGTAGACGAGGCCCCGCACCAGATTCGTGCGGTCCGGTCTGAGCAGCATGTACTCGCCCCGGAAGGGGACGATCCGCGGCTCCTGCCGGTCGTGCGCGAGCCCGGCGACCGTGTCGGACTGGAGTCCCGCGCACAGGATCAGCCGGTCGACGCGCACCCGCTCCGCCGCGGAGGTCACGTCGATGCCGCCCGGTGCCTCGGTGATGCCGGTGACCCGGAAACCGAGCCGCACCTCGCCGCCGCAGTCGGTGACGTCCCGCGCGAACTCCCGGGCGATCGCCGGGTAGTCGGTGATGGCGGTGCGTGGGGAGTGCAGGGCGGCGATGCCTCCCGCGTGCGGCTCCAACTCCTTGATCTCGTCCCGGGAGATCCTCCGCAGGTCCGGCACGTGGTTGTTCCTGGCCCGCTCGTAGAGGCTGTCCATACGGCCGAGTTCGTCCTCGCGGACCGCCACCACCAGTTTGCCGATCTCCCGGTACGGCAGCGCTCGGTCCTGACAGTACTCGCGCAGCAGGGACACCCCGCGCACGCACAGGGCGGCCTTGAGGCTGCCCGGCGTGTAGTAGAGGCCGGCGTGCACCACGCCGGAGTTGTGGCCGGTCTGGTGGAGCGAGACCTCCTGCTCCTTCTCGAACACCACGACGCGGGTGCCGGGGCGGCGCAGGGCGATCTCGCGGGCCGTGGCCAGGCCCACGATGCCGGCCCCGACGACGCCGATCGTCTCGTCGGCCATGGGCGTCCTCCTCTCTTCTCCGCTTGCTCGCTTGCTCTCCGACGTCTTGCCGTCTTGCCGTCTTGCTCTGTCGCTCTGTTGCTCTGTCGCTTTGTTGCTTCGTTGCTCTGTTGCGGCGTGTCCGGCGGGTGTTCAGGCGCCGAAGTGGACGGCGACCGTCTTGACCCGGGTGGAGAAGCGCAGGACTTCCTCCCCCTGCTCCTTGTAGGCCGTGCCGGAGTCGTGGAAACCGCCGAAGGGCAGGTGCACGTCCCAGCCGGTGGTCGTGGTGTTGACCGCGATCTGGCCGCACTCGGCCTCGTCGGCGAAACGGTACGCGGCGCCGAGGTCGCGGGTGAAGACGGCGGCGGCGAGCCCGAACCCGGAGTCGTTGACCGCCTCGACGGCCTGCTCGAAGCCGTCCACGACGCGCACCGCGAGCACCGGTCCGAAGACCTCCTCGCGCCAGATCGCCGTCTCGGGGGTGACGTCGGCGAGCACGGTCGGCCGGACGTAGCAGCCGTGCGCACGCTCTCCCTCGGTGTCCGCGCCGCCGCCGGTGAGGACGACGGCTCCCTGCCCGACGGCCCGGTCCAGGTCCGCGAGGACGCTGTCGCGCTGGCGGGGGCTGGACAGCGGGCACAGGGTGGTGGCCGGGTCCGTGCCCGGTCCGACCGTGAGCGTCTCGACCTCGGCGACCAGGAGACGGGTGAACTCCTCGTACACCGGCCGCTCCACGATCACCCGGCTGGTGGCGGTGCAGCGCTGGCCGGCCTGGCCGAAGGAGGCGGCGACGACCGCCTTCGCGGCGGCCGGCAGGTCGGCGTCGGCCAGCACGACGGAGGCGTTCTTGCCGCCGAGTTCGCCCTGGAAGCGGACGTTGCGGTCGGCGAGGCGGCGACGGATGCGGTCGCCGACGGCGTTGGAGCCGGTGAAGGTGACCCCGGCGATCCGCGGGTCGTCGAGGAGCGCGTCCTCGATCAGCGCGGTACGGCCCGTGACGACGTTGAGGACCCCGGCCGGCAGGCCCGCGTCGTGCAGGGCGCGGGCGAAGTGCAGTCCGGACAGCGGGGTTTCGCCGGCCGGCTTGAAGACGGCCGCGTTGCCGGCCGCGAGCAGCGGGGCGAGCTTGCGGGCCGGGGTAATCAGCGGGTCGTTCCACGGGCTGATCACCAGGATCACGCCGATGGGCTCGCGCTGGGTGTGGGTGCGGGTGTCCGGGCGGGCGTCGTGCAGCAGGGTGCCGTAGCCCTGCCGGGCCAGTCCCGCGTAGTAGTCGAGGAAGTCGGCGGCCTTCCCGGCCTCGCCCCGGGCCTCGGCCAGGGTCTTGCCGTTCTCGGCGGTGACGTCGGCGGCGATCTCCGCCAGCCGCTCGCGGATCAGCCGTGCCGCCCCGGTGAGGATCCGGGCCCGCTCGAAGGGGCTGGTGCGCCGCCAGTCGGCGAAGCCGCGCTCGGCGTGGTCGTAGGCCCGGGTGACGTCCTCGGGGCCGAGGGCCGGGACACGGGCGAAGGGGGTGCGGACGTCGGCGGGGTCGTGGACGTCGATCCATGCGCCGGTCGCCACCCACTCTCCGCCCGAGAGCGCTTCCACAGTACGCAACGAGATCACTTCCTTGGTCGGCCGCGGTGCGGGCGGTGCGGGCTGGACACGTGGTCCGGACCGGGCGGTCCGGCCGGGCGGCCGTGGGGGCCGGATGCGACAACACACCATGTCGGGGCGGGTGCACCAGCTCCGCGACGGCAGGCAATGCTTGCGCCGCGCGCGGGTCGGCGCCGGCGGGATCCGTGCTGGAATCGGCGGGCCGGACGGCCCGTGCGGGGCCGCCGGGAGCCGATGACCGTCCGAGTACGACCCGAATACCACCCGAGTACCACCCGAGGAGAGACAGCCATGGCCTACGCAGTCGTCGCCCACTACCGCTGCGCGCCCGCCGACGAGGCCACGGTGCGCGCCGCGCTGCTGAAGGCGCGGGAGTCCACCCGTGCCGAACCGGCGAACCTGCTGTACGAGGTGCACTCCGTGGCCGGCGAGCCCGGCGGCTTCCTGCTCTACGAGCGGTACGCCGACGAGGCGGGCTTCGAGGCGCACAAGGCGGCCGGGCACTTCAAGAAGCTGATCGTGGAGACCGTGTGGCCGCTGCTGAGCGACCGCACGGTCACCTTCGCCGAGGTCCTCTGAGACCGGCGGGGAAGCCGGAGGGAGGGAGCCCCGCCGGGCCCCCTCCCTCCGGCCGCGTACCGCCCCGGATCAGAACTCGTTGCCCCACACGTAGCGGGCGAGGGTCTCCACCAGGACGAGCTTGCGGCGCTGGTCCTCCGCGCCGAGCAGCGGCCGCGCCGCCACGTCGGCGAAGCCGCGGGACGGGCAGACGGCCGCGTCCTCCAGGTCCTTGAACTCCCCCACGGCGTCGATCCGTTCCATCATGGAGTCGATGTCCTCCAGGTCCGGCACGGTCGCGTCCACCACGCCGAGGCAGATGTCCCGGTCCTCGGGCAGCGCCCTGAGCAGGTCCAGTTCGGCCTCGGTGCCCCGGTCGAGCGGCAGCACCCAGCGGTCCACCGGGACCTCGGAGTACAGCCGTTCGGCGCGGGCCCGGTCCACCGTGGCAGGCGCCGCCCAGCCCGGTGCGAGGGCGATGCGTACGCCCTCCGGGCGCCGGTCCAGACGTACCGCGGCGGCCTCCACGGCGAGCGCGTCCTCGAAGGACAGGGCGCCGGGGCTGTCCGGGTCGGTGGCCAACTCGCCGAGCAGCAGCGGGTTGTCGAGCTGGATGACGCGTACGCCCTGGGCGACCAGCAGCTGGATCTCCGCGTGGACGATCTCCGCGAGGGCCTCGCCGAGCTCGCGGGCCGAGGCCACGCCGAGGCCCGGCTCGAACGTGGTGGCGGCCAGATAGGCCGGTGACGGCAGGGTCGCCTTCGCCGCGATCACCGTCAGTTCGGTGAGCCGGGCGGCCCACTCCCCGAGCAGCGGCCCGTTGGCCTTGGGCAGGGCCTCGGCGACCCAGCGGACCAGACCGTCGGCGTCCTGCTCACCGGTCCGGCGGAAGCCGGAGACCCCGTCGAGGACGGCGCCGCGGAAGTCCTCGCGGGGGAAGTGGCCGTCGGTGACGACGGTGGAGCGCAGCCTGCGCTGGAACACCACCGCCTCCTGGACCGCCTTGAGTTCGGCCGCCGCCAGGGCGTCCGCGTCACCCGCGCCGCGGGCCGCGGTGAGCTCCGCGGGGCGCACCAGGCTGCCGTGGTGGTCGATGCGGTAGTTGTACGTGTCCGCCATGGGTCAGTCCTTTCCGGGCCCGGCCGGCTCGCCCGCGACGCCCCAGGCGGCGAACTCCAGCTCGTAGCCGAGGGATGCGAGGACGTCGTCGGCGAGCTGCTGGTCCTCGTCCGCGGTGCCGCCGGCGATGCCGAGGCCGCCGATGATCTCGCCGTCCTTCTTGATGGTGACGCTGCCCTCGGCGGCCATGATCGGCAGTGCCGCGCCGGGCAGTTGGGAGAGCTGGGAGAAGAAGACCGGCTGGCTCTCCTGCCACTTCTTCAGCATCGTGCCGGGGCGCTGCATCACGGCCGCGGTGTACGCCTTGGCGCGGGCGATGTCCGGGGTCAGGGGGCGGGCCCCGTCGGGCCGGCGGATCGCCACGACGAAGCCGCCGGCGTCGACCACGGCCACGCTGACCGCCTTGCCGAGGGCCCGGGCGCGGTGGTGGACGGCGGCGATGATCTCCTCGGCCGCTTCGAGGGTCACGTTGCTCATACGGTGTCCTTCGGGACGGTCAGGGTGCGGCGCAGCCGGGCGATCGCCGCGTTGTAGGCCCGGGGCGTCTCCCAGTACATGGAGTGCGGGGCGCCGGGGACGATCTCCAGGTGCGAGCCGGGCAGCAGTTCGTGCGCGCGGGTGACAGTCTTGACGCCGAGGACGGCGTCCCGCTCGCCGGCCAGGAAGGCGACCCGCACTCCGGAGTCGCGGATGTCGTCCAGGGACGGTCCGTCGGTGTCGAGGTTGCGCAGGTCCTGCATCCGGGCGACGTTGAAGGTGCCCATCTGCTGGAAGAGGAAGGTGAGGTCGGCGCGCTCCCGCTGGAACCGCTGGGTGAGCAGGCGGTCGATGACGGGCAGCTTGACCGCCTCGGCGCGGTCGGCGGCGGCCAGTTCCCTCAGCTCGGGGTGGCTGATGCCGCCCAGGGAGTGGCCGAGGACGACGGAGGCGACGCGTTCGGGGCGCAGCAGGGCGGCCCGCAGGGCGGCGACGGAGCCGATGGACTGGCCGACCAGCATGGCGTCGGTCAGGTCCTCGGCGTCGAGGACGGCGACCACGTCGCCGGGGAAGTCCTGGCCGTCGAACTCGGGCATGGAGGAGTCGGACCTGCCGAAACCGCGCAGGTCCACGGTGACGACCGTGAACTCCTCGCGCAGCGCGGCGACCTGCTGCCACCAGGCGGCGTGGTGGCCGCCGCTGCCGTGCACGAACAGGATGGCCGGACCGCTGCCGTGGCGCTCGTAGTAGATGGAGGTGCCGTCGGAGTCGGCGAGGGGCATGGGGAGGAACTCCTAGCAGATGACGGTCAGTTGGGGCGCTTGGCGTGGTAGACCAGTTCGATCATGGTGTGGTCGGGGTCGTGGATGTAGCAGAACTTCGACTGGTTCTCGGGGCGTTGGATCGGGCGGGTGTGCCGGATGCCGAGCTCCTCGAGGTGGGCGAGGAAGTCGTCCCAGTCGTCGACCTCGACGGCGAAGTGGTAGGGCGCCATGCGCTCCATCTCCTCGACCGGGGTGAAGTGCAGGTCGAAGTTGCCGCGCGTCATCAGCACCACGCGGGTGTTGGACTTGGGCATGATGCGCTTCATCCCGAAGACCTTCGTGTACCAGGCGGCGGTCCGGTCGGGGTCGGTGGTGGGGAAGTTGACGTGGTGGATGTAACGGGGTTCTGCGCTCATGGCCGTTTCCCTTGCTCCTCTTCGAGTTGTACGGGGTTGGACAGCGTGCCGATGCCGCTGATCTCGACCTCCACGGTGTCGCCGGGCGCGAGCCCGCAGGTGGACTCGGCGCCCATCCACAGCACGTCCCCGGGCAGCATGGTGTTGTGCCTGGTGATCTCGACGATGTAGTCGAAGGGGTCGAAGACCATGTCGCCGGTGGGGAACGCGGCGCGTACCTCGCCGTTCACCCGGAGCGTCGTCGTCTGGGCGAGGGCGTCGACGTCCGTCTCGATCCAGGGCCCCATGGGTTTGAAGGTGTCGCTGTTCTTGCTGCGCCAGAACGTGCGGTCCTGGTGCTGCCAGGTGCGGGCGCTGACGTCGTTGCCGATGGTCCAGCCGAAGACGGCCGCGCGGGCTTCGTCGTACGTGGCGTGGCGCAGGGTGCGGCCGATGACGGCGACGAGTTCCGGCTCGGCCTCGAAGCGGCCCTCCACCTCGGCGGGTCTGACGATCGGCGTGCGGTGGCCGGTGAGCGCGTTGTTGGCCCGGTAGCCGACCTCGGGCCGCTCGGGCACGACGGCGGCGGCGTTGCCCAGCCGGGCTGCGTGTGCGATGTGCCGGGGGTAGTTCATGCCGACCGCGTAGAACACGGGCGGCACGACGGGCGGCAGCCAGACGGCGTCGGCGCGGGGCAGGACCCCGAGGACCTCGGGGTCGGTCTCGATCGGGGAGCCGGACAGCAGCTCGACGTCCTCCTCCCCCACCCGGGCCCACATCGCGCGGCCGCCGGCCGAGACACGGGCGTACCTCATGGCACCAGCAGGTGGGAGACGCGCTTGGTGACGAGGTACGCGTCCAGCGCCTCGGGGCCGCCCTCGCGGCCGTAGCCGCTCTCCTTGACGCCGCCGGAGGGGGCCTCGGAGACGGATCCGCCGCAGTGGTTGACGGAGAGGATCCCGGCCTCGAGGCCGGCCACCAGCCGCTCGGCGGTGGCCGCGGACTCGGTGAAGGCGTAGGCGGCCAGTCCGTAGGGCAGGGCGTTCGCGATCGCGAGCGCCTCGTCGAGGTCGGTGAACGGGACGATCGGCGCGAGCGGCCCGAACGGCTCCTCGTGCATCAGTTCCGCGTCGGCCGGTACGCCGGTCAGGACGGTCGGCGCGAAGAAGTAGCCGGGGCGGTCGAGGCGTTCGCCGCCGGTGCGGATCTCGGCGCCGCGCGCGACGGCGTCCGCGGTCAGGCGCTCCATGGCCTTCAGCCGGCGCTCGTTGGCCAGCGGGCCCATCGTGGTGCCCTCGGCGAGCCCGTCCCCGACGACGACGGCCTCGGCGGCCCGTACGAACTCGGCGGTGAAGGCCTCGGCGGCGCTCTCGTGGACCAGGAAGCGGCTGGGCGAGGTGCACACCTGGCCGGCGTTGGCGAACTTCGCCTGCGCGGCCCGGCGGGCTGCCTTCACCGGGTCGGCGTCCGCGCAGACGATCACCGGGGCGTGGCCGCCGAGCTCCATCAGTGAGGGCTTCATGACCCGGCCCGCGTGGGCGGCGAGCAGCTTGCCGACGGGGACCGAACCGGTGAAGGCGACCAGGCGGACGGCCGGGGCGTCGATCAGGTGGGCGGACACCTCGGCCGGCTCGCCGAAGACGAGGTTGAGGACCCCGGCGGGCAGGCCCGCGTCGGCGAAGCAGGCGACCAGGGCGGCGGCGGTGGCGGGGGTCTCCTCGGAGGCCTTGATGACGATCGAGCAGCCCGCGGAGAGCGCGGAGGAGATCTTCCGCATCGGGCCGCCGGCCGGGAAGTTCCACGGTACGAACGCGGCGACGGGGCCGACCGGTTCGCGCCGCACGGTCAGCAGGGTGCCGGGCTCGGAGGGGATGACGCGGCCGTAGGCGCGGCGGGCGTCGTCGGCGTGCCAGCGCAGGGTGTCGGCGACCCGGCGGGCCTCGCCGGTGGCCTCGGCCAGCGGCTTGCCCTGCTCCAGGGTCATCACCCGGCCGACCTCGGCGGCGCGCTCGGTCAGCAGGTCGGCGGCGGCGTGCAGGATCGCGGTGCGCCGGGCTATGGGCGTCTCGCGCCAGGTCCGGAAGCCGGCCGTCGCGGCGTCGAGCGCGCGGTCCAGGTCTGCGGGGGTGGCCAGCGGTACTTCCCCGATCACCTGCTCGGTGGCGGGGTCGACGATCGGGGCGGTACGTCCGGTGCCGCCCTGGCACCACTCGCCCGCGATGTACATGCGGACGGCGGGGTAGCCGTGGTCGGTGGTCATGGGTGGGTGCCCTCTCAGGAGCGAGCTGGGGCCCGGCCCGCGGGCCGGGGGTGGGTCAGGACGCGGGGGTGGGGTCCTGCTGGTCGCGGTTGGTGCGCAGCGCCCAGATGTGGTGGGGCGGGGTGGTCTCGTGCACCCGGGTCTCGTAGGTGTCGTCGACGCGGTCCATGTCGGCCGCGTACTCGACCCGGCCGCCGCAGGGGGCGTGCAGGAAGCGGAAGACGTTGGAGCCGACGGTGTGGCGGCCGAGCCGGCGGGCCTCCCGCCACCCCTGGTCGATCATGTGGTTGCCGCCCTCGATCACGTCGTCGAAGCCGGGGACCTCGTAGGCGATGTGGTTGACGCCCGCCTTGTCGGGGCGGTGGCACAGCAGCATGGTGTGCTGGTCGTCGTCGCCGGGGGCCTGCATGAACACGCCCATGGGCTCGACCACGTCGGTCGGGCGGAAGCCGAGGCGGCCGGTGTAGAACTCGACGGCCTCGTCCTTGCCCTGTTTGGGGATGTTGAGCGCGACATGGCACATGCGCAGCGGGCGCACCCGGGTGATGGGCGCCAGCGCGGTGTTCCAGCGGTGGACGCTGCCGAGCGCGTTGGCGGGCCGGGGCTCGACGGTCGCGGGCCGCGGCCGGGCGAGGGTGAGGCCGACGCCGAAACCGGTCTCGTCGACGGTGTGGTGGACGCCGTCGGCGCCCTCGCGCACCGGGCGGTCCTTCGCCACCGCGGCCACCAGCCGCTCCAGCTCCTGCGTGGTGTCCACGCCCCAGACCACCTCGCGCAGGGTGGGGCCGCTCTCCACCGGCGGCGGCAGCAGGGTGCCGGGGTCGGTGTCGAGGTGGAGGGTCTGTCCGGTGAGCGTCTCGAACACCGCGTGTTCGCCGGTCCGTTCCAGCGGGAACAGACCGAAGTCGTCGAAGAACCGGGCGCATTCGTCGAGGTCGTCGATGCTGTAGGTGACCGATTCGATTCTCTGGATTCCCATGGATTCCTCGTTTCCGGGTCGCCTGGCGAGCGTAGATTTCGGGGCGCGAGGGCCTCAATGGCCCGACCTCCACGGAGTGCGCAATCGTTTCTTGCGCGGTCGGCCCGCGCGCTCGCGCTTTCGCGCCACCGCGCTTTTCGTACGGCCGTCACCGCAGCGCGGGGAACGGATTGCGCGCGAACCAGTCGGCGAGGAATTCCAGGAACACGCTGATCTTGCGCGGGGTGTCCTGTCCCGGACCGTAGATCGCGTAGAGCGGGCGGTCGGGCACCGCCAGTTCCGGCAGCAGCACCTGGAGGGCGCCGGAGACGAGGTCGTCGTAGGCCGGCCGCTGGGGCAGCAGTGCGATGCCCCGGCCGTGCACGGCGGCCTTCTGCAGGGCGATGTAGGAGTTCGACGAGAACGCGATGTTGCGGATCTTGTGCAGGGTGCTCGCGTGACCGTGCCCGATGCGCCACACCGGGTCGTTGACGTGCACGAGGCAGTCGTGCGCGGCGACGTCGTTCGGGTGCGCGAGGACACCGTGCCTCTTGATGTAGTCCTGCGAGGCGCACAGCACGAAGGGCAGCGAGGAGATCTTCTTCAGGCGGACGCTGGAGTCCCGTAGGTCCCGGGTGTGGAAGGCGACGTCGAATCCGCCGTCCAGGAAGTCGTAGGTGCGGTCCGACATCCCGCCGAGTTCGAACCGGACCTGGATCTTCGGGTGGGCGGCGGAGAAGGCGGCGATGGCGTCGCCGAGGTCCAGACTGCCTATCCATTTGGGGCAGATGATGCTGAGCGTCCCCTCGGCCCGGTCGTGCAGCCGGGCGATGCCGGCGTCCTCGGCCTCGATCTCCTCCAGGATGCGGGCGGCGAACTCCGCGTACCGCTGTCCGGGCTGGGTGAGGCTGACCGAGCGGGCGGTGCGGTTGACCAGGCGGACCCCCACCTGGCGTTCCAGCTCGGCGACGTGCCTCGACACCAGCGAACCCGACGAGCCCAGCTTCTTGGCGGCCCCGCTGAAGCTGCCCACCTGGGCCACGGTGACGAAGCTGTGCATGAGGAGCAAGCGATCCATGTTTCCTCCGGGGACCACTCCCTGTCCGGCCCGCGCCGGGACAGGGGGCAAAGGGGTCGCCGAACCCCGCCGGAATGTCCTGACAGCGGCTCCACCAGGACATCTCGACGACTCGACGGACGTGCGGCTCGGACGTGCGAGTCGGGCACCGGTGACCGGTGGGGGCCCGGCGGCAGGTCCGGTGGGGCCTACTTCGGGCAGTACTGCGGCGCCTCGCTCAGGTTGTCCTCGGTGACCAACACAAGAGGAATGTTGGCAATCTTGTCAACCTTCTTCTTGGCAAGGAGGGCGACCGCGTCCTTGACCGCGGTCTGCCCGATGGTCAGCGCGGAGTTCGCGACGGTCGCGGAGAACTGCCCGCTCTTGACCGCGGCCAACCCCTCGTCGGTGCCGTTGACGGTGACGATCTTGACATCCTTGGCGCCCGCCGCGTCGAAGGCCTTGCGGACGGCGAAGGCCATCTCCTCGTTGGCGACGAAGGCGTAGTCGAGGTCCGGATCGGCCTGGATCATGTTCTCCGCCACGTCCTGGGCCTTCGCGGGGTTGAACATGCCGGGCTGGTTGGCGACCACCTTCGCGGTCGCTGGCAGCCCGCTCTCGAACCCGCCCACCAGCAGGTCGGAGGCGGCGCCCGGGGCGCCCGCGACGATGCCCACCTGGACGTCCTTGCCGCCGGCGTCCTGGGCGATCCAGCCGGCGTCCAGGCTGCCGACCTTCTTCAGGTCCACGACGGCCGCGCCGAGGATGTCGCCGGCGTCGCTGGTGGCCACGGAGGTCAGGTAGATCGGGATGCCGGACGCCTTCGCCTTGGCTATGTCGCCCTTGAGCGCGTCGACGTTCACGGTCTGCACGATCAGCGCGCTGACGTTGCGGGAGATCATGTCCTCGATGTTGGACAGCTCGGTCCCGGCGTTCTGGTGCGAGTTGGACGTGTAGACCTTGGCGTTCTCGGTCTTCGCCGTCTGCTCGACGGCCTTCTGCAGACAGCTGTGGAAGCTGGTGTCGCCCCCGTTGACGAACCCGAGGGTGACGTCGCCGGAGCTCGACGGGTCGTCGCTGTCGGCACAGGCGCTGAGCACCAGGGTGGTGCAGGCGACCGCGGCGAACAGGGCGTGACGGGAACGGGCGGGAAGTCTCATGGTGGACCGCCTTTCGGGACGGGCTGGGGCACGAAGGACCGCGGGCGCGGCGGACTGCCGGTACGACGGGCTGCGGGCGCGACGGACCGTGAGCACGACGGGCTGTGATCAGGACGTGCGGGAGCGAGGAGGGTGCGAGGGGGTGAAGAGGGTGCGGGGGGGTGGTGCTCAGTGCCGCGCGGAGCGGGCCTTGTGCATCTCGTTGGCGACGGCCGCGACGAGCAGCACCGCGCCGACGGAGACCGGCTGGTAGTTGCTGGAGAAGTCCAGGAGGTTGAGCGCGTTGGCGACCACGCCGAGGAGCACCAGGCCCAGGGCGGTGCCGGTCACGGTGCCGTAGCCGCCCGCGAGCGAGGTGCCGCCGATGACGACCGCGGCGACGACGGCGAGTTGCAGCGAGAGGCCGGCGGTGCCGCCGGGGCTGCTGGAGCCCAGCCGGGACAGCAGCATCAGGCCCGCCAGCCCGGAGAGGGCGCCGGTGGTGCCGTAGAGCACGAGCTTGCGCGCCGTGACGTTGATGCCGCTGAGGCGGGCGACGTGCTCGTTGCCGCCGATCGCGAAGGCGTCCCGGCCGAACACGGTGAACCTCATGACCAGGGCGGTGGCCACCAGCACCAGGACCGCCACGACCAGCAGGTACGGGACGCCGAGCACCTTGTTGTTCCCGAGCGCGAACATCCGGGTGCCGATGGAGATGGTGTTGCCGTCCTGCACCAGGAGGGCGACTCCGTCGAGCAGGGTGGCCGAGGCCAGGGTCGCGACGAAGGGCGCCACCCTGGTGAACGTCACGACCAGCCCGTTGACCAGACCGATGGCCGTGCCCAGCAGCAGCGCGACGGCCACCGCGTAACCGGTGGGCTGTCCGCTCGCCAGCAGCTTGGCCGCGACGGCGGCGGTGACCGCGACGTTGCTGCCCATGGAGAAGTCCATGCCGCCCGCGGTCATCAGCAGCGTGAGACCGGCGGCGAGCACGGCGTTGACGCTCACCTGGCTCAGGATGTTGACGATGTTGCGGTCGGTGGCGAAGGTCTCGGTCCGCAGCGCGGTGAAGGCGACCACGATCACCAGGACCGCGATCAGACCGGCGTGCGGCACGCCGCGCAGGGCGCCGGGCGAGAACCGGGAGCGGCGCCGGGTAGGCGGCTCGGAGACGCCGGGGGCGTCGGCAAGGGTCTTGACGCTCACTGCGGTTGACCTCCGAGGGCGGTGGCGACGAGCTCGTCGCGCGTGATGGCGGTGATGTCGTGCACGGCGACCGTGCGTCCGGCGCTGACCACGACGACCCGGTCGGCCAGCCGCATGACCTCCTCGGCGGAGGAGGAGGCGAGCAGTACGGCCACTCCGCGCGCGGCGAGGTCGTCGACGAGGCTGTGGATGTCGGCCATGGCCGCGATGTCCACGCCGTTGGTGGGGTCCTCGAGGAAGCAGGCGGCCGGTCCGGTCTCCAGCCACTTGCCCAGCAGTACCTTCTGCTGGTTGCCGCCGGACAGCGCGCTCACCGGAGGGTTCCCGGTCAGGGAGACCACCCCGTAGGCGCGGCGCACCGGTTCGGCCCGGCGGGCGAGCCGGTCCCGGCGGTGCAGCCGGCGGCGGGTGAAGCGGTCGTCGGCGAGCATCAGGTTCTCGTCCAGGGACAGGTCCGGTACCAGGCCCAGGGTGCGGCGGTCGCCCGTGACGCAGCGCAGGCCGCTGCCGAGGGAGGCCGGGATGCTGCCGACGGCCACCGGGCGGCCGTCCACGCGCAGTTCGCCGCGGTCGGGCCGCTGTCGTCCCGACAGCAGGTCGAACAGCCGCGACTGCGCGTCGCCGGCCGGTCCGAGGACGGCGACGACCTCGCCCCTGCGCACCTCGACGGAGAAGTCCCTGATCGCCCGGCCCTGGCTCAACGACCTTATGTCCAGGCCGAGTTCGCTCTTCGGCGCGGGGCGGTCGGGGCGCCGTGAGACGACGTCCCGGCCGACCATGGCGCGCACCAGTCCGGCGGGGTCCAGCTCCGCGGCCGGCCCGGTGCGCACCACCGATCCGTCCCGCAGGACGGTGACGCGGTCGGCGACGGCCATCACCTCGTCGATGTAGTGCGAGATGTAGACGACGGCGACGCCGTCGTCGCGCAGCCGGCGCACCAGGGCGCGGATCCGGTCGGCGTCCCTGGCGCTCAGGCAGGCGGTGGGTTCGTCGAGGACGAGGACGCGGCCGCCGCGGCGGACCTCGCGGGCCACCTCGACCATGGTCTGCTCGGCGACGGTGAGCGAACCCGCGGTACGCGCCACGTCGATGTCGATGCCGAGCGAGCGCAGCGCCTCGCGGGCCTGCTGCCGTACGGCCTTCCAGCGCACCGCGGCGGCCCGGGTGGGCAGGTCGCCGAGCAGGACGTTCTCGGCGACCGTGAGGCCCATGGCCAGTTCGCGGCGCTGCGGCACCGAGGCGATGCCGAGCCGGCGGGCCCTGCGCACGGTCAGCCCGGGGTGCGCGTGACCGTCGACCTCCACGGTGCCGCCGTCGGGCTGGTGCACCCCGGACAGGACCTGCACCAGCGTCGACTTGCCGGCGCCGTTCATGCCCATCAGGGCGTGGATCTCCCCCGGGTACAGGTCGAGGTCGACCCCTTTGAGCGCCGCCGCCCCGCCGAAGCTCTTGCGGACGCCCCGGATCCGCAGGACGGCCGTGGCGGCCGTACCGGCACCGCTGTCGGTGCTCTTCCTCGCGGTCACGGCAGTACCTCCCTGCGTACGCGGGCGGGTCGGGGAACTCACGGCTGCGGCCGTTCGGCCGCGGCGAGGACGCGTCCGTGGCCGCGGATGTCGGGGAACGGGGGTTCCTTGTCGGCCTGGAGGTCGACCTGGAAGGTGTTCAGGCACATGCCGAGCATGGTGAAGTTGCCGAGCGCGCCGATGGTGTCGACCAGGCCTTTGGAGCCGAAGTGCGCGAGGGCGCGGGCGAACGTCTCGTCGGTGACGAAATGCTCGTCGAGGATCTCCCGGCAGAACTGGTAGAAAACCTGGTCCACTTCGTTGTCGAAGACCGCCTCGCGCTTTTCGGCGATGGCCTTCACGGCGGTCTGCGGAATGCCGGCCTCGATCGCCTGGTGCACATGCGCGTTCCACGAGTACTGGGCGTCCCAGTTGCGGGCCGCCATCAGCAGCGTGAGTTCCCGCAGGTGCTTGGGGAGACTGCAGTCGAACCGGGCGAACGCACCGAGCGACTCGGCCCGTTCGCACATCTCCGGGCTGTGCAGCCAGACCCGGAACGGACCGCGGACGGCACCGCGGCGGCCGGCGATACGGGCCGCCAGTTCCTGCTGCCGCGGGTCCATTTCCTCTTCGTCGAGAACGGGGAGCCTCATCTGGCCGTTACCTGCCTTTTCTTTCCGGCGCGTTTCCCTCACGGGTCGAGAAGCCGTGCGGTGACAGGTGACGGTACAGCCGGGTCCGGGTTGCTCACCCTCCTCGGAATGCAAGGTAAAGCTGCACGCCGGAGGGCACCCGTTCACGCCCTCGCGACCTAACGTCGTTCCTCGCATCACGTCGGAAGTGGAAGGGAACCCCGGATGACCACGATCATCAAGGTCGCGTCCGTGCCGCTGCTGGACAGGGGCGGTTCGGTCGTGACGACACCGCTGATCACGACCCCGTCGGCGGGCGGGGAGAACCGCATCACCAGCGGGATGAGCGTCTATCCGGTGGGCTCCGGCGCGCCGCTGCACTCGCACAACTGCGACGAGCACGTGACGGTCCTCGACGGCGAGGCGGAGGTGTGGGTCGACGGCGAGGTCACCAGGCTGGAGCGGTACGACACGACGTACATCCCCTCCCCGATCCCCCACCTCTTCCGCAACGTCGGCGACCGTCCGCTGCGCATCCTGTGGGTGTACTCCTCCGGGCACGTCACGCGGACGTTCACGGAGACGGGCACGACGGTGGAACACCTCTCGGCCGCGGACCAGATGGGCTGATCCCGGCCCGGCACCCCCAAAAAAGGCGCGACGCCGGCCCCCGCGTGGTTGCGGTGGCCGGCGTCCCTCGTGGTCCCCCGGGTCCGGGTGGGGTCGCGGTCAGTGCGCGGCGACCAGCTCCTGCTCCGTGCTGTCCGTGCCCGCGGCCCTGGTGCTGCGCAGGGCGGCGATCCCGATGAAGACCATCGAGGACAGGCCCGCCAGGGCGAAGGCGGTGAAGCCCCAGTCGCCGTGGTTCGCGGCGAGCAGCTGGCCGCCGAGCCACGGGCCGAAGACGGCGCCGAAGCGGCCCATGCCGGAGGTCCAGCCGACGGCGGTGGCGCGGTCGCCCGGGTTGGAGCGGATCGAGACGGTCGCGTAGATCATCGTCTGGGCGCTGTTGAGGAAGACGCCGGTGAGGAAGACGACCACCATGGTCACGCTCATCGGCATGTGCACGCTGAGCAGGAAGACTCCGGCGGCGGTCAGCGCGAACCAGAGCGCGGAGACCCGCGGGGCGCCGAAGCGGTCGGCGGCCCGGCCGGCCAGCAGCATGCCCACGATGCCGCCGAGGTTGAAGACGACCACGAAGGTCAGGGCCGAGCCGAGCTCGTAGCCCTCGGCGCGCATCAGGGTGGGCAGCCAGGTGGCGACGCCGTAGACCAGCAGCAGACCGCCGAAGGAGGCCAGCCAGTACAGCAGGGTCTGCGTCCACTCGCCCCCGCGGAAGAGGTTGACCAGCGCGTTCCAGCGGTCGGCCGCGCCCTGGCGGACGGACGACCTGGTCGCGGGCAGCTCGACGTCGTAGCGGTCGGCCAGCGCGCGGGCCTCCTCGGTGCGGCCCTTGGCGACCAGGAAGCTCAGCGACTCGGGCAGGAACCTGGCCAGCACCGGGGCGAAGAGCAGCGGGGTCACGCAGACCCAGAACGCGGACTGCCAGCCGACCGGCTCCACCAGCCACTTGGCCACGTAGGCGGAGAGGATGCCGCCGGCGTGGTGGGCGGTCATCAGCAGGCCTATGACGATGGCGCCGCGGCCGCGGGGGGCGTAGTCGGAGACCATGCTGATCGCGGTGGGCAGCAGGCCGCCGAGGCCGATGCCCGCCAGGGTCCGGCCCAGGCCGAAGACCGCGAGGCTGTCCGCCAGGGCGCACACGCCGGAGGCCAGCGAGAACAGGGCCACGCAGGCGACCATGAGCTTCTTGCGGCCGATCCGGTCGGCGACGGTGCCCGCGGTGAGGGCGCCGACCAGCATGCCGAAGGTGGCGTAGCTGCCGAGGTCGCCGGCCTGGTCGGGGGTGAGGCCGAAGGTCTTCGTCGCGAGCAGGTGCGGCAGCACCGAGCCGTAGATGAACATGTCGAGGCCGTCGAAGAGGACGGCCAGCCAGCACAGACCGACGACCAGGAAGGCCAGTCTGCTGCCGCGGGCGGGCAGCGCGAGGGAGGAGGACATCTTTGTTTTCCTCTCGTCCAGGAGGCGTTCCCTGGAGGAACTCGATGAGGGTCCCCCCGCTCGGGCGGAACCGAGGACTCGGGGGAGGGCCGCCGCGGCTCGTGCGGCCGACCCGGTGTGCGCTAGACGCTAAGGATCTCCCCCAGAAGTGTCAACGCTTTTGTCAACAATCTCATCAACGGTCTGCTGGAGGGGATCCGTCGTCGTACGCGCGAAGGGGTGGGCGCGCACCTCGGTGCGCCGCCCACCCCCGTGGAGGCCCCCGTTACGCGACCGGCGGTGTGCCGTGCGTGTGGAAGGACTGGATCGTCTTGAGGCCCCAGGCCTGCCCCTTGGCGCGCTCCGCCTCGGTCCAGGTGATCAGCGGCCAGTCGGGGGCCAGCACCAGCCGGGTGAGCGGGTTGCACAGCTCGATCCGGTTGCCGCCCGGCTCGTAGACGTAGAGGAAGAACGTCTGCTGGATGGCGTGCTTGTGCGGACCGGTCTCGATGAACACCCCGCTGTCGATGGCGAGGTCGGCGGCGCGCAGGACGTCCTCGCGGGTGTCGGTCGCGAAGGCGATGTGGTGCAGCCGGCCGGCCGAGCCGGTCCAGTCCGAGGTGTAGACGACGTCGTACGACTTGTCGGTGAAGGTCAGCCAGCGGGCCGCGATCTTCCCGGTGTCGAGCCGGATCTGCTCGGTGGGCCGGGCGCCCAGCACGTTCTGCTGGAACTCGGCGTTGGCGAGCACGTCGGCGGCCAGGAAGTTGATGTGGTCCAGGCGCCGCACGCCCACGCCCCGGTTCGGCTTGGCCTGCGGCTGGTTCTTCAGGGCCGGCTTCAGCTCGTCGGGGGCCCGGTAGTACTCGCTCTCCCAGTACAGGGCGTGCTCGTGGCCGTCCGGGTCGGTGGTGACGTACACCTTGCCCAGGCCCGGTTCGTCCTCGGCCCAGTGGCCGGTGCCGCCCGCCGCCTCGACCGCCTCGATCCGGCGGTGCAGGGCCTCCTCGCTGGAGGTGCGCAGGGCCAGCCGGCCGAGGCCGGGCTGTTCGCGGGCGGTGAGCACCAGGCTGTGGTGCTCGTAGTCGTCGAAGGTGCGCAGATATACGGTGTCGCCCTGCTGCCCGTTGACGGTGAGGCCCAGGTAGTCGGTGAAGAAGGCGACGCTGGCGTCCAGGTCCGGGGTGAACAGCTGGGCGTGGCCGATGTGGGCGATGTCGCCGAGCGGCGGGGTCATCGCTGACCTCCTCGGGATGGTGCGGATGCGGGCGCGGCACACGGTGCCGGGGACCGGAACGGTCCCGTCTCGGCGGACCTGGGGAACACGGTGCCGTCGAAGATCTTGCGAGCCGTGCGGACGACGGCCGTGCGGCGGGCGGTGGGCAGGCCGTCGGGTCCGGCCCCGAGGCTACTTTCGATGTCCAGGAATCCGGTGGGATGTTCGATGCGAACCTGGTCACCCCGGGCCGGGAGCCGGGCGAGCTCGGCGCCCACTCCCCCTTCGATCCGAAGGCCCGCGGCGACACTGGCCGCGGCGAGCACCCCGATCGACGGATGGCAGCGGACCGGAATGAAGGTCCGGGTGGTGATCGCGCCGCCGTGACGCGGTGCGGCGAGCAGCGTGAGCTTGGGCACGGTGGTGTCCGAGACCTCGCCCAGCCCCATCAGCCGGCCCGCCGCCAGGCGGATCTCCCGCAGCCGGTCGGCCAGCGCGAGGTCCTCCTCCAGGTCCTTGGGGTTCTCGTAGCCGGTGACCTTGAGGTCGGCGGCGGCCATGAGCACGGTCGGCATGCCGTTGTCCACGCAGGTCACCGGTATGCCGTCGATCAGGTCCCGGACCTTGCCGGTGGGCAGCAGCGGGCCCGCGCCCGGCGGGAACTCGATCGTCACGGGGGCGGCTGTGCCGGGTACGCCCGAGATCTCGGCGTCGCCCGTGTAGTCGACGCGGCCACCGGGGGTCGGGAAGGTCGCCGTGGCGAGGTCGCCGCTGTTGACCATCCGGATGCGTACGGAGGTGCGCTCCGGCCCCGCCGGGACCAGGCCGCGCTCCACCGCGAACGGGCCGACGCCGGCCAGGATGTTCCCGCAGTTCTGACGGTCGCTCACCTCGGGCCGGTCGACGGCCACTTGGAGGAAGAGGTAGTCGACGTCGGCCCGCGGGTCGGCGGACGGCGAGATCACGCCCACCTTGCTGGTGAGCGGGTGCGCCCCGCCCAGGCCGTCGATCTGCCGCTCGTCCGGGCTGCCCATGACGCGCAGCAGCAGCGCGTCCCGGGCGGCCGGCTCGGCGGGCAGGTCGGCGGCCAGGAAGTAGGCGCCCTTGGAGGTGCCGCCCCGCATCAACAGGCAGGGCACCTCCTCGGACCCGCCGGTCACGATCCGGCTCCCTCGCCGGTGTACTCCTCGTAGCTGCGGTATTCGACGCCGAGGCGTACGAGGGTCTCGCGCAGGCCGTAGCGGTCCAGGCCGAGTTCGCCGTCGAGGAAGGCGGCCCGGGTCCCGGCCTCCTTGGCCTCGCGGGCCTCGGACGCCTCGACCGTGGCGCGGGCGCGTTCGCGGGGGACGACCACCACGCCGTCGTCGTCGGCGAGGACCACGTCACCGGGGCGGACGACCTGGCCGTCGATGGCGATCGGCACGTTGACCGAGCCGCCGGTGGCCTTGACCGTGCCCTGCGAGGAGACCGCCCGCGCCCAGGCCGCGAAGCCCATGTCGCGCAGCTCCTGGGTGTCGCGGATACCGGCGTTCGTGACCACGCCCCGCACCCCGCGCCGCTGGAGCGCGGTGGCGAACAGCTCGCCGAACATGCCGTCGGTGGACGGCGAGGTGGTGGTCACCACCAGGATGTCGCCCTCGCCGCACTGCTCGACGGCGGCGTGGATCATGAGGTTGTCGCCGGGCCAGCTGAGCACGGTGACCGCGGTGCCGGCGACCCGTACGCCCTGCTGGACGGGACGGATCTCCGGGCCGAGCAGGCCGGTGCGACCCATCGCCTCGCTGACGGTGGCCACGCCGAAGCCGGCCAGCGCGTCGACGTCCTTGGCGTCCGCCTTCGGCGGTCCGGTGACGATCACGCCGCTCATGCCAGCTCCTTGGCGATCTCCGGGTACGGACGCATGTAGGCCTCGGCCATGGTCTTGTGCGCCAGGCCCAGGTTGGGGCCCGCGTTGCGCTTGAGCTGGACCCCGCGGCGGACGGCCAGGTCGGTGTAGTAGTCCCACAGGTGCTGCTGGGCGCCGAGGCACTCCATGGCCTTGCGCTTGGTGTCCCACACCTCGGTGATGTCGAGCAGCACCTCGGGCCTGAAGCCGCTCATCTCGGGCTGGTGCGGCTCGAAGAAGAAGACCGGCGGGGCGCCGATGATCTCGCCGGGACCGGGGTAGCCGATGGCCTGGGCGAGCACGCGGGCCTCCAGCGCCATGCGGTTCGCGGCCGGGTGGTCGCCGTTGTACGGGTCCTCGACCGGGTGGGTGAGGACCACGTCCGGCTGGGTCTCGCGGTAGACCTCGACCAGCTTGTCGGTCAGCTCGGCGGTGGCGACCAGGGGGTAGTCGCCGGCGTCGAAGAAGCGGACCTCGGCACCGAGGGCGGCGGCGGCGCGCTCGGCCTCGTCACGGCGTATCGCCTTGATCTCGTCGAGCGTCCTGCCCTCGCGCCACGCCTTCGCGGACTCCCCGCGCTCACCGAAGGTCAGACACGCGATGGTGACCTTCTCCCCCCGGGAGGCGGCCAGGGCGATGGCTCCGCCGGCACGCCAGACGAAGTCCCCGGCGTGCGCGGTGATGACGAGGGTCGAGCGTGGTGGGCCGGCGGGCGCGTTGCCATGCGTCATTGCTGGGATCTCTCCTTCTTACGGGCTCGGTCGGCCGCCGGGCGCTGGCGCCTGTGCCGACGGGGCGGGCGCGCTCGGCCCGTCGGGCCTGCGCGCGCACCCTTCCGACACAGGCACGCCCTCTCGGCTCACCGGCCTTGATGGACAGGTACGCGCCCGTCCCGCGTGTGCCGGTCGGCTGCGCTTCAGTCGCGCAACGCCTCGATCACGCTGTCGAGATGGGCGCGGACGGCCGCTTCGGCCGCCTGCGGGTCCCTGGCCCGGATCGCTTCGATCATGGCCAGGTGCTCGTTCAGGGATTGCTGCGGCCGTCCGGGACGCAGCGCCAACTGGAATCGGTGTCGCACCAGTTGGGCGTTGAGTCGTTCCAGCAGTTCCTGGGCGGTCCGCTGGTCGGAGAACTCCCGGATCCGGACGTGCAGTTCGTGGTTGAGGTCGGAGTAGGTCACCGGCTCGCCGTCGGCCACGGCCTTGGTCATGGCCGTGCCGAGGTCGGTCAGTTCGTTCAGCTGATCGTCGCTGGCCGCGACGGCCGCCTTCGCCGCGCACAGTCCTTCGAGGACCATGCGGCACTCCGTGATGGCGACCGCTTCGTCCACGGTCACCACCCGCACCCGCGAACCGCGGTTGCGGATGCGCTCGACGAGCCCCTGGGACTCCAGGTCGATGAGCGCGGCCCGGATGCTGGCCCGTGTCACACCGAACTGCTCGGCGAGCTCGTTCTCCACCAACCGCTGCGCCGGTGCCATGTCGCCGTGCAGGATCGCCTGCCGTAGCTGCGTCAACGCGTGCTGCTTGGCCTGCTCCCCGGTGCTCGGACGGACTTCTGTCGGCATGTGCCCTCCCTGAGTGAGTGCCTGTCGAACCTAAATCTAGCCAAACAAGATTGTCAACAATTTTGTCTGCTGTATTGCGCGCATGATCCGCCCCAGGGCGCGCGTGGTTCGCCGGCGCCGCGGTCCCGGGGCGGTGCCGGGTGACCCTTGCGCGCCGTGTGCGGCCGGCCCGCCGACCGGCCGGGTGCGGGGTCCGGTCGCTACTTGATGAGGGCGTTCGCGACCACGACGACCAGTCCGAGCAGCGCGTCGCCCAGGCCGACCAGCACGCACTTGATCCAGGACCGCCGCAGGCGCCGCGAGGTGACCAGGCCCAGGGCGAACAGCAGCGCCATGTTCAGGGCGAACGCCGGGTACTCCACGCCGTTCGGCGGCAGCCGGCCCCAGCCCGCCGCGGCCAGCAGCGCCACCGTGGGCAGCACGGCGGCGACCAGCGGCCACTCGTCGGTGAGGCTGCGCAGCAGGTCCCGGCGGCGCTGCGGCCGACGCTCCGCGACGTAGTGGGCGTAGCCGTGCGCGAGGGCCGACGCGAGCGCCGTGACCAGCAGCCAGGCGGCGTCGTAGCGACGGCCCGCCTGGTCGGTGTGGCCGTACCGGGTGAGCGCCGCGACCATCGAGCTGGCCAGTACGGCGCCGTAGACACCGCCGAAGAAGACGGCCTCCAGGGTGTCGTGCCGGTGCGCGTCGGCGGTCGCCGTGGTGTCGGTCATACCTCGACGATCACGCGCGCCGGGCGCCGGCGCCAGCGCGCGCGGCCCCGACGAAGTGTCCCGCCGCCCGGGCCGATACTGCACACCCTGTCGGCGGCCGTCCGGCGGACCGGCTCGCTAGGGTCGGCCCATGATCCCCAGCTTCGTGGTCCACGTCCCCGACGCCGAGCTCGAACCCGAGCCGCTCGACCCCGCCCAGATCGTCTCCGGCAGCCCCGAGGTGACCGGGAAGGTGGTCTGGGAGTCGGACGACGGCCGGCAGCTCCGCGGGGTCTGGCAGATCACGCCCGGCGTCGTCACCGACACGGAGGCCGACGAGCTGTTCGTCGTGGTCAGCGGCTCGGCGACGATCGAGGTCGAGGGCGGGCCCACGCTGCGGGTCGGACCGGGTGACCTGGCGGTGCTGCGCGAGGGCGACCGGACGACGTGGACGGTCCACGAGACCCTGCGCAAGGTGTACGCGATCAACCTGTGACGGGCCACCGGGCACCGCGCCCGCGCGGGGCCGGACCGCGCGGAGGGAGCCGACCGGGGCCGGGTGCCGACCGGGGTCTTTGACACCGGCGTCTCCCGCGCCCAGGGTGGGCCGGACGGATACCCGGACCGGTCCAGGAGGGGCTGTCATGGTGCTGCGTACGCTCGGTGTCGCCGTCGTCGGGTTCGGCTGGATGGGCCGGGTGCACTCCCGGGCGTACGCGCGGGTCCGGCACCACTATCCGCACCTGCCCCTGACTCCGCGGCTGGTGGCGGTCGCCGACGACGTGCCGGGCCGGGCGGAGGAGGCCGCCGGGCAGTTCGGGTTCGCCACCGCCGTGCGCGACTGGCGCGAGGTGGCCGCCGACCCGCGCGTCGAGGCGGTCAGCGTCACCGCACCGAACTTCCTGCACCGGGAGATCGGGGTCGCGATGGCCGAGGCGGGCAAGCACCTCTGGATCGAGAAGCCGGTGGGCCTGACGGCGGCGGACGCCCGCGCGGTGGCGGACGCGGTCGCCGGGGCCGGAGTGCAGGGCACGGTCGGCTTCAACTACCGCGCCGCACCCGCCGTCCAGGCCGCCCGCGAGCTGATCGCCGCCGGCGGGATCGGCGCCGTCACCCATGTCCGCATCCGTCTGTTCAGCGACTACGCCGCCCATCCGGAGGCCGCGCTGACCTGGCGGTACGAGCGCCGCCGGGGTGGCAGCGGAGTGCTGGGCGACCTCGCCTCGCACGGCGCGGACCTGGCCCGCTACCTGCTCGGCGACATCGCGTCCCTCACCGCCGACACAGCCGTCTTCGTGCCGCGGCGGCCCCGCCCGCCCGGCGCGACGGCCGGGCACGAGCGGGCCGCGGGCGGCGAGTGCGGACCGGTCGAGAACGAGGACTACGTCAGCTGCCTGCTCCGCTTCGTCTCCGGCGCCCGCGGTGTCCTGGAGGCCTGCCGGGTCTCGGTCGGCGAGCAGAACAACTACGGCTTCGAGGTGCACGGCACCCGCGGCGCCGTCCTCTGGGACTTCCGCAGGATGGACGAGCTGGGCGTCAGCC
This sequence comes from Streptomyces sp. NPDC104096, assembly GCF_055584385.1. Taxonomy (NCBI): domain Bacteria; kingdom Bacillati; phylum Actinomycetota; class Actinomycetes; order Kitasatosporales; family Streptomycetaceae; genus Streptomyces; species Streptomyces sp. NPDC104096. The sequence goes on from NZ_JBVJMD010000004.1 coordinate 241,490, forward strand.
GTGGCACGGCCTACCAGGACCAGCCGGTGGCCACGCGCCATGTCGGACCGGGCGACGGCGAGTTCGGCGCCTTCCAGCCGGGCGCCGCGAACGCGATGGGCTACGACGACCTGAAGGTGATCGAGGCGTACCGCTTCCTGCGTTCGGTCGCCGAGGGCACCGCGCACGGCGCCGGCCTAGGCGACGCCGTGGCGAGCGCCGCCGCGCTGGACGCGATGGCGCGGTCCGCGCGGGACGGCACCTGGGTCGACGTGGCGTCGCGGTAGGCGGGTTCGGGGTATTTGTACCGACAAGAGTGGCGGCCAGGCGTCGCCCGCCCCCGCACCCAAGGAGCGTCCGTCCCATGCGCATCGGAATCCTCGGCCTCGGCCGCATCGGCGCCTTCCACGCCGAGACCCTCGCCGGGCTGGATGCCGTCCGGTCGCTCGTCGTCGCCGACCCGTTCGCCCGGGCGGCCAAGGCGGCGGGCGAGCGGTTCGGCGCCGAGGTCGCGGACTCGCCCGAGGAGATGCTGGCCGCCGGGGTGGACGGCGTCGTGGTGGCGGCGGCGACCGACGCCCACCCGGCGCTGATCCTGGCCGCCGTGGACGCGGGTGTCCCGGTCTTCTGCGAGAAGCCCGTCGCGCGCACCGTGCGCGAGGGCGTCGAGGTGATGAAGGCGGTCCGGGGCCGTGGCGTCCCGGTCCAGATCGGCTTCAACCGCCGCTTCGACGCGGGCTTCGCCGCCGCCCGCGCGGCCGTCCGGTCCGGCGGGCTGGGCAGGCTGCACACGGTCCGGTCGACCACCCTGGACCCGGCGCCGCCGCCGGCCGCGTACGTCGCCGCCTCGGGCGGCATCTTCCGCGACTGTTCCGTGCACGACTTCGACATCATCCGCTGGGTGACGGGCCGTGAGGTGACCGAGGTGTACGCGGTCGGCGGCAACCGCGGTGCCGACTTCATCCGGGAGGCCGGTGACGCCGACACCACCGGCGCGATCCTCACCCTGGACGACGGCACCATCGCCCTGGTCTCCAACAGCCGCCACAACGGCCGCGGTTACGACGTCCGGCTGGAGCTGCACGGCTTCTCGGACTCGATCGCCGTCGGCCTCGACGACAAACTGCCGCTGCGCTCGGTGGAACCGGGCGCGCGTTTCCCGGCCGGCCTCCCGCACGACTTCTTCATGGACCGCTTCGGCGACGCCTACCGCGCCGAACTCGCCGCGTTCACCGAGGTCGTCGCCGGCACCCGGCCCTCCCCGTGCCCGATCGCGGACGCGCTGGAGGCCGGATGGGTCGCGGAGGCGTGCGCACTGTCGCTGCGCGAGCACCGGCCGGTACGGGTCGACGAGGTGCGGTCCGTCTGACCGGCGGACCGGGCCTCACATCACCGCCACCGTCGGCTCACAGACAGTAGCGGACCAGCCACTCGTCCGGGTCGTAGGCGTTGCGCGCCGGGTCCGGCGCGGTGGCCGGCCGTTCCTCGACCGTGTCCTGCGGCCGGACCCGCTCCGGCAGGGCGCCGAATCGCGCCCGCCGCAGGGCCTCGGCGGTCTCCGGCGCCGTCTCGTCGTGCTCCGTGTGCGTCAACTCGGCCTCCCCGTGACGATGTCCTCCCGCGTGTCCGGCACGCGGGCTCCCTCACCGCTTCGACGTGTCTCACCGGGCCGCGGGTTCCGCCGGAAGGTTGAAGACATGGTCGGGAGAGATGATTTTCGTGATCGCCTCGCCGAGGACGGTGCTCGGCTCGGTGCCGTCGTGGTCGATGTCGGTGTTGATCAGCACGACCAGCGTCGCCTGCGCGGAGGGGAGATAGACGGTCAGGGACTCGTAGCCCGGCAGCGAGCCGTTGTGGCCGATCCAGCCCTTGACGTCGAAGATGCCGAGGCCGTAGCCGACACCCGGGACCGAGGTCGCCGGAGTGGTCAGCCGCTGCTTCTGGACGGCGGGGCTGACCATGGCGCTGCCGTCCGGCAGGACGCCCGTGGCGACCGTCCGCGCCCAGATCCGCAGGTCGTCCAGGGTCGAGACCATCGCTCCCGCGGTCCAGGCCCAGGAGGTGTTCCAGCCCGCGGCGTCCTCGACCTGCCCGGTGGCGGTCTGGTCGGTGTAGCCCTGCGCGTGCGGCTCGGGGAACTCGGCCCCGGTCGGGAGGAGACTGCGGTCCATCCCGGCCGGCTTCAGGATGTGGTCGTGGATGTAGTCCTCGACGTTCTGCCCGGAGAGCTTCTCGACGACCAGGCCGAGCAGGATCAGATTGGTGTTGGAGTAGTCGAACTTCTGGCCCGGCTCGAACAGCACCGGGTGCTTGAACGCGTAGTCGAGGAGTTGCTGCGGGGTGAAGGACCGCTGCGGGTCGGACGTGAGGGCCTTGAAGAAGCCGTCGTCGTCCGTGTAGTTGAACAGGCCGCTGCGCATCCCGGCCAGTTGGCGCAGGGTGATCCGGTCGCCGTTGGGCACGCCGTCGACGTACCGGTCGATCGTGTCGTCGAGGCCGGCCTTCTTCTGGTCGACCAGTTGCAGCAGCGCCGTGACGGTGAACGTCTTGGTCTCGCTGCCGATACGGGTGTACAGGTCCGTCGACATGGCCCGGCCGTCGCTCTTGTCGGCGACGCCGAAGGCCTTCACGTACTGCCCCTGGTCGGGTGTCCAGATGCCGACGCTCGCGCCGGGGATGCCCGCCTCCTTGATCACATGCTGCACGGTCGCGTCCAACAGCCGCTGCACGGCCGGGGTGAGATCGCGGACGCCGCCGGCGGAGGGGGACGGCAGCCGCGGGACGGCGGCGGTGGCCGTGTCCGGTCCGGTCGGTGGCGCGGCCAGGGCCGCCCCTCCGGCGACCGGCACCATGAGCATCCCCACCGCGGTGGCGAGGACGGCTCCCCTGCGCAGTCGTGTACCCGCGTGCGTCATGGGCCAGCTCCTCCGTGCGGAGACAGAAGGAAGCGGATCCGCCTGGTCGTCGCCTCGCACGGCGAAGGCCGGACGGCCCCGCATCCCCTCAGCATAAGAGCGGCCACGCACCGCCGCCTCCCGACGACGGCGCGACGCCCGCGCCACGGCCGCACGCCGTCCGGGCGCGGAAAGGGCGCGGATGGCACGCGCCCACGCGCTACGCCTCGGGCAGTTCCTCCACGTCGACTCCGTGGACCTGGGCCAGTTCATGCCTGAGCGCGGCGAGCTCGGCGCCGCCGGCCATGTGGTCGGTGAGCTCTGCCAGGCTCACCTCGTCGCGGTCCGCGCTGAGTTCGAGGGTGCCCAGGCGCAGCACGCAGAAGTGGTCGCCGACCATGTAGGCGTGGTGCGGGTTGTGGGTGATGAGGACGACGCCGAGACCGCGCTCGCGGGCGGCGGCGATGTACTTGAGCACGACGCCGGACTGCTTGACGCCGAGCGCGGCCGTCGGCTCGTCCAGGATCAGCACCCGGGCGCCGAAGTGGACGGCGCGGGCGATCGCCACGCACTGGCGCTGGCCGCCGGAGAGCGTGCCGACGGGCTGCTCCAGGTCCTCCAGGACGATGCCCATGGTGCGCAGTTCCTCGTCCGCGGTCCGCTTCATCCCCTCGATGTCGAGGCGGCGCAGGGGCCCGCGGCCACGCGTCATCTCCGAGCCCAGGAAGAAGTTCCGCCACACCGGCATGAGCGGGACGGTGGCGAGGTCCTGGTAGACGGTGGCGATGCCCAGGTCGAGGGCCTCGCGCGGGGTGCTGAAGCGCACCGGCTCGCCGTCGACGAAAAGTTCGCCCTCGGTGTGCCGGTGCAGCCCCGAGATGATTTTGATGAGGGTGGACTTGCCCGCGCCGTTGTCGCCCAGGACGCAGGTCACCCGGCCGGGGCGGACCGCCAGGTCGACTCCGTGCAGGGCACGGATGTTGCCGTAGGACTTGCCCGCGCCCCGGAGTTCGACGACGGGCGCGGCCTGCTCGGGCGCGATGCCCTCACGGACGCCGCCGTGCGGACCGTTGCCGTGCGGACCGTTGCCGTTGGTAGTCATGTTCACCTCCGGGTCGCCGTGCGGCGGACCCACAGATTGACGAGGGCCGCGACCAGGAGCATCACGCCGAGGAACGCCTTGAACCAGTCGGGATTCCAGTTGGCGTAGACGATGCCCTGGTTGACCATGCCGAAGATGAAGGCGCCGATGACCGGGCCGATCGCCGAGCCGTAGCCGCCGGTCAGCAGGCAGCCGCCGATGACCGCGGCGATGATGTAGAGGAACTCGTTGCCGACGCCCTCGCCGGACTGCACCGTGTCGAACGAGAACAGCAGGTGCATGCCGACGAACCAGGCGCCGGCCCCCACCCCCATGAAGAGGACGACCTTGGTGCGGTCGACGGGCACGCCGACCGCGCGGGCGCTGTCCTGGTCGCCGCCGGCCGCGAAGATCCAGTTGCCGAACCGGGTGCGCAGCAGCAGCCAGGTGGCGGCCGCGGCGAGCACCAGCCAGTAGACGATGGTGATCTTGAAGTCGACGCCCCCGACGGTGAACTCGGAGGCGAAGACCTTCCTGGCCTGGTCGAAGCCGTCCATGTCGGCGATCGAGTCGCTGGCGACGTTGTCGGTGAAGATCTTGGTGACGGCGAGGTTGGAGCCCTGGAGGATCAGGAAGGAACCCAGGGTCACCAGGAAGCTGGGCAGGCCCGTCCTGATCAGCAGCCAGCCGTTGAAGGCGCCGACGGCCAGGGAGACGACCAGGGCCACGGCCACGCCGGTCCACACGTTCACCGTGAGCTGGAAGCTCAGGATGGCGGCGGTCAGCGCCGAGGTGGTGACCGCGACACCGGCGGACAGGTCGAACTCGCCGCCGATCATCAGCAGGGCCACCGGCAGCGTCATGACGCCCATGACGGACGCCTGGTAGAGGACCGTGGACAGGGCGCCCGTGGTACGGAACGAGGGGGCGACGGCGAAGAAGAAGACGTACACGCCGATCGCCGCGATCAGCGCGCCCACCTCCGGGCGGGCCAGCAGCCTGCGCACCGGGGAACGCCGGGTGCCGCGGCCGTCCGTGCGGCCGGCCGGCGGGGCCGGCGGCGAGGCGCTCGCCGCCGGTGCCGTTGCTCGGGTCATCTCAGCGGGTGCCCTTCGCGGCGAACGCGGCGACCTTGTCGACGTTGGTCTTGTCGACGAAGGCCGGACCGGTCAGCACCGGTTGCTCCCCGCCGCCGCTGTAGTTCCCGTTGTTCTTGTAGAGCCACAGCGAGTCCACCGCCAAGTAGCCCTGGAGGTAGGGCTGCTGGTCGACGGCGAACTGGATGTCGCCCTTGGAGATGGCGCTGGTGAGCTGCTTGTTGAGGTCGAAGGTGGCGATCTTCGCCTTGCCGCCCGCGTCCGCGACCGACTGCACCGCGGTCAGCGCGTACGGCGCGCCGAGGGCGACGACGTAGTCGATCGCGCCGTCCTGCTTCAGCTTGGCGGTGATGGTGGACTTCACGGACGGCATGTCGGTGCCGTTGACGTAGAGGGTCTGCGTGGTGCCCCGGAAGGTCTTCTTCAGGCCGTCGCAGCGCTGGGTGAGGCCGATGTTGCCCTGTTCCTGGATCACACAGACGGTGTTCTTGGCGCCGACCTCGTTCAGCTTCTTGCCGAACGCCTCGCCCGCCACGCTCTCGTCCTGTCCGAAGAACGACATCAGACCGAGGTCCTTCCAGTCGCTCAGACCGGAGTTGAGGCCCACCACGGGTATCCCGGCCGCTTCCGCCTTGCTCGCGACGGCCTTCATCGCGTCCGGCTTGGCCAGGGTGATCGCGATGCCGTCGACCTTCTGGTCGATGGCGTTCTGGACCAGGTTGGCCTGGTTGCCGGCGTTCGGGTCGGCGGAGTAGACGAGCTTGATGTTGTCCTTGTCGGCGGCGGCCTGCGCGCCCTTGCGGACGATGTCCCAGAAGGTGTCGCCCGGGGCCTGATGGGTGACCAGCGCGACGGTCATCGCGGGCGTGCCGGCCTTGCCCGCGGCCGCGCCGTCCCCGCCCTCCTCGGACTTCTTGCCGCCTGAACCGCTGGAGCAGCCCGCGAGGATCAGGGCCGCCGTGGCGGCCAGCGCCGCCACGGGGGCCCATCTGCGGGAGCGGACGTGCGAAGAGCGATCCATCATGCCTGCACCTCACTGTGCGACGGGGGGGGGAACGCCGGGTCGGCTTCCAGACCTACCCGCTGCGGTCGGGCGTATCCCTGACGACGGCAGGCACCGGGTCAGTGCGCCCCGTCCAGCCGAGCTCGCTGACGGTCCGTCAATTCCAGTTCCACGGCTGCGAGGTTCTCCTCCAGCTGCGCCACCGAGGACGCCCCGGCCAGCGGTACGACGGGCAGCGGACCGCCCAACTGCCAGGCCAGGACGACCTGGTTGACGGTCGCCCCCGTCTCGTGGGCCACCTCGCGCAGCACGGCCAGGCGGGCCGGGGTGCCGGGGTGGTCGTAGTCCGGCGGGAGCGGCTTGTCCGTACGGGTGTAGGCGCCGCCCACCAGCGGCGAGTAGGCGACCAGGGTCAGCTCGGGCTCCGCCCGCAGATAGCCGAGCAGTTGGCCGTCCGCGTGGCCCAGACTGCCGTCCGGGAACAGTCCGCTCGGCATGTCGGTGCGCGGGCGCAGGTAGGGGTGCTGGCACTGGAGCACCTCTTGACATGCTCCTCGCCCTGAGGGGCGAGGATTCTGGCCTTCTCGACTGGTTGCTGTGCCGCTATGCGGCACGGGGTCCTGTCGGGAATCCGTGGCTTCCTGTTTCTTCGCGCTGTGCCAGAACGAGTTCTGGTCTTACCGGCGCTCCGCAGGCCGATGCCGCCAGTCCGGCGGCCTGTTTGATGTTGAGTGCGGCATTGATATCCCGGTCGTGGACCGTCCTGCAGGTGGCACAGGTCCACTCCCGCACGGACAGGGGTTTGGGCCCGTCCACCGCGCCGCAGGTGGAGCACGTCTGCGAGGTCGGTGTGAACCGCCCGATCGCTACCAGGGTGCGGCCGTACCGCTTCGCCTTGTACTCCAGCATATTCACGAACGATGTCCAGCCGGCATCGTGGACGGACTTGGCCAGCCTGGTGCGGGCCAGTCCCGCCACCGACAGGTCTTCCACGGCGATCCCTTGGTTCTCGGAGATCAGCTTCGTAGAGAGCTGGTGGTGGAACTCCCGGCGGGCATCGGCGACTGTGGCGTGGGTGCGGGCGACCTTGAGACGGGCCTTGGCGCGGTTCTTCGATCCCCTCTGCTTGCGGGACAGCTCCCTCTGGGCCCTCTTGAGCTTCTTCTCCGCCCGGCGCAGGAACCTGGGAGAGCCGATCTTCTCGCCGGTGGACAGGACGGCGAAGTGCGTCAGGCCTAGATCAATGCCGATGGTGCGGTCGGTGTCGGGCATCCGTGCGGAGTCTTCGACGGGGTCGGTGTCGATGACGAAGGAAGCGAAGAATCTGCCCGCCACGTCCTTGATCACGGTGACCGAGGACGGTATGGCGGGCAGGGTGCGGGACCATCTCACCTTCACCGGGCCGATCTTCGGCAGGTTCAGACGGCCGCTGCCGGTGATCTTCCAGCGGGCGTTGGCGGTGAACCGGATCGACTGCCGGGCGTCCTTGCGGGACTTCAAGCGTGGCGGGCCCAGTTTCGGTCCCTTGCGGGTGCCCCTGAGGGAGGCGAAGAAGTTGCGATACGCGGTCTCGGCGTCCCGCAGGGACTGTTGGAGTACCACCGCGGAGACCTCGCCCAGCCAGGACCGTTCCTTCGTCCGCTTAGCCTCAGTGATCAGCTGTCGGGACAGCTGTCCGGCCTTCGGGAACGGCAGACCTGCCCTGCGCGCGTCCTCACGGACGCGCACCGCGTCGTTGAATACAACGCGGGCGCATCCGAACGCCTTCGCCAAAGCAGTCTGCTGGCCGGTGTCCGGGTACAGGCGGAAGCTGTACCGGAGCTGCATGACCCCACTCTACGTACGTGGGGCATGCGTGGGACGCGGCAAATCGGAACTGGTCGTCACTGTGCTTTCGTGATGCGTGTGCACGTGCGTTCGTGTCGAGGTTCCGGCGCAAGCCGTTCACCGATCCCCCCGGGACGAGGGCGTGAACATCGGCACGGGTACACCTTCCTCGCGGGCACCGCCGTGTCCTCGCCGCACGCCGTGTACACGAACCCGGAGCACTCGCGCGCAGCCGGCAGCACGTCGTCGCGGAGGCCACTGGCCGACGCGCGAAGAGTCGAAGGCGCCCCCGATCCCCCGAGGCTCGCCGCCCACCCGTCCCGTCCCTTCTCCTTTCTTTCTGGTCCTGGGCTGGGTGTGTGGTGTGCAGAGGGGGATGTCCCGCACCCGACCATGCGCGGAATGGCCTGGTGACCTGCAGATACATCACCAGGTGTCGGAGAAGTACGGCCGATTGTCGGAGGGGTTGCGGCAGGGGTTTTCAGTGAAGTCACGGGAGGGGTTGGGGGCGGGGTCATCGGATCGTGCCTGTGGTCAGGTGCTCACGGTCGGCGGTGTGGTCGCGGTCGGCTGCTGTGGTGGCGGTACACGGAGCCGGAAAGGCCGGCGCCGGTGCGGGAGGTGGCGAGGATGCCGTTGGACCTGGACGCGGCCATGGGCGACCGGCTGGCGCTGGCTGTGGTGGCGCAGTACCGGCTGGTGACGACGAAGCAGCTGCACCGGGTGATCGCACCTGGGGTGCGGATCGAGCAGACTCGACGGCGGCTTGTGAAGCTGCGCGAGGAGGGGTTAGTACAGTGGGTGACGCTGCCTCAGGCCGGGCGTCATCGGGCGTGGTTCGCCACCCGTTACGGCGTGCAGGTCGCTTCCGAGTGGCCGGAGTTGCGGGACTTTGCTCCGCCCCGGCTGATCGCCGATCCGAGCGCCGCGCGGCTGCGGGTGGCGCACGCCCTGGCCGTGACCGAAGTCGGCGTCACGTTCCAGCAGGACGCCCGCGCCCGAGGCGACGTCTGCCGGCCGCTGGACTGGATACCGGAGGTCCACCATCCCCTCGGGGGTGGGGAGGCCGTCATCCCCGACGCCCTGCTGTTCTACCAGGAGGGCAACGGGGCGATGCTGCGAGCGTTCGTCGAGGTCGACCGGGCGACCATGGGCCCGGAACGGCTCGCAGCGAAACTCGGCACCTACAGCCGCCTCCACTCCTACATCTCCGCTCCCCCGCCCGGCCGCTCCCGTCCGGCCGACAGCTTCCGGACAGAACCGGACTGGCGGCGCCGCTACCCGCTCTTCCCCCGGCTGCTGTTCGTCCTGGACGCCACCGGCCCCGCCGGCGTCGACAACCGCATCCACGCCCTCCACGCGGCAGCCAAAGCACTCGAGGCGGGATTTCTCCTGCACGACGTCCCTGTGCTGGCCGCGCCGATGACCGACCTGCTGCAGCACGGCCCCTCCGCACCCGTCTGGCGGCCCGTCCAGGACCCTGCGCAACGAGTCGCCTGGACGTCCAGGCGCCGCCAGCGCACGGCCGATCGACACCCTGCGCACGACTCGTCCGATCCCGGTACCGGGCCTGCGCAGACCTGACCACAGGCCGACCATGCGCCATGGTCGGCCTGACCATGGCGCAGTCCATGCCTGACCGTGGGCCAGACCACAGCAGGTCACAGCGCTGCGCATGCCGTCCATCCCCAACTGTGCGCATTCACCGCCCGACTGCGCACGGAGCGGGGACCGGCGGCTCAATTCGCTGCGCAGGGTCTGCGCATCGGCTCGGGCCGCGGCTCAACGTTGTTGCGCAGGACGCTGCGCACTGTCGCACATGACGGGTGTGCCGTCTCGGAGGTACAGCGGGCGTCCCGCCTCCAGCGCCTTCAAGGCGTGCTCGAACCGGCGCCGCATCCGGTCCTGAAGTCGACCGACGGCGTCGGCGGCTGTGACGAACGCGGCCTCCGACAGCTCTTCGTCCCGCGGGCGTAGCCGGTGGGCCTGCTCCTGGTCGAGCGTGCCGCCGTCGAAGATGAACGCGATCTGATCGTCCCAGGGGCCGTGTGGGGCAACCCAGTCCACGACCAGCAGCCCGAGCAGGTTGACGTGCAGGCCGAGTTCCTCGATCAGCTCCCGGCGCACCGCGTCCTCCGGTGGTTCGTTGGCCTCCGCCATCCCGCCGGGCAGGTCCCAGCCGGGTTTGTAGGTGGGGTTCACCAGCAGCACGCGACCGTCCGGGTCCCTCAGCAGGACATCGGCCGCCACGCGCTTGCGGGCCTGGCGGGCGTTGCCCTCCGCGAGATAGGCGTTCCAGGCGTCGGTGTCGGCGGGGTCGGGTGCGGTGCCCCTCATGCGGTGGTGCCTCCCGGGTGCGGCGGGATCAGATCGGCCAGCAGGAGCATTCTGGCGCGGCGCGCATCATCGAACCGCGTCAGGTACTCCTTTACCGGCGCGTACCCCCGGTATGGCTCCAGCAGACGGCGCAGCCCGTCGAGCTGCTGCACCACCCGAACCGAACCGAGCGTGGGGCTCGTGCTGAGCAAGTCGTGGCCGACGTGCACCGCGGCGTCCAGGTCGCCTCGGCGCACGTGGACGTCCACCAGAGTGATCCGGCTCAGAGCCAACGATCGAGCCCGCCCCGCCTCCCGCAGCTCCACAGCCTGTTCCGCATATGCCAGCGCTTGGTCGTACTGCTCCAGGTCGCGCGTGATCAGCGCCGCCTCACTGGCCATGGCGGCGGCATCGAACGGGCTCAGCCAAGGATGACCAGCAGCCGCCGCCGCGTCGAGATCACCGTGTGCGGCCCCCAGCGCACGGGCGGCCGGGGTGCGCTGCTCGGCGACCGCCAGGGCCCGCGCCTGCATCGTGTGCAGTCGTGCCGTCAGCGCCGGAATCCGGGGACCCTGCGCTGCCAGGTCCAGTCCGGTCCGCGCCCATCCAATGGCCCCGGCCGTGTCTCCGCTCTCCCGCGCAAGATGGCTGCTGCTCGCGGCAACGTGGGCGGCCAACGGCATGTCACCCGACGTCCGGGCCAGGGGAAGCGCGCGGGCGAAGTGCTGTGCGGCATGGTCGTCGCGCCCGGAGTCGTGCGCCATCCACCCGGCCATCTCGGTCAGCGCGGCTGCCGCGGCGAACACCTGCGGACCGCTGCCCAGGTCGACCAATCGGGGCGCCACCCGGTCCGACAGGTGCCGGACGACGGCGCCGTACAACCGGCCGCCGCCGGTCTGCCGGTCCGCACTGCGGAAGTGGTCCATGGCCACCAGATCGTCACCGTCCGGCGGCGGATGGTCCGCCCGCTGATGCTCCGCAGTTGCCGGCACGGGCTCCCACGACCGGCAAGCCAGCCCCAGCAGATGACCCGGGATGTGGAAGGCATCGGCGATCTGCTCGAACAGAGTCAGCTTCTCTACCCGACTCTTGCCGTTCATGTAGTCGTACAGACGCCCCTGCGTGATGTCGACGGCAGCAGCGATGCGCCGCGTACTGACCCCACGCGCATTGAGCATCCGGAACACCGCGCCCATGTCTCGCTCGGCGCACGCCCTGAGCAGGCGTTCATCCCCGAGCAGACCGGCGACGACCTCACGCGGATCCGGTGACAGGCGGTGCATCTGCAACTCCCCGAGTAGCGGATGGAACCGATGCTAGAGCCAACGCGCCAGTCCTGACTCCATGTTGGAGTCACCTTCTGGAGTCTCCCCATCCCCTTCCTCGGGCGTTGACTACCTATCGGCCGCCGGGGAGTGCACCCGGGAACGCGCCCCGACGGCGGCCCCGCCCGCAGGCTTCTCCCCCGAGGCACGCGAGCGGGGCATCCCCCGACCGCCCCGACCAAGGCGTGACGATGACCATGACTGACAAACAGGTGAGACCAGGCCCGCAGTACCCACGTCAGAGCGTCACCCTCGCGAGCGAGGCCGCCAGCGTTCCGGCAGCACGTCAGATGCTCCGCCAGGCGTGCACGGGATGGGGCCTGGACCAGGACGCCGCCGAAACCGGCACGCTCCTCATGTCCGAGCTGATCACGAACGCGATCCGGCACGGTCACTCACACAGTGTCCGGGTGATCGCGGAGCAGCCGACGCCTGACCGGCTCCGCGTCACCGTGGTCGACAAGTCCCGCCGCTGCATACCCGAGCTGCATCATCCCGAGCCGGACGCCCTCGGCGGCAGGGGCCTGCTCCTGGTCGACCTCCTTTCAGTCCGCTGGGGAACCGACCTCCTTCCCTGGGGGAAAAGGGTCTGGGCTGAGATCGTGATCAAGGCGGCTGACCGGTGACCGGCCGCCACCGCATGCCAGAACCGGATGGCGTGACCGCCAGGGCGAGCCTTATGGGCGCCGTCGTCGTCAGCCTCGGGCTGGTGGCGTCGATCGTGTCCAGCGAGACCGGGACCGCCACAGCAACCGCCACGTATGCCGTCCCAGACGCCGAGCCCCCGGCAACAGTCCGCACCGCCGTCCACCTGGACAGGCTGCACACCTGCCGCTGCGGCCCACGATCCACCCCGTGATCCCCGCCCCTGGGCCGGCCGTCTGCACGGCCGCCACGCCCCGCACCCGGCCACCGGGGCGGCACGGCAGCAAACCTCGCGCGCTGCACCCGCCGCACCAGCGCGGGCCTGGTCCCCCGTCGGGGATCACCTGGCCGCCCGCCCAAGTCCCCTGGGACGGGCGGCCCCTGAGCCCCCGGCCGGGGCTCGCTCGTTCGCACCTGCCACCCCGACCGGGCCCTCCTCGCCATCTGGAACCACCAGACGGCGAGTGACACCGTTGGATCACCTGAGAGACGAAGGAGACTCATGCAGCAGCCCTTGGCGTCACTGGATCAGGTCGCCCCCTGGGGGCTCGGACGCATGCGGCCGTACCCGGCTGCGTCCGTCCTCCCCGCCGCCCAGCCCGTCCTCGACCCGGACACGCAGGTCACCGTGTGGGGCGACCTCGACGGCTCACCGCTGACGATGGAGGCCAAGCACAAGCGGTCGGAGACGTCGCAGGAGACGAGCTCGAAGACGAGCCTGGACGGCACCCCGGACCAGGGCAGCGACCAGAACGGGGACTCCGACTGATGGCCGGGGGTGGGCCGCCGGTCCTCATCGTCACGCGCCTGGATGACGCGACCGCGGACGAAGTGATCACCGAACTGAACCGGCGCCGCGTGCCAGTGGTCCGCCTGGACCCCGGCGACTTCCCCCGCGAGGTGACCCTGTCTGGCACCTTCGACAGCGTCGGGCCCGGCGGCACCCTCGCCACCGGATCCCGGAGCATCGATCTGGGGGACGTCCGCTCGGTGTACTGGCGGCGACCCACCCCCTACACCGCCGACCTCGCCATGGACGAGCAGACCGGCCGATGGGCCGTCGAAGAAGCCCGCTACGGACTCGGCGGCATCCTCGCCGCCATCCCCGGCGCCCGCTACTTGAACCATCCTTGGTGCAACCGGAATGCCGAGTACAAGCCGGCGCAACTGGCCACTGCCGCCGCCTGCGGCTTTATCGTGCCGCCCACGCTCGTCACCAACGACCCCGGCCACGCCCGCACTTTCGCCGCCGACCACGGGCCGGTCCTCTACAAGCCACTCAGGGAAACCGAGTACACCGACGACACCGGCCGCCCACTGACGGTGTGGATCGAGGACGTCACCCCCGACCAGATCGACCAGCAGATACGCCACACCGCGCACCCCCTCCAGCAGCGCGTCACGAAGACCGCCGACATCCGCCTCACCGCCGTCGGCGACCATCTCACCGCCGTCCGTATCGACGGCTCACCCGGCGTGGACTGGCGCCGCCACTACGGCGAGCTCACCTACACGCCCGTTCCCGTCCCTCCAGAGGTCACCAAGGGCGTGAGCGCCTACCTGGACGCCTTCGGCCTCGTCTTCGGCGCCTTCGACTTCGGCCTGGACCGCGGGGGCGTGTGGCACTGGTACGAGTGCAACCCAAACGGTCAATGGGCATGGTTCCCCGGCCACATCACCACCCGGATCACCCGCGCCATCGCCAACCACCTACAGCACGGAGCCCCCGCATGACCGACCCGATCGCCCTGCGCCGCCAACTCGCCGCCTCCGTCCCCGTCAACGACCCGGTATGGCGTACCGCCCTCGAAACGGTGCCACGCGAGCTGTTCATCGGTGGCGGCCTGTTCCAGTTCGACGGCCACCAGTGGGCCCCCGTGCTCCGTGACCAGACCGACCCCGGCGAGTGGCTGGGGCTCGTCTACCAGGACACCACCTGGGTAACCCAGGTCGACGGCACCGCCGCAGCCGACGCGGCAGGACCTGTCACCGGCCGCCCTACCTCGTCCAGCACGCTGCCATCGCTGATCGTGCGCATGCTCGACCTCGCGCGGATCCAAGAGGGTGACAAGGTGTTGGAGATCGGCACAGGTACCGGCTACTCCACCGCCATCCTGACCAGCCGCCTGGGCGACAAGAACGTGTACTCCATCGAATACGACCCAAGCTTGGCCGCCGCGGCGGCCGACCACATCCACTCCGCCGGCTACCAGCCCACCCTCATCACCGGTGACGGCCTCGCCGGACACAAGGACGGCGCCGAATACGACCACATCGTGGCCACCTGCGCCGTCCGCCACATCCCCCCGGCGTGGCTCTACCAGGTACGCGACGGCGGCACCATCACCACCACCATCAGCGGATGGATGCTCGCCTCCGGCCTGGTCCGCCTCACGGTCCACGACGACGGCACCGCCACCGGCCGCTTCCACACCGACCAGATCAACTACATGCTCGCCCGTCCCCACGAACGCCCGCCCCGCCCCACCTTCCACCAGCACCCCGGCACCACGCGCCCCACCCGCGTGGACCCTGCCCTCCTGGAGGACTGGACCGGCCAGCTTCTCGCCCAGCTCGCCGCGCCGTCCGCCGAACTCATGACCACCGGTACCGGCGTGATCCTGGTGGACGTCGCCACCGGATCACAGGCATGGACCGAACCGACCGGAGACAGCTGGAACGTGCACCAACACGGCCCGCTCAACCTCTGGGACCGGGTGGAAGCCGCCCTCACCACCTGGCAGAGTGCCGGATCACCCGCGCAGTCCGGCTTCGGTCTGACCGTGGAAGCGGACGGCACACAGCGGGTATGGATGTGCACTCCCGAAGGCCCGTCCTGGGACCTGCCCGTGTAGCACCTCACGCACCAAGGAGCGACGGTGGCCGACCCTGAAGACGAGCGCCTGGACCAATGGGCGGAGCGTCGGGATAAGCGCCTACGACCCGTGGGGGAACGTAAGACCGTCCACCTCGGCGACAGTCCCCAGCGAGCTGCCCACTTGGTCGGAAGCAGGCACGTTCCCCCGGCATCGGACGTCGCCAATCGAGGTGTGACTGCAAGAGCAGTAGATCGAGTTGGAGAGTGAAGATCGCAGGGCGGACCACGACGTCAAGGGGCGTAGCCGTCCTCCAGGTAAACGTTCTCGAACCCAGAAAAGTTCGGGCAGTCGTCGCGCATGGCCCACCTCTCGGACTGTCCGGCAAGGCGCTGATCATGATCCTGACCAAGGCAGATGCCACCTGGTCGTGCAGCAGACCCCACCGATGGATGTATTGCTGGGCAGGACAGTGACGCTGCCCGGGCTCCGCCGCTGGCACCAACCTCCGCCTTCGTTACTACCGGCCACAGAAGACTGTGGAGTGAGGCAGCCACCACTCCTCGTGCCCTGCGGTAGGCATCGTCACTCGGCGACTGCGACCAGGCTGGCAACTTCCATAACGAGCGCACGACGGTTGCGGAGGGGTGTGGGGACAGCATGCACGAGCCAAGCAGTGTTCCGACGGAGATGGAGCGACTGCAAGGACGCACAGAACGCGCCTTCGTCGAGGTGCAACGGGCGGACACGAAAGCAACAGCCCTATGCGGAATAGCCGGCGGCCTGCTGGCTGCCGGGATCGCCGTCCTGTCCAGTACACGCGACATGCCCCTGATCGGGATGTTCCTTCTGGTCTTGATGTGCCTGCTGCTGATGGCCTCGATAGGGGCTGCGCTGCTCGCGCTGCGTCCCGCGGTTCCCGGAGTGGGGCTGCGTGCTGAATTGGTCGGCGAGGCGGCAGTAGACCATCGGATCGGTGTGAGTGCAGTCGCACGCGTGGAGCTTGAACAGCATGCCGAGACCCGCCGACTACACGTGTTTGCCTGGCTGGCGGACAGAAAGTTGCGAGCAGCCCGCCTGGCCGTCGACTTTGCCCTGGCAGCCCTCTTGATGGCTGGAATGTGCCTATTGAGCAACATTCTGATTAGTTGAAACAATCGCCTAAGTGTGTCGGGGTCACACAGCAGGGGGACGTGTGTATCGGTCGCATGCCACGGTGATCGGCGACGAATTGTGGGCGCACCTGAAGGCGCTTGCACCACAACGGGTCAGGCCCGCTCGAAGCGTGATGCTCCGTCAGGGAGATGCAGCAACGCACGTGATCGTGCTGGAATCCGGGTCAACACTGATCACCCTGTCCGGGGCCTGCGGAGAGAGGGCACTTCTTGCCGTGCGCGGTGCCGGCGAGTTACTCGGAGAACTGGCCGTGTTGGACTCCCAGCCGCGCACTGCCACGGTCATCGCCGCCGAGACCTGCCACATCCGCATCATCCCGGCCGCTGCCTTCCTCACGTTCGTTGAAGAACATGATCTGCTCGCCCCTCTGCTGCGCCACGCCATCGCCCGAGTCAGGGAATCCGAGACCGTCCGACTCGAACTGGCCACCGCGTCCGTTCCGCTGCGTCTGGCCTCAGCTCTGTCCCGGCTGGTCGACACCGCTTCCACCTCCGCCCCGGATCTCGCCGTACGACTGACTCAGACAGAGCTGTCTCAGATGATCGGTGCTTCCCGCAATGCGGTGGTCAAGGCCCTCAAGCCCTGGCGCGAGCAGGACTGGGTCCGCACCACCTCTGGTGGCGGGCTCCTCGTTCGTGACATCCATTCGATTCAGTCGCACGCGCGTACGCAGGCGTGACAGGCCGCACGTCGGGTGTGCCCACTATTGGGCAGCGACGGCCGTTCCGCCCGATCAGCATGGGCACTTCTCTGACAGCCCGTGCTGAAAGGACGGTGGCCAATGAATACGCCGCTGCACGCAGACCCTCTGGAAGTGCCCGCCGAAGTCGCCCTCGTAGCGATCGACATGGAGAAATACAGCCAGATTCCCGAGGCGAAGATGGCCGCCGCCCGGTGCGACGTGGACGACATCGTGGCGACCGTGCTCGCCGAATGCGGGCTGCCCGACCCACAGGAACGTCCCGGCGGCTACAAGGACAGCGGCGACGGAGCGATCCTGCTGTTTCCGCCCGCGGTGCTGGCACGGCTCGTGGATCCACTGCTGGGTCGGCTCAACGCGGCGCTGGTGCGCTATGAGCAGCAGCGGCTGGCCAGTAGTCCCGTCCTGCGGCTGCGGGTCAGTGTGCACGTCGGCCCGCTGTCCCTGCCCGACCATCGCGGTGATGCCATCAACGACACCGCCCGGCTACTCGACTGTCAGGCAACCCGCCAGGCGCTGTTCGCCGCGAAGGACAGCGGCGCCTTCCTTGCGGCCGCGCTCTCCGAGATCGTCTATCAGCGCACCGTGTACGCGGGACGTACGCCGGATCTGCGGCCACACCACCTCCTTGAGGCGATTGCCCGCGTCAGCGGCAAGTCCGGCTTCGAGCCAACCTGCCGGATCCACGTGCCACGTCTGACCGGACCTGCCGTACGCCCCTACCTCACCGACGCCGCGGCGCCAGCTGCCGCTCCTGCCCCTACCCCGCAACCGAGCATTTCCCCGGCGACGCCGGCTCCCAGCAGCGGTGGCACGTTCCAGTTCCACGATCAGGTCAGGGACGCGACGATCGCCGATCACATCGAAACCCTGCGGATTGACCGTCGCCAGCGGTGAGGCCTCCGCCCGCCCGTCCTGCCGTTCTTCCCGCACTCACTCTGGAGTTCCTGCATGTCTGACGCACCGTTCGATCTGTCACGCTCCGGCATTATCCCGCCGACCAGTGAGTCTGGCGAGAACCGTTCCAATGGCTCAGGCGGCTGGCTGCATCGGTTGCGTCCCGGCACCGGCGCTCCCGGCCAGCTGGACGCGGACCCCGGCGACCCATCCCACTCCCCAGCTTCCCCAGCTTCCCCAGCTTCCCCAGCTTCCCCAGCTTCCCCAGCACCGGATCCTGTGCCACCCACGCCGCGCGTGTACAAGACCGACGGTGCAGCAACAAACGTGTACGGGGATCCCGAAGTGGTCGCCAACTACGTCGAGCAGTTGATCCTGGAGACCCGAAAGCGGGACTTGCTGGAGGGTATCGAGCAAAACCGCGAGCAGCTGCTAGATCAGCCGTTCGTTCGCAGCGCGCACTGGGAGACGGTTTGGGAGCAGATCATCAATCCCACTACGAGCCGCCCTCACCAACCCGTGATCATCATTGTGGCGCCCCGATCATGCGGCTCCACAACCCTCGCTCTGCGGCTGCTGGCCGAGCACACTGGCGGCAGCATCGCTGTCGTCAAGCTCGACGCTGACTGGCAGAACCCCAGCAAAGGACGCCTGCCATTGGAGAAAGGCTACGCCTACCAGCTTGACCTTAAGCATCCAGAGAATGATCGGGTATCGATTGACTTTCTCGACGCGCTGTCGGAGCACGCCACCAATCTCCGGAACTGCCGTTCCTACCTTGTAATGACCGTGGCACAGGACCTGTGGAAGGATCACCGCCTCAGCGATCGTGACGGCATCCAAGTGGTCCGCCTGCGCGAGGCGCCTGATGCGCAGAAAGTGGTCGAGGCGCATCTGAACGCCTCCAGCTACGGGCAGTTGGTCACATCGCTGCGCTCCCTCCCCAAAGCCACCGCTTCCTTGCGCGGACTGACGGCAGTGGCCGCCGTACGAGCCGCTCACGCCGCCATGATGGCCTGGAAGGAGCACATCGAAGCCGGTTCCCAGCAGCCGCCCGTACAGATCGACGGCGAGGGCGGAGCTTCGGTCACTCTGGACGACCGCATCGTCGCGGCGCTGACTGACTGGCGAGATGAACTCGACGGCAGGTTCGGCGAGATGAACAGCGTGCACACCCGCGACAACCCATCACTCACGGTGGAAGACCGCTGTCTACTGCTCGCCATGGCCGTGCAGCAGTCCACGCCCATGCCCGTGGTCGCACGCAGTGCGGCCGACCTGCTCAAAGCCATCGAAGACATCCCCGACGCTCCGGGCGCCGCAACAGGACCCTCACCGGCCCTCAACGCCCTGGCTGGGCGGGGGATGCGCCGGCGCATCCAGGATGTCGGAGGCCGGGTGAACTTGCAGGACATCGTGGTCTTCGACCGACCCGCCTACGGACGCGCGGTGCTGGAGTACGTCTGGGACAACTACGACGTCATGCGCGAGCCGTTGCTGACCTGGCTCGTCGCGACAGCCCAGGGCGGCGACCCTGAAGACCACGCGGTGGCTGCGCTGGCCGAGCTGACTGTGCGGCACGGAACGGTGGACTACCTCACCACACTGGGCAACCTCGTCGGCAGCAGCCATCCCAAGGTACTCGGTGCAGTCATGGACAGCGCCGTCCGAAACGAACACGTCGGACGCCTCGCGTGGCAGGCGCTGTACGGGTGGGCGGAACAGAAGAGTTACGCCCCCGCCGTAATTGCACTGTGTCGACGCATCCTTGAGGACTCCTTCGTGAACACTTCACTGGCCAAGCGGGCAATGGTGCGCCTGCGCCGCGCGGCACAGAAGAACACTGACCCCGCCGTAGTCAGCCAGGTCCTCGCTGCTTTTGACGCTCTGGTCCAACATCCCACCGTGTCCCATCGTCTGATCGAGGAAGTCCAGGGCTGGCAGCAAGGCAAGGGTTCCTCCGCCCGGAGCGGTGCGCTGGCCTTCCTCGCGCTGATGACCGTGCGCCATGACGGCACACCCCAGCTCGTCTGTTCTCCTCCCACGGACATCAACGTGCAGCAAGCCGTGCACGACTTGCTCTCCTCATCGGACACTGCAACCGAAGTCACCTCGCGGCTGACGAACTGGATCCGTTCTTGCGCCGGCGATCCCGGTGCCTACACACAGTTGCGCGATCAACTCCTGCCAGCGCTGCGCGGCCACAACATGTTCGAGGCCAGCTGGCGGTTCATGAACGAACTGCGCGGCATCTCCACCGCTGAGGGCGTCAGCGTGGCCGACGACTTCCACAACCACCTCGTCGACAGCCGTCTGCGCACGGTATTCCCGCTCGAGGAGAACCTCGTATGAGGTGGCCATGGCTCCGAGCAAGCCGCACTAGTAAGTGCGTCCAGCCGCGCCTGCTGCCCAGTGCCACCGACGGCATCGCGTTCGAGGCCGTGTACACGATCACCTGGCGTCCCCTCAGGCGTGTGCCTCCCAATGTGGAGGAGACAGTGCGCGCCGCCGTGCATGCCAAGGCCGTTGAGACAGCGGCGCATCTGGGAGCCACGGATGTGCCCGCCGCAACGGACACCATCAACACCGCCCTCGGCTGTCTGCCTCGCCGCGCCCCGAACTACCGTCTGCTGGGCGTCTACGCAACCCTCGGTCTGCCCAAGGCAGCACACGAGCTACTGGCCCAGCGAGCAGCGGACGAGCAGCGCATCCGCCGCCTGCGCTTCTTGAAGGAGAACCTCTACGACCACCCGGACCTTGTCGTCCTGGACCAACTCGAACACCACGCCCCCGGCGCCCTGGGCGACGAACACGTTGCCGAACTCCAGCGCCTTGCTCGCCTGATCTGTTCTTGTGACCGGTGGTGGTTCCCACTTCTGCAGCAATGGGAGCAAGTCGGCCAAGGGTTCACGAACATCGAGAAACGACAGCAAGCCATGATCGTGCTGTCCGACTCTCTCAAGGCACTGAACGGCAGCAGCTTGCCCAGCAGTATTGGGCCGGTGGACATACCGGGGTCCGGCGAGGCGCCTCGAAGGGCACATCCATGAAGCTCGTCCTGTGGCGGGTGATACTGGCCCCTCTGACCAGCCTCCGAGCCCTGCTCGTTCAACGACGCAGCATAACGCCCCTGTCGTATGACGCTGCCTGGCGCCAGGCTCGCCTGGACCGTTGTCCCGACGAAATGGTCTATCGGCTCCACGGCCACCGAGCCACTACCTCCGACCCGACATCCAATTCCCGGCCCCCTTCAACGCCGACCAGGAAAGACGAGCCGACCGACCACCGCCCCTGACCTGGACACTCTCAAACGCACGACGTCCTTCGCCCTGTCCATGGAAGACAGGGCGAGGACGTTTATGCAACGGCTGTCAGAGGAGCATCTGTCCGCCTCAAGGTTCCGGTCCACTGAGGCTCCAAGTGCTGCGCGCACCGCGTTCGCTGCCGAGCCCACTCGTCGTGACCTGCTGACTTCGGTCAAAGACGCCGGGCCTCAAAAATGATCGAAGGCCGGTTTCGGATACCTCCGAAACCGGCCCTGACCTGCGACTGTCTCCAGTCGGGACGACAGGATTTGAACCTGCGACCCCTTGACCCCCAGTCAAGTGCGCTACCAAGCTGCGCCACGTCCCGGTGCGACTCCCGCGGCGAACCGCGTGATCACGCGGTCCGTACTTTACCCCACCGCGGGGGCTGCGCCGAAGGGGACGCCCGGCGCGCGACAATCGGCGGTATGAGTGGCACATCGGACACGGGCGGCGTACGGGACCGGGACAGCGAGGGGCGGGCCCGCAGTGCCCGGCCCCGGGACGGGCTCGGACGGCCGCTGCCCTACGGCGCGCACGGCGTGGAGCGCCAGCCCGAGGGGGTCGTACGCACCCCCGAGCAGACCGTCGCCGAGGCGCAGACGCTGCTGGACGACGGAAAGCCGTTCCACGCCCACGAGGTCTTCGAGGACGCCTGGAAGTCCGGCCCCGACCGGGAGCGGACCCTGTGGCGCGGGCTGGCCCAGCTCGCGGTGGGGCTCACGCACGCGGCCCGGGGGAACACCACCGGCGGGGCACGGCTGCTGCGGCGCGGGGCGGCGGCCGTGGAGGAGTGGGCGGCGGACAGCGAAGCCCGGCCGTACGGGCTGGACCTCCCGGGGCTCACCGGCTGGGCGCGGGAACTGGCGGGCGAGGTGGAGAGCGGCCGGGGCGAGGTGGACGCGCGGGAGCGGGCGCCCCGGCTGCGGGGGCGCACCGCGGGGTGACCCGACCCACACCGCCCGGTGTCGGTGCCGTACGGCAGACTCGGGGCGTGCGAAGGATTCATGTCATCGGTATCGGCGCGGGCGACCCCGACCAGCTCACCCTCCAGGCGGTCAGGGCGCTGCGCAGCACGGACGTCTTCTTCATCCTCGACAAGGGCGAGGTGAAGAGCGACCTGACACAGCTGCGCCGGGACATCCTCGACGCGCACCTGCCGGAGGGGTCGTACCGCCTGGTGCGGGCGCGCGACCCGGAGCGGGACCGGGCCGCGGGCGGCGGCGCGTACTCCCCGGCCGTCGGCGACTGGCGCAGCGCCCGCGCCGGCATCTACGAGCGGCTGATAGCCGAGGAGCTGGGCGAGGACGACAGCGGGGCGTTCCTGGTCTGGGGCGATCCCGCGCTGTACGACAGCACGATCGGCATCCTGGAGGAGGTGCTCGGCCAGGGCGAGGTCGCCTTCGAGTACGACGTCGTGCCGGGCATCAGCAGTGTCTCGGCGCTCGTCGCCCGGCACCGCACCGGACTGAACCGGGTGGCGCGCCCGGTGCAGATCACCACGGGGCGGCGACTGGCCGAGGGGTTCCCGCAGGACGTGGACGACGTGGTCGTGATGCTCGACGCGCACCAGGCCTTCCGGCAGTACGCGGACCAGGACATGGACATCTACTGGGGCGCCTACATCGGCACCCCGGACGAGATCCTCGCCTCGGGCCCGATCGCCGAGGCCGCCCCGCGCATCGAACGGCTGCGGGCCGAGGCCCGCGAGCGCAAGGGGTGGATCATGGACACGTATCTGCTGCGCCGCAATCCCGGCGCGCGGTAGGCGCCCGGCCGGCACCCGGGAGCCCGGCGGCCGGGTGTCCGGCACTCGGGCGCCCCGGGGCGCGGGCCGAAATCCGGGTGCCGGGTACGGCGGCGGTCGCCATACTCGGGTCATGTCCCCGGCCCCCGTCCGCTTCCACGATCCCGGTCTCGACTCCTACGACTTCAGCGCGTCGGTGCTGGTGCGCTGCCCGCGCTGCGAGCGGGTCGCCCACTTCGAGCGGCGGCCGGGCGCCGTCGCGGACGGGCAGGGCCGGTGCCGTCCGCAGTGGCGGGTGGTGTGCCGGTCCTGCGGCCTGTCGCGGATCTCGAGCCCGGGAGACTGCTGGACGAGGTCGCCCCTGTGGCTACGGACCACCACCCGGCACGGCACGATCTGGGCGTACAACCTCGAACACCTCGACCTGCTCCGGCGGTTCGTGGCCGCGTCGCTGAGGGAGCGGGCGCCCTGGTACGAGCACGGGCGCAAGATGACGTACGTGGCCCGGCTGCCCGCCTGGATCAAGAGTGCCAAGAACCGGGACGAGGTGCTGCGCGCCGTCGACCGGCTGCGGGCCTCGGTGATCAGTGGGGCCCCAGGCCCAGCCGGTCGAGGACCCCGGCGACATCGGGCACCGGTGTGACGCCCCCGGGCAGCGCGGGCCGTCGTACGACCACCACCGGCACCCCCAGCTCACGGGCGGCCGTCAGCTTGGCCGCCGTCGCCGCTCCCCCGCTGTCCTTCGTCACCAGTACGTCGATCCGGTGCGCGCGCAGCAGCCGGGACTCGTCGGCCAGGGTGAACGGTCCGCGCGCCGCGACCACCACGGTGTCCGGTGGCATCGGCGGCTCGGGCGGTTCCACCGAACGTACGACGAAGTGGAGTTCCGTCAGGCGCGCGAAGGCCGCGAGGCCCAGCCGCCCGGTGGTCAGCAGGACCCGTCGGCCGATCCCCGGCAGCAGCGCGGCGGCCGCCTCCAGGGAGTCGACGGGGTGCCACCGGTCCCCCGGGCCGGGCCGCCAGCCCGGGCGGCGCAGCACGACCAGCGGCAGCCCGGTGGCCGCCGCGGCGCGGGCCGCGTGAGCGGTGATGCCGGCGGCGAAGGGGTGCGTGGCGTCGGCCACGGCGTCCACCCGGTGCTCGCGCAGCCAGCCGGCGAGCCCCTCCGCACCGCCGAACCCGCCGACCCGCACGTCCCCATGGAGCGCCGCCGGCCGGGACACGCGTCCGGCGAGGGAGGTGGTCACCCGCACCCCGGGGCGCGCCGCGAGGTCGGCGGCGAGGAGGCGGGCCTCGGTGGTACCGCCGAGGACCAGGATGTGCGTGGACATGACGCCGAGCCTACGGGGCCGCCGGTCCGCCTTCCGGCAGGCGGGTGTGCCGGTGAGTGGTCCGCCGGGTGGGTGGTGTCCGCGGGCCGGGGGCGGCCGCGGTCGCTATCGTCCCCCCATGGAGTCAGTGCGTGCCGTCCTGGTCGACATCGACGGTGTGCTCACCGTGTCGTGGCAGCCGCTGCCGGGCGCGGTCGAGGCGCTGCGCAGGATCCGCGAGGCGGGCCTCGGGGTCGTGCTGGTGACCAACACGACCTCCCGGACCCGGGCGTCGATCGCGGCCGTCCTCGGGGACGCGGGGTTCCCGGTCACCGCCGAGGACGTGCTCACCGCGCCCGCCGCCACCGCCGCCCATATCGCCGAACGGTGGCCGGGTGCCCGCTGCGCGCTGCTGAACTGCGGGGAGATCGGGGAGGACCTCACGGGCGTCACGGTGTTCGACGAAGGTGACACCGGCACGGTGCCGGACGTGGTGATCGTCGGGGGTGCGGGTCCCGGGTTCGACTACGCCGCCCTGAACCGGGCGTTCGCCCATCTCCGGCAGGGGGCGCGGCTGGTCGCCATGCACCGCAATCTGTACTGGCGGACGGACCAGGGGCTGCAACTGGACTCGGGGGCGTTCCTGCTGGGCCTGGAGGCGGCGGCGCGGACGGAGGCCGAGGTCACCGGGAAGCCGTCGCGCGCGTTCTTCGAGGCCGCGCTGGGCCGGCTCGGCGCCGCTCCGGACGAGGCGCTGATGGTGGGCGACGACATCGAGTCGGACGTACTGGCGGCCCAGCGCGCCGGTCTGACCGGGGTCCTGGTGCGGACCGGCAAGTACCTTCCCGAGACCCACCGGGACGCGAGCGGCACCCCGGACCATGTGATCGACTCGTTCGCTGACCTTCCCGGCCTGCTGGGGCTCTAGCCGCCGGACGGCGGGCCGGGGCCTGCGCCGCCTACCGCAGCAGGAGCTGCACTCCGCCCACGACCGTCGCTGCGATCACCAGCCGTTCGAACAGCCGCTGGTCGATCCGGTGCACGGCCCAGGCGCCGAACACCGCGCCGGGCACGACGAACACCGCGAGCGCCGCGTCGAGGAGCAGCGAGCGGCCGTCGATCAGGCCGAGGCCCACGCTGAAGGGCACCTTGCCGACGTTCACGATCAGGAAGAAGAAGGCCGAGGTGCCCAGGAAGCCCAGCTTCCGGAATCCCGCCGACAGCAGGTACAACGACATCACCGGGCCGCCCGCGTTGGCGACCATGGTCGTGAAGCCGCCGAGCACTCCGTAGGAGCGGGCCTTGAGCCGGCCCGCCCGGCCGGTGACCGCGTCCGGTTCGTCCCCTTCGTCCGCCGCGTCGGACCTGCGGCGCCGCCACACCGTCACCCCGGCCATCAGCAGCAGGATCGCGCCGATCGAGGTCCGTACCGCGCCGTCGTCGGCCCACTCCAGGAACAGGGTGCCGACGACCACTCCCGCCACCACCGCCGGGAACAGTTTCAGCAGCGTGGGCCAGTGGGCGTGCCGCCGGTAGGTGCGGACGGCGAGCAGGTCGCCGGCGATCAGGACCGGCAGCAGCACGCCGGTGGAGGCGCGGGCGGGCAGTACCGCCGCGAAGATCGCGAGGCTGACCGTGTTGGCCCCGCTGACGGCCGTCTTCGAGAAGCCGACCAGCAGGGCCGCGAAGGCGAGGGCGGCGAACTCCCAGCCGGATATGTGCCAGAGCGTCATCGTGTTCATGCGGAGGCCGATGCTATGCGCACGCAACCCGCGCCCGTAAGCACTGTCTCACCGGGCACCCTCTGCCACTGCCCCGGTGCCACCGGGGCACGGCGCTCAGGCGCGCTCGACCAGCACCGCGCTGCCCTGTCCGACCCCCACGCACATGGTGGCCAGGCCGCGCCGGCCCCCGGTGCGGCGCATCCGGTGGAGCAGGGTGGTGAGGATGCGGGCGCCGGAGCAGCCGAGCGGGTGGCCGAGGGCGATGGCGCCGCCGGTGGGGTTGACGAGCTCGGGGTCGACGCCGAGTTCGTCGACGCAGGCGAGGGCCTGGGCGGCGAACGCCTCGTTGAACTCGGCCTCCTGGAGGTCGCCGATCGTCCAGCCGGCCCGGGCGAGCACCTTGCGGGTGGCGGGGACCGGACCGATGCCCATCACGTCGGGGTGGACCCCCGCGGAGCCGCCCGCCACATAGCGGCCCAGGGACTCCAGGCCCAGTTCCTCCAGTGCCTCCTCGCTGACCAGGAGGAGGCCCGCGGCGCCGTCGTTCATGGGTGAGGCGTTGCCCGCGGTGACCGTGCCGCCCTTGCGGAAGACGGGCTTGAGTCCCGCCAGGCGCTCGTAGGAGGTGTCCTCTCGGATGCATTCGTCGGCGTCGACGACCACGCCGTCCGCCCGCCGCACCGGCAGCAGTTCGTCGTCGAAGTGGCCGTTCTTGCGGGCCTCGGCGGCGAGCCGGTGGCTGCGCAGGGCGAACTCGTCCTGCCGCTCGCGCGAAACGCCGTACCGTCCGGCCACCTCCTCCGCCGTCTCGCCCATCGACAGCAGTCCGTGCAGGTCCTTCATCGCAGGGTTGACCAGGCGCCAGCCGAGCCGGGTGTCGACGGTCTCGATGCGGTGGGGCAGGGCCTCGTCGGGGCGCGGCAGCACGAAGGGGGCGCGGCTCATCGACTCGGAGCCGCCCGCGAGCACGATCTCGGCCTCGCCCGCGGCGATGGTGCGGGCCGCGGCGGTGACGGCCTCCAGGCCGGAGGCGCACAGCCGGTTCACGGTGGCGCCCGGCACGGACTCGGGCAGGCCGGCCAGCAGGGCGGCCATCCGGGCGACGTTGCGGTTGTCCTCGCCTGCCTGGTTGGCGGCACCCCAGTAGACGTCGTCGACGCGGGCCGGGTCGAGCGCGGGCACGTCGGCGACCAGCCCGCGGATCACGGTCGCGGCGAGGTCGTCGGGCCGCACGGCGGACAGCGAGCCGCGCAGCTTGCCGATGGGGGTGCGGCGGGCGGCCGCGAAGTGGACGGGGCGCACGACTGGACTCCTGACCGTCATCGCCGGGCCGACGGGCCGGGCCGCCGGACGTCCGGCCGCCGGGCACCGGACCTGGCACCGGGCGTCGACTTAATTAGCGCTGCTAGTTTTCGATGATAGACCGTCGCCCAGCCACCTGGGAAGATCCTCCCGAGATCCTCGCCGACCCGACCGGAGGAGTCATGGCCGACACCCGCGAGCACGTCCTCACCGGCACCCGGGGCCGGGTCGTCGCCCGCGAGTGGCCGCACGAGCGGCCGCGCTACCTCGCGCTCCTGGCGCACGGCTACGGCGAGCACATCGGCCGGTACGAGGGCGTGGCCGCGGCCCTCGGGGCGCACGGCGCGGCCGTCTTCGGGCCCGACCACCAGGGGCACGGCAGGTCGGCGGGCGAGCGCGTGCTGATCGAGGACTTCGAGGACGTCGTCGACGACGTGCGGGCCGTGGCCGAACTGGCCGGCGCCGCGCACCCGGACCTGCCCCTGGTCGTGGTGGGGCACTCCATGGGCGGCCTGATCGCCGCACGGTACGCGCAGCGCCACGGGGAGACGGCCGCCGCGCTGGTGCTGTCCGGGCCGGTCATCGGAGCGTGGCGGACGCCCCGCCTGCTGCTCGCCCACGACGAGATTCCGGACGTCCCCGTCAGCCCGGCAGCGCTCTCCCGCGACCCGACCGTCGGCGCCGCGTACGCGACGGATCCCCTGGTCTGGCACGGCCCGATGAAGCGGCCGACGGTGGAGGCGTTCGTACGGACCCTGGAGACCGTGGCCGAGGGCGGCGACGTCGGCCGGCTGCCGCTGCTGTGGCTGCACGGCACCGACGACCGGCTCGTCCCGCTCGCCGGCAGCCGGACCGGGGTCGAGCGGCTCAGCGGCGGGAACCTGGTCCAGCGGATCTACCCGGGCGCCCGGCACGAGGTGTTCCACGAGACGAACCGGGCCGAGGTGCTCACGGACCTCGTCCACTTCCTGGACGGCGTGCTCACCGGCTGACGGACCCCGGCCGACAGACCCCGCGTCCGCCACGGCGCGGTCGGCGTGAGACCCCGCCCGCGACCACGGCGCGATCGGCGTCAGGCGGCGAGCCGGCTCAGCGCGGCCGACACCAGCGTCCGTACGCCGGGCACCAGTACCGAGGGGTCGGGGGCGAACAGCGGACTGTGGTTGCCCGGCACCGCCGCGACCTTCTCGGCGAGTTCCGCGCCGGGCGCCGCCTCCCACACGTCGGCCGGGGTCGAGGTCACGTACCAGTAGTCGTAGGGCACACCGGGCGGCGCCAGCAGGGAGAAGTCCTCGCTGCCCATCGCCGGGCCGAAGTCGAACACCGTGTGCGCGCCGAACAGTTCGCGGTGCACGGCGGCGATCTCCGCGTCGAGCGCGGGGTCGTTGACCGTGTTCGGATAGCCGGAGCGGACCGTGACCGAGGGCGGCCGCGGGCAGCCCGCCGCCGCGCACTCGCCCTCGGTGATGCGCCGCACGGCGGCGAGGATCCGCTCGCGCACCACCGGGTCCTGGGTGCGCAGGTTCAGCGCGAGCCGGGCCTCGGCGGGGATGATGTTGCGCTTCGTGCCCGCGTGGAACATGCCGACCGTCAGGACCGCCGGGTCCTTCGCGGCGATCTCCCGGGAGACGACCGTCTGGAGCCGGGTGACGACGTACGCGGCGGTCACCACCGGGTCGACCGTGGACTCGGGGCGCGAGCCGTGCCCGCCGACGCCGTGCACGACGATGTCGACGTCGTCGGAGGCGGACATGGTCAGGCCCGGGGTGTGCGGGTAGAAACCGGCGAGGCCGGGCGCGACGTGCTGGCCGAACAGGAAGTCCGGGCGCGGGAAGCGCTCGTGGACGCCGTCGGCGACCATCGCGCCCGCCCCGCCGCCGGACTCCTCGGCGGGCTGCCCCACCACGACCAGCGTGCCCGACCAGGTCTCCCGGCCGGCCGCGAGCGCCTCGGCCGCGCCCACCAGCCAGGTGACGTGCAGGTCGTGGCCGCAGGCGTGCATCACGCCGTCGACGGTGGAGGCGTGGTCGAGACCGGTGGCCTCCTGCACGGGCAGCGCGTCCATGTCACCGCGCAACCACACCACGGGACCGTCCCCGTTGGCGAGGACGCCGACGACGCCGGTGCCCGCGACGCCCTCCGTCACCGCGTACCCGGCCGCCCGCAGCCGCCGGGCGAGCCGGTCGGCGGTGCGGTGCTCCCTGAAGGACAGTTCGGGGTGCCGGTGCAGGTCCCGGTAGAAGTCCTCCAGTTCACCGGACTTCAGCCCGGAGGTCAGGTCCAGGGCGAGGCGGGCGACGGCGGCCGGTTCGGTCATGCGGCACTGCTCCCTCGGGTCGCGGGTCGAGGAGCTCACCTTGGCACAGGACCGGCCCCCGGCGACTACCGGTTCGGCCCGCTCCGCACCGGGAGGTCCAGCATGCGTACGACGGTGCGCAGGACGCCGTTGTCGTTGTTGGAGGGGGCCAGGTGCCGGGCCCGGCGCACCACCTCGGGGTGGGCGTTGGACATGGCGAACGACCACTCGGCGGTGTCCAGCATCTCCAGGTCGTTGAGGTAGTCCCCGAACACCATGGTCTGCGCGGGCGTGATGCCCAGGTCCCGCTGGAGCCGGCGGACGGCGGCGCCCTTGTCGGCGGTGCGGTTCATCACGTCGACCCAGTGCTCGCCGGAGACCACGACCTGGTGGGAGCGGGCGAACGGCTCCAGGGCCGGTGCGACGGTCTGCTCGGCCGACCCGAAGGCGAACAGGGCCACCTTGATGATGTCGTCGTCGACGGCGGTGACGTCCTCGACGATCCGGTGCTCCAGGTAGTACCGGCGCACCTCGGCCAGGAACGCCTCGTCGGTCCGCTCGACGTAGGCGGCCTTCTTGCCGCACAGGATCGCGCCCATGTCGACGCCGTCGGCCACGAGCCGGCGCGCGGTGTGCGCGATCCCGTGGGCGACGGCGGGATCCAGCGGGTCGGAGCTCAGCTCGACGCCGTCACGGACGACGTACGTGCCGTTCTCCGCTATGAACACCATGCCCTCGGCCACCTCGGCGAACTCCCGTGCCAGGGTGGCGTACTGGCGGCCGCTGGCCGGGCTGAACAGCACGCCCCGCTCGCGCAGCAGCGCCAGCACCTCCCACAGCCCGTCCGGCACGCGCTTGTCGTCGTCCAGGAGCGTGCCGTCCATGTCGGAGACGACGAGCCGGATGTCCGCACGGGCCTCGCCGGCCCGGGGCTCCACGGCCGGGTGTTCGGTGGGCGTGTCGAGGGGCGTGCGGGAGTACGGCATGTCCTGACTTTCCGCTGTGGGGGGATTGTCCTCCATCCTACCGGCGCGTCCGGCGGGGCCGTCCCGCCCCTGGTCAGGGCGCCGCGCCGCCCGACGCCTGACCGGGACCCTGCCCGGCCCCTGGTCAGGGCGCAGCCCGGCCCCTGGCCGGAACACCGCCCGGCCCCCGGTCGGGGCACCACCCGGCCGAATTCCCGGGACAGGCCGATCGCCGGACGGCACAATGGCCGGGGCGTCCAACGGGGCGTCCACGGGGCGTCCACCGACGCGCCTGTTCCCGGTGGACCGCGAGGTGGTCCGCGAGACGGGCCGCGCGGACCGAGGCCTCCCGGACGGCCCCGGCCTGCCGGACCGGCTCCGGCGCCCCGGACGCAGGGGCACGCTCGCGGGGCGCGCGGGCCCGACTCCCCGACGCGGTACCGCGGTTCGGCGCGGCGGCCGTGAAACCCTGGCACGAGATCCTGACGCGAGACACCGAGCCGGCCGAGTCCGTCGAGGAGGACGTCCATGACCACCCTTGCCGATCCCGTCCCCGGCGGGCGTCCCGGTGACGTCGAGCGGGCCACCGCGCTCGCGGCCGAGCTGACCGGGCGGGGCGTGCACGGTGTCGTGCTGGCCTACGTCGACACCGCGGGCATCACCCGGGTGAAGACGGTCCCGACCGCGAAACTGGCCGCCGCGGCGGCCTGGGGCGTCGGCATGTCACCGGTGTTCGACACCTTCCTGGCCGACGACCGCATCGTCACCACCGACGTCCTCGGCTCCCCGGACGGCGACCTGCGCCTCTACCCCGACCTCGACCGGCTGGTCGTGCTGGCCGCGCAGCCCGGCTGGGCGTGGGCCCCGGTGGACCGGATCACCCAGGACGGCGAACGGCATCCGGGGTGCGGCCGTACGCTGCTGCGCCGGACCGTCGCCCGCGCCGAACGGGAGAGCGGGATCACCTTCCGGGCCGCCGTGGAGGTCGAGTGGGCGGTCGGCCTCGGCGCGGCGCCCGACGGGGAGTTCCGGCCCGCGGTGTCGGGCCCGGCCTACGGCGCCGTCCGGCAGGTGGAGCTGAGCGACTTCACCGCCGATCTGCTGGCGGCGTTCGCGGCGCAGGGCGTGGAGGTCGACCAGCTCCATCCCGAGTACGCGGCCGGGCAGTTCGAGGTCTCCGTGGGCGCGCTCGACCCGGTGGCGGCGGCCGACCGCAGTGTGCTGGTGCGGCAGACGATCCGGGCGGTGGCCCAGCGGCACGCGCTGCGGGTCTCCTTCGCCCCGGCGGTCCTCGCCGAGGGCGTCGGCAACGGCGGCCATGTCCATCTGTCCGCCTGGCGCGACGGGGTGAACCTGCACTCGGGCGGCGACCGCAGACACGGCATGACGGCCGACGCGGAGGGCTTCGCGGCCGGGCTGCTCGCCCACCTCCCCGCTCTCACGGCGGTGACCGCGCCGAGTCCGGCGAGCTATCTGCGCCTCAAACCGTCCCAGTGGGCGGGGGTGTTCACCGCCTGGGGCCTGGAGACGCGGGAGGCGGCGCTGCGCGTCATCAGGGGTACGGCGGGACAGCGCGCCCGGAGCGCCAACCTGGAGGTCAAGCCCGTGGACCTGGCCGCCAACCCCTATCTCGCCCTCGCCGCCCTGATCGCCGCCGGGCTGGACGGCACCGCGTCGGGGGCGGAACTGCCCGAGGAGGTCACCGGGGACCCGGCCGGACTCGGCGCCGAGGAGGCGGCAGCCCGGGGCGTGCGCCGGCTGCCGGTGTCGCTGGCCGAGGCGGTCGCCGAGTTCCGCAAGGACGAGGTGCTGCGCACGGCCCTGGGCCCGGTGCTGGCCGACGCGGTGATCGCCGTGCGCGAGGGGGAGATCGCGGCGGCCGAGGGACTGGACGACGCGCGGCTGGCCGCCGCCTACCGCTGGAAGTACTGACGTGGACGGCCGCACCGGTCCGGTGCACGAGGCGCTCGCCGCACTGCCCCTGACGGACCATCACTGCCACGGCGTGCTCACCGGCATCCCGGCCGACGGGGACTTCGAGTCGCTGCTCACCGAGGGCGAGGCGTGGCCCGGCAGCGGGATCTCGCCCTTCGACGCGCCGGCCGGTGTCGCCGTACGCCGCCACTGCGCACCCCTGTTGGACCTGCCCCGGCACGTCGGCGCCGAGGAGTACCTGCGCCGCCGCGGCGAACTCGGCGCGGCGGAGGTGAACCGCCGTTTCCTGACCGCCGCGCACACGGACGTGTTCTGCGTGGACACCGGCTTCGCCCCGCACCCTCTCACCACCCCGGCCGGTCTCGCCGCGGCCGCGGGGGCGGGCGCGGTGGCGTACGAGGTGGTCCGGCTGGAGAGCGTCGCCGAGGCGGTGGTGGCCGCCGGCGTGGAGCCGGACGGGTACGCTCAGGCGTTCCGCTCGGCCGCGGAGACGGCCGTGCGGCGGCCGGGCGTGGTCGCGGTGAAGTCGGTGGCCGCCTACCGCACGGGCTTCGACCTGGACCCGGCGCGGCCCACGGCGGCGGAAGTCACCGAGGCGGCCCGCCGCTTCACGGCGGACGGCGGCCGGCTGGCCGATCCCGTGCTGGTGCGCCAGCTGCTGTGGACCGCCGTCGACCTCGGTCTGCCGCTCCAACTGCACACCGGTTTCGGCGACAACGACCTCCGCCTGCACCAGGCTGACCCCGCCCTGCTCACCGACTGGCTCCATCGGGTGGCCGGCACGATCCCGGTGCTGCTGCTGCACTGCTGGCCCTACCAGCGCCAGGCCGGTTATCTGGCGGCCGTGTTCGAGCAGGTGTACCTGGACGTGGGGCTCACCCTCCACCATGTGGGCCCGGTGCGGGCGCGGGCGGTCCTGGAGGAGGCGCTGGAGCTCACGCCGCCGCGCAAACTCCTGTACAGCTCGGACGCTTATGGTGTGGCCGAGTTCTACTGGCTGGGCGCGCTGGCGTTCCGCCGGGGGCTGGCCGAACTGCTCCAGGCCCGGGTGGACGCCGACGAACTCGGCCTGCCCGACGCGCTGCGGTTCGCGCGATGGGCGGGAACCGACAACGCCCGCCGGGTCTACCGGTTTTCCGACAGCCACTGAAAGTATGATCAAGCAATGTCTGACATGACCGAAACCACGCCCGGTTGGCTGAGTTCCGACGACCTCGAGCAGGCGCGTGCCCGCATGCCGATCCTGTACGTCGAGGCCGTGCCCGTCCGCGTCGACGACAACGGAGAGGTCGTCAGCATCGGACTGCTGCTGGGCATCGGCCCGGACGGCACGGTCAGCCGGACCCTGGTGTCCGGCCGGGTGCTGCACCACGAGCGCCTGCGGGACGCCCTGCTGCGTCATCTGGAGAAGGACCTGGGCCCGGTGGCCCTGCCCCGGGTCCCGGTGTCGATGCAGCCGTTCACCGTCGCCGAGTACTTCCCGACGCACGGTGTCACGCCGTACCACGACCCGCGTCAGCACGCGGTGTCCCTCGCGTACATCGTGCCGGTGACGGGCGACTGCCGGCCTCGGCAGGACGCCCTGGACCTGGTCTGGTTCAGCCCCCAGGAGGCGGCGTCGCCCGCGGTGCAGAGCGAGATGCCCGGCGGCCACGGCTTCCTGCTGCGGCAGGCGCTCGCGCACGTGGGCCTGTCGGCGTCCTGACCGCGGCGCCCGTCCCGGCCGGCCGGGACGGGCGGGAACCCTCTCCCGGCCGGCCGGACCGGTACGTACGGTCTCCCGGGCGGTCCGGGGTCGGTACGTACGGTGTCCGGGGCGGCCGGGGTCGGTGCGGGCGGTGTCCCGGGCGGCCGGGGTCGGTACGGGCGGTGTCCGGGGCGGCCGGGGTCGGTGCGGGCGGTGTCCCGGGCGGTCCGGGGTCGGTACGTACGGTGTCCGGGGCGGCCGGGGTCGGTACGGGCGGTGTCCCGGGCGGTCCGGGGTCGGTACGTACGGTGTCCCGGGCGGCCGGGGTCGGTGCGGGCGGTGTCCGGTCAGTGCAGGTCGGCGGGTGCGGGGCCGGTGGATGCGGAGCCGGCGTCGAGGAAGCCGCCCGACTGGTGCTGCCAGAGTTTCGCGTAGGCGCCCTGCGACGCGAGCAGCTCCTGGTGGCTGCCCTGCTCGACGATCCGTCCCCGGTCGAGGACGACGAGCCGGTCCATGGAGGCGACCGTGCTCAGCCGGTGCGCCACCACCAGCGCGGTACGCCCCTCCATGAGCCGCCACAGCGCCTTCTGGACGAGGAGCTCGCTCTCGGAGTCCAGGGCGCTGGTCGCCTCGTCGAGGAGCAGGATCGGGGCGTCGCGCAGGATCGCCCGCGCCAGGGCGACCCGCTGGCGCTGTCCCCCGGACAGCTTGACCCCGCGCTCGCCCACCATGGTGTCGAAGCCGTCCACCAGGGTGTCGGCGAACTCCGTGACGTGCGCCGCCTCGGCCGCGCGGCGGATCTCGGCGTCGGTGGCGTCCGGCCTGGCGAAGGCGAT
Source organism: Streptomyces sp. NPDC104096 (assembly GCF_055584385.1). Classification (NCBI taxonomy): domain Bacteria; kingdom Bacillati; phylum Actinomycetota; class Actinomycetes; order Kitasatosporales; family Streptomycetaceae; genus Streptomyces; species Streptomyces sp. NPDC104096. The sequence goes on from NZ_JBVJMD010000004.1 coordinate 276,353, forward strand.
GTTGTCGCGCAGCGAGCGGTGGAACATCGCGGGGTCCTGCGGTACGTAGGCGATCAGGCCGCGCAGGTCGGCCTGGCGCAGCCTGCTGATGTCCTGGCCCCCGATCAGGATCCGGCCCGCGTCGATGTCCGTCATCCGCAGCAGCAGCCGGGTCAGCGTGGTCTTGCCCCCGCCGGACCGGCCCACGAGACCGAGCCTCGTCCCGTCGGGCACGCACAGGTCGAGGCCCTCGAAGAGCGGCGTCGCGCCGCGGTGCGCGAAGGTGACCCGTTCGAAGTGCACGTCGGCGGGCCGGACCTGAAGGGGTTCCGGCGTCTCCGGGTCGAGCACGGTCGGCGGGGTGAGCAGCAGCTCGGTGAACTGCGCGGCCTCGGTCAGCGAGCTCTCCAGGCGGCGGTAGATCTGGTTGAAGTCGAACATGATGCGGGTGGCGTTGGAGTAGTAGGTGAAGGTGACGACGACCGTCTCCACGTCGTGCCCGCCGCCGAGCGCGACCGCGAGCAGCAGGCCCAGCGCGTTGGTCAGCACGGACATCGGCGCGACCAGCGTGTCGATGCGCAGGTTGCCGTAGTCCCAGGAACGCAGGGTGAGCCGCCTCGACTCCGCGACGCGGGACCGGTGTTCGGCGGCCTCGCGGTCCTCGGCGGCGAACGCCCGGACCGTGTCCATGTTCATCAGGCTGTCGGCGACATGGCCCGAGACCCGGGCGATCGCCTCCTCGCGCCGGTCGACGAGTCTCTGGCGGCGGCGGATCAGCGGGACCACGCACAGCGCCGTCGTCGCGATCATCGCCAGGAGCCCGACGACGAGCAGCGGTTCGTAGCGCCACAGCACCACCGACCCGAACAGCAGGGGCACGAAGCTCCCCATGACCTGGAAGGTCATCGTGTCGACGAACTCCTCGAAGCGGGAGGCGAAGCTCAGCACCCGCTTGGTCAGCGACCCGGCGAAGTTGTCGTGGAAGAACGCGGCGTCCTTGGCGAACAGTTCGTCCATGCCGACGACGTACAGGTGCTCGATGCCGAGCGCGTCGAGGCGGTTGAGACAGTGCAGGCCGATGCGCCACAGCGTCTCGGCGAACAGCAGGACGCCGGCGAAGCAGAGGACGTACGGCAGTGTCGAGCCGGTGCCGACGTCCCCGTCACCGGCGATGCGGCCGACGAGCCTGGCGACGACCAGCGGCGCGATGTAGTTGAGGCCGATGTTGCCCAGGGCCGGAAGCAGCATGCCGGGCACCGCCAGCCGGCGGAGCCTGGCCGTCTCCCTTGCGTAGTGGCGAAGGGCGAGGAGCACCGGGCCCCTGCCCGGCCTGGCCTTGCGCGATTCGGGCGATCCCATGCCATCCTCGTGAGGTCTGGTCCGGGCTGCTCAGGAATCGCAGTGTCCCGCGACGGACACGCACGGTTCAAGCGGTTTTTTCCGGACAAGGGCGACTGACGGACGACTGGCGGTCTGCGCGCATCTTGCGCCGTTTCGCCTGGTCCGGAAGTTCCGGGAGCGGTGCCGGACATGCGGGAAAGGGCCCCGCAGGCTTTCACCTGCGATGCTCTGTCGCACCGCGGCCACCCGGCCCGGGTACGGCTTCCCCCGAAGGCGTGCACCCGGTCGCGGCGAACCACCTCCGCGACCGGACACTGCGGATGCTCAACCAGGGTCTGACCGCGCTGGAGATCGCCGAGCGGATGGAGCTGCCCCCGGCGCTGGAGCGGGCCTGGCACACCCACGGCTACTACGGCTCGGTCAGCCACAACACCAAAGCCATCTACCGGCGATACCTCGGCTGGTTCGACGGCAATCCCACGCACCTGCGGGAGCACCCGCCCGTGGGGTCCGCGAAGAGGTACGTGGAGTCCATGGGTGGTGCCGATGAGGTTCTGCGCCGCGCACGCAGGTCGTTCACCGACGGGGACTACCGCTGGGTGGCGCAGGTCGTCGGCCATGTGGTCCTCGCCGACCCGAACAACGCCGAGGCCCGTAAGCTGCAGGCGGACGCCCTGGAGCAGCTCGGCTACGGCAGCGAGAACGGCACCTGGCGCAACTTCTTCCTCATGGGCGCCTACGAACTGCGCAACGGCCCGGTCGGCACACCCACCGTCACCGCCTCCCCCGACATGCCGGCCGCGCTGACACTGGACCAGCTGTTCGACTCCCGCGCCATCCGCGTCGACGGCCCGCGCAGCTGGGACGCGGACATCACCGCGCGCTGGAACCTCACCGACGGCAAGCCCGTCACCCTGCGGCTGCGCAACGGCGTCCTCGTCCACGGCACCGGCACCGCCCTCTCCGTGGCCGAGGCGGACGTGGAGATCAGTCTCGCCGAGGCCGACCTGCGCGCGGTCCTGTTCGACACCGTCTCCCCCGCCGATCTCGTGGGGCGTCCTGGCGTGGAGATCATGGGCGCGGCCGGAAAGCTCACCGAGCTCCTCGGTCATCTCGACTCCCCAGACCCGGACTTCGCGATCATCACTCCGTGAAGCGGCGGTCCAGGGACGTACCGGCGCTGGGCCGGCCGACGCCGTCCGACGTGGGTGCGGGGCTGGTCACGGGCCTGTTCTCGATCCCGGAGGGCATGGCGTGCGCGTCCGTCGCCGGCCGGTAACACCCACCGAAACCGTCCTCATGAGCTCTCGCTGCCACCCCGGACCAAACCTGACGCCCACGGTGCGGTGTCCCCCCGAAGGGAGCACCAGAAGTTGAGTCACCCGTACGGCAGGCCCGGCGTGCAGCGGCCCGGCCGGGCCTGAAGCCTAGGATCCGTCACTGGACTCAGCAGGGCGCCACCCGCCTTTGACGCGTGTGGTCGGCCCCTTTCCACGACCGAGGGAGTCGCGATGTCGCACGGCTTCGGCAGAACCCGGTGGCGGCGCTTCGCGGTGGTCCTGCTGCCCAGCATCGGGGTCTGCACGGCCCTCGGCATCGCCATGGCCCAAGGGGCACTCGCCGCCTCGTTCCTCATCTCCGGCCAGCGTTTCCACGTCACGGCCGACAAGCTGACCGTCCGCGGCCTGAGCATCTACCCCATGGTCGACGTGTCGAAGAAGCACGAACTCGTCCCCGTCCTGGTCACCGGAGCCCGGCACGCGGAGATCAGCGGCCTGTGCCAGGCGGCCGAACTCGACCTCCCGGTGGTGGGCACCCACACCCTGACCCTGACCGGCAGCGACGAGCGCCCGACGGAAGCCACGGACATGTTCCTCGACACAACGTTCGAGGCAGCCGGCCAGGCGAACTTCAGGAACATCGACATCGGCATCGCACAGGGTGAGATCACCAAGGGCCCGGTCGATCCGGGCGACCGGAACTCACGCTTCTTCGACCCCAGCGGCTTCGGACAGCAAGCCTCGTCGGCCACCCTGACCGACGTCAGCGTGACCTTGGTGGCGATCTCCGCCGCCACCTTCGACGTGCCCGGCCTGCGCGTACGGATCGATCGCGGCCACCGCGACTGCCCCTGACCCCGGGCCCGCCCCGGCACGCCTTCGGCTTCCGGCACCTCGCACAGTTGCCGTCCGCGACCTCACCCCCGATCAGGACTCGATGTTGATCCCCAGTTTCCTCGCCGGACGCCCCGGCCTCCGCGCCACCGCGGCCCACTCCCGGCTCAGGTTCCGCGCCTGGCGTGGCGAACGCCCCTTCTGGGCCGGGCTGTTCACCATCAACGCGGGCCCGCCCATCCTCTACTGGCCCTACGCGCACCTCGACCTGGGCGGCATCCCACTCGCCCTGTCGACCACGTCCGGCGCCGGATCCTTGATCATCGGAACCCTGCTCATGGCCCTCGGCATCAGCCTCTGGCTCCGCCCTCACCAACGGGTGTTCGCCGGTCTCTCCACCCTCCTGCTCGCTCTCGTCTCCTTCCCCGTCGCGAACCTCGGCGGCCTGTTCCTCGGACTGTTCTCCGGCCTCATCGGCGGGTCCCTGGCCCTCGCGTGGCTCCCGCCGGATGCCACCGAGCCAGCCACTGCATCTGTCAGCCACACGCCCGTGAGCGCCACGGCAGGAGACAACACCTTTGACACCTGACAGCCGCCGCGTACCGCCCACCACCGCCCTGGGGCGTGTTTCGAAAGTCCCGTCTGCCCGGCGGCTCGGCCGTGTCCCGCAGCCCCTCGCCTGCGTACTGGCGGCAGCTGCGGTGCCCCTGGCTCTGCACCTTCCCACGTCCCGTCCCTCCGGCTCCCCCTCTCCTGTCAGCAGCGCGAACACGCCCACGGCACCGACATCGCCCGCCGTCCCCCCGCCGACGGCACCGAGCGGAACGGCAACCCCTGCGAACACCCTCCTGGGCGCCGTCACCGCTCCGTCGCCGCTCCCCACTCCCATGGCGGCGCCGGTGAACGTGATTCCACCGTCCGTCGGCACCGGGCGAGCCGTCAGGGCCGTGGCACCGAGCGCCCCACTGCCGGTCCGGCTCGCGAACGCCTCCTGGCAGCTACGCGCCACCCGGCTCGTGCTCCGAACCCTCATGTTCCGCGGTGTCGTCACCGTACGCGGCATGTCGGGATCCGTCCGGATGCTGCGCTTCACGGCACGGTCGGTGGACGCCGTCGGCCTCGACGTGACCGTACGCCAGGGCGGCATGACACTGCGGCTGCGCGCCAGGGAAGCCGCCACATCTACCCTCAAAGGCCGCAGCAACGGTGTGGTGACCCTCTACCTCCGTGAACTGACCGGCACCGTCGCGGCGCGCGCCGGTACCCCACTACCGCCCCACGGCGCCGTCACCGTCACACCCGGCGCCATCCCGAACTGGCTCACGAATCAACCTGCCCCCGTCCGGACGCTCACCCTGACCGGTGCGACCGCCTCACACCTCACAGCGTGCGACGCCGACCTCACCGTGCCAGGACCCCAATTCCGTGTCGGCGTGCAGTAACCCACCAACCCGGCAACCTCCACCTGCGCCACACCACCCGCGAGAAGACATCTGACGCACGGGTCCTGTCCGTGTCACCCGGCCACGCGGCCTACGACAAACGCTGCAACCGGGGCCTGCGCGTCTTTCGACTTCAGTCCGTGTCGGACAACCCGCACTGAACGTCAACTCGAAGTCGCCGGCCGAAGGACTGCTCCTGGTCCTCGGCGCCCGGCAGCACGTCCGTCGCCCCAAGAAAAATCAGGGGCCGTTTCAGATCTCCTCTGAAACGGCCCCTGAACTGCGACTTCGTAAAGTCGGGACGACAGGATTTGAACCTGCGACCCCTTGACCCCCAGTCAAGTGCGCTACCAAGCTGCGCCACGTCCCGGTGCCTTCTGACCTGGGATTTCCCCCGGCCGGACACGCAGGAAAACAATACCGCACTCCGGCCGGTGGTCGCGCACCCCTTTGTCCGGGGTCCACCTCCGCTTGACCTCAAGTTTGGTCGAGGTTGAAGGATCGTCCGTATGACGACCACCACGGAAGAAGACCGGACGTACGGCTATGCGGACCTGCCCCGGCTGATGGGGCTGATGACGGGCGACGAGAAGCACGGCCCGGCCGCGACCTCCACGCTGGACGTGCTCTGGGTGCTCTACGACCGGGTGCTGCGGGTCGGCCCCCGGAGCGCGGGAGACCCCGGGCGGGACCGGTTCCTGCTGTCCAAGGGCCACGGGCCGATGGCGTACTACGCGGTGCTGGCCGCCAAGGGCTTCGTGCCGGTGGACCTGCTGCCCGGGTTCGGCTCGTACGACTCGCCGCTCGGCCACCATCCCGACCGGGTGCTGGTCCCGGGCGCCGAGATCGGCAGCGGGTCGCTCGGGCACGGTCTGCCGATCGCCGTCGGTACGGCGCTGGGGCTGCGCGCGCAGGGGCTCGACGGGCCCCGGGTGTGGGTGCTGGTCGGCGACGCCGAACTGGACGAGGGCAGCAACCACGAGGCGATCGCGTTCGCCGGGCCCGCCGGGCTCGACCGGCTGCACACGGTCGTCGTCGACAACGCCTCCGCCAGTCACGCCCGGCCGGGCGGGATCGCCGCGCGGTTCGAGGCGGCCGGCTGGTCCACGGCCACCGTCGACGGCCGGGACCACGCGGCGCTGTACGAGGCGTTCACCGCCGCCCATCCGGGCCGCCCGCGGGCCGTGGTGGCCCAGGTCGAACCCAAGTACTCCTGAACCGCGCCCCCTCACCTCGCCCAGGAACCCAGGAAAGGAACCGAGGCATCCATGGACACCATGCGCGACCGCTTCGCCCCCGTCGTCTCCCGGCTGCTCGACGAGGATCCGCGGGTCGCGGTCGTCCTCGCCGAGATCGGCAGGGACGGCTTCGCGACGGCGGCCCGCCGGCACCCGGACCGGGTGATCAACGTCGGCATCCGGGAGCAGCTCCTGATCGGCGCGGGCGCCGGCCTGGCGCTGACCGGCCTGCGGCCGGTGCTGCACACGTTCGCCAGCTTCCTCGTCGAGCGGCCCTTCGAGCAGGTCAAGCTGGACCTCGGGCACCAGGACGTCGGCGCCGTGCTGGTGAGCGCCGCCGCGTCCTTCGACTGGCCCGCGGGCGGGTACACCCACATGGCTCCGGGCGACGTGGCCCTGCTGGACACCCTGGACGGCTGGACCGTGCACGTGCCGGGACACCCCGACGAGGCCGAGACCCTGCTGCGGCACGCCGTGGCCGCGGGCGACGACAAGGTGTACGTACGGCTGTCCGTGCAGGCCAACGCCCGGGCCCTGCCGGTCGACGGACTGCGGGCGCACACCGTGCGCGAGGGCCGCCGGGGTGTGGTCGTCGCCGTCGGGCCCATGCTCGACGCCGTCCTGGCCGCCACGGAGGGGCTCGACGTCACCGTGCTGTACGCCGCGACCGTACGGCCCTTCGACGCGGCCGCGCTGCGGCGGGCCACCGAGGGGGCGGCGGCGGACGTGGTCCTGGTCGAGCCGTATCTGGCGGGCACGTCGGCGGCCGCCGCGAACGACGCCCTCGCCGACGTGCCCCACCGGGTCCTGGGTCTGGGCGTGGGCCGGCGGGAGCTGCGACGCTACGGGACCCTGGCGGAGCACGTGAGCGCGCACGGACTGGACCCGCACTCGCTCCGGGAGCGGATCACCGGCTTCCTGACCGGCGGACGGGTCGCGGTACCCGCCTGAACGACGATGCCCGGACGTCGGTCAGCCGCACTCGGGGCGTACGGGGCGGCGGTCGGCCGGTGCGGGCTCGGGCGCGGGGGCGGGCGGGGCGCTCGTCGTGGGGGTGTCGGCCCGGACGAGACCGCGGATCGCGGGGACCGCGAGCAGGGCGACGGGGACGACGAGGCTGACCACCGCGGAGACCAGCAGTACCTGGCCCGCGCCGAGCAGCGACGCCGCGGGGCCGGCCAGCGCCTGCCCGACGGGCATCATGGCCAGCGAGCCGGCGACGTCGTACGCGTGGATGCGGTTGAGGACGTCGGACGGGACCTGGGTCTGCACACTGGTCGCCCACATCACGCCCCAGAAGGACATGCCCGCCCCGGCGACGGCGGCGCAGGCCGCCATGGCCGGTATCCCGAGACCGGCGCCGACCGCCCCCGGGAACGCGGCGAAGCCGAACAGGGCGACGGCGCCGGCCCGCAGCATCCGGCGGGGGCGCAGCCGCAGGGCGAGGAGCCCGCCGACGACCGTGCCGGCGCCGAGGGCGGAGTTGACCAGGCCGTAGGCGCGGGGGCCGTGCTGCTGCACCACCTCGGCCGCCACCAGGGGCACGGTCGGACCCCAGACCGCGACCATGTACAGGCACCAGACGGCGATCACGCCCCACAGCCAGGTGCGGGCCCGGAACTCCCGCCAGCCCTCGACCAGATCGGTCCTGAAGCCGGCGGCGGTGGTGTGCGACCGCGCGGCGGAGGCCGGGGGGAGCGGGGGCAGGCGGAGCAGCAGCAGGCACAGGGCGCTGACCGCGTAGGTGGCGGCGTGGACGGCGAACACCGCGCCCGGCGAGGCGAAGCCGACGAGCAGGCCCGCCAGGGCGGGGCCGGCGAGCTGGGCGGCGGACTCGGCGACGCGTATGGCGCCGTTCGCGCCCTGGACGTCGGCGGCCAGCCGGGGCACGGTACTGGCGACACCGGGCTGGAACACCGCGGCGGCCACGCCGTTGACGAAGCCGATCAGACAGATCTCCCAGAGCACCACATGGCCGGCGAAGAACAGGCCGGCGGCCAGGGCCTGGGTGCCCAGGCGCACCAGATCGGCGCCGATCATGAGGACACGGGTGTCGAAGCGGTCGGCGACGACCCCGCCGAACACGACCAGTCCGGCGAAGGCGGCGGCCGTCGCGGCCATGGCGAGGCCGACCGCGCCGGCGCCGTACCCGTGCTGGAGCAGCCCCGCGGCGAGCGCGACCGGCAGCATGGTGTCGCCGAGCCGGGCGACGGCACGGCCGACGAAGAACAGGGCGAAGTCCCGCGACCGGAACAGCCGCGACCGCTCCCCCGGCGGTGTTCCGTCGTACGCCCGCTCGGGCGTCGCGGTCGAATCGGTCGTCCCGGCCGACTTGGCCGACTTGACCGACTCCGTGGTCTCTGTCGTCTCTTCCGACGGCGGTGTCCCGGTCATCCGCTGCTGCGCCCCTCCCCGACGACGTACGGGTGCCACGGGACCCGGCCCCACCCCGGCCGGTCCGGTCCCGCTACCGCCGACGGATCATGCCACGCGGCACCCGCGACGCCCACGGAATTTCAGTCCGCGGGCCGGCCCAGGTCCGGGTGCTCCTCCAGCAGCCGGGGCGATGCGGCCTGACGCCAGGAGTCGGCGAGGATGTCCCGCAGTTCCTGCTCGTCCTCCAGCGCGGCCAGCCGGGTCCGCACCCAGGCGAACTGCGCCTCGTGGCCGGCGATCCAGAACTTCCCGGGCTCGGCCAGGACCAGTTCGTCGCGCTCCTCCTTCGGGCAGCGCACGGCGATGGAGGTCTCGTCCTCGGGCAGCGTGGCGAACATCTTCCCCGCGACCCGGAAGGTGGGCATGTTCCAGGCGGTCTTCTCCGTGGTGTCCGGCAGGGAGAGGGCGATACGGCGTACGTCTTCGGCATCCGGCATGAGGGGCACCGTAGCCGCTGCCACCGACAGTCAGCCCGCGCGAGGCGTCCCGCCCACGTGCTTGTAGTACAGGGTGGTCGGCCGCAGCACCCCGTCCGGACTCGCCGCGTAGTCGGGGATCACGCCGGCCCTGGTCCAGCCGGCGGCGCGGTAGAGCCGCTCGGCGGGGCTGTCGGTCTCCGTGTCGAGGTGCAGGAGGGTGATGCCGGCTTCGACGGCCGCCTGCTCGGCGGTGGCCAGCAGGGCGCGCCCGAGGCCCCGGCCGCGGGCGTCCCGGTGCACCATCAGTTTCACGAGTTCGGCGCGGTGCCTGCTGTTGGGCTTGTCGGCGAAGACCAGGGTGACGGTGCCGAGCACGCGCCCCGCGTCCCGCGCCACCCACACCGCGAGCTGCCCGGAGCCGACCGCCTCGGCCCGCCCGCGCCACCAGGCGACGGCGTCCGTACGGTCGAGCGGTGCCAGGAAGCCGATCGAGGCGCCGCCGTGCACGGTGTCGGCGAGCAGGTCGGCCAGCTCCGGGACGGCGGCGAGCAGCCGGGGCCCGTCGAGCCGGGTGGTGGTCGCGGTCACGGCAGCACCACCGCCAGCAGGTACCGCGCGTCCGCGTCCTCGGGGCACCGGAACCGGGTCGGCCCCCACACCCGCAGCCGCAGGCAGTCGCCCGCGTCGAGCCGGTGGGCGACGTCCTGGGCGGTCACCTCCAGGGTCCCTTCGAGCACCCAGATGTGCTGTTCCAGGCCGGGCACGGGCGGCCGGTCGTAGGCGATGTCGGCGCCCGCCGTGAGCCGCCCCTCGACCAGTTCGCCGCGCAGTCCGGCCTGTGGCGGCGACACGGACCGCCGTACGAAGCCGGAGGCCCGGTCCTCCCACACCGGCTGCTCGGCCGCCCGCACCAGCCGGGCGGGCTCCGCCTCCACCTCGCTGAGCAGCTGGGACATGGTCCGCCCGTAGACCGCGCAGAGCCGGTTGAGCTGCGCGGCGGTGGGGCTGATCTCGGCCCGCTCGGCGCGGGACAGGGTGGAGCGGCTGACCCCGCTGCGCTCCGCCGCCTCGCCCAGCGACCAGCCGCGTCCGGCGCGCAGCTCGGCCAGCCGGGCGCCGAGCCGGACGTCCAGCCGGGCATCGGGGAGGGGGGCATCGGGGCGGACATCGGCGTCCTGCCCGTCGCCCGGTCCGGTCGTGTCCACTTCCTGTTCCATACCAGGGAGACTATCCCATATCAGGGATGGAATCCCAAATATGGGAAAGGATGTGATGCAGGATGTGCGACATCCCGTGAGTTCCCTGAGCCCCGCTGAGTCCCTGGGCCCGTGGCCAGGGCATTCTTCCTCCTTCGTGTGCTCTTCCGGCTTGTGACGTAACTTCGGGATTCTTGAAGCGTTCTCATCTCGTCCGACCGATTCGCAGTCGGGTCGAAGGTGAGGAGGTTCGGGTTGGCGGCGCTGGCAGTCGTACGGGACCTGCGTGAGCACTGGGCGCCCGCGTCGGCTGAGGAGCTGGAGCGGTTCGAGACCGATGTGCTGTCCGGGTTCGTCCTCGCACGGGCCTCAGCAGGGCTGACGGACGGCACCATCCGCGGGGACGTCGGTCACCTGGATCAGATCAGGACCTGGTTCGGCCGGCCCTTGTGGGACATGGAGCCTGCTGACGCGGACGTGTACTTCGGGAAGATGCTGCGGCACTCACCCAGCGGCACCCGGCTGGGCCGGTCGCAGGCATTGAGCACGTACTTCATGTTCCTGGAGCTGCGACACAAGGTCGAAATCCACCGGATGACCGGCCGAGTGGTCGAGTGCCCGATCGACGAGATGAACCGGCCGCGTGGGGCCAAGGACGCCCAGCTGCGGATCCCGCCGAGTGAGCCGGAGATCGGGACGTTGTTCACCGGCTGGGGCGGCGAGCTGGCCACCTGCCGGAAGTTCGCCCCCACTGCCCGGAACTACACCGCCTCGAAGCTGATGTCCCAGGTTGGCTTGCGGGTGAGCGAGGCATGTGGGCTCGACCTGGACGACATCAAGTGGGATCTGGGCCGCTTCGGAAAACTCCACGTCCGCCACGGCAAGGGGGCCCGTGGCTCGGGGCCGCGCGAGCGGATGGTTCCGCTGATCAACGGTGCCGACCAGACACTGCGGTGGTTCATCGAAGACGTGTGGGGCCAGTTCGATGACGATCACACTCGCCCTGGTGCCCCGCTGTTCCCCTCCGAGCGCAAGAACACCGACGGCTCCGCCCGCCGGGTCGGCGACGACGCCCTGCGCAACGGGCTCGACAACGCGGTCGAGGCTCATCTGGCGAGTTGGACGGACAGGTTGACACCGCATGTCCTGCGGCATTTCTGCGCGTCTCAACTCTACGGAAACGGGCTGGATTTGCTCGCGATCCAGGAGGTCTTAGGACATTCCTGGATCGCTACGACCATGCGGTATATCCATGTGCAGCAGACCCGGGTCGAGGACGCCTGGGTCGCCGGGATGGAACGGGCCGCGAAGCGGCTGGAAGGACTGGCCCGATGAGGTGGAACCTGCGGCTGACCGCCGCGAACAAGGGTATCTGGAAGGCGTCCGAACTCCAGCGGAGCCTGGCCGAGCACGGCCTGGTGATCTCGGCCGGCAAGATGTCCGGGCTGTGGTCCGGCCAGCCGGTCTCGCTCAAGCTGGAGGACCTGGACGTCATCTGCGTGGTCCTCGGCTGCGAGATCGGAGACCTGCTGATCCCCGAACCGGAGAGGGTCCGCCGCCCTGGCCAGGCAGAGGAGAGCGAACGGTCCGCGGTCGGTGCGGGAACCGCCGCACCGAAGGTGATCCCCAAGCGCCGGGACGGCCGGTCGCTGCCGCCGGAGTGAGCCGATGGCACGGTTCCCGAAGGGCTACGTCAAGCCCACCGACTCCTGCGACAGCTGCCTGGCCTGGGGAAACTTCAGCGGCCACCTCTGCCCCACCTGCTACATGTTCGGCCGCAGCCACGACGCGGCCGCATGCACCGGCTGCCACCGCGTCCAGCCGCTGAAGTGGAACTACTGCCGCCTGTGCTGGTGCCAGGCCCGCCTCAGTGCGAAGGCCATCGTCGGCCAGCCCACGGACGAGACGGACGTGCGGGACCGGCTCGCCGCCGTCCGGCATCACCAACTGTTCTTCGTCGGGATGCACTACCGCAGGAGACCGACCCCCGCGGCTCGGACGCGCGGAGGACGGCGGGGAGCCCCGCCCAAGCCACCTCCTTCATCGGCCTGGCGCCCGGATCCCGGCTGGCAGCAGCTACCGCTGTTCACACAGATCCCCCGTGACTACAGCCGACTCGCTCTGGCCGACGCCGATCTAGCCAGCCCCTGGCTGACCTGGGCGAAGTACCTTGCCCACCGGCTCGCCGAGGCCCGCGGCTGGGGACGTAACATCCGCTTCGCGGTCAACCGCGGCCTGGTCCTCGTCCTCACCGGCTACGTCGAGGGCGACGTCATCCGGCACACGGAGATCTTCGCCCCGCTGCGGGCCCTGGACCTGCCGGTCGGCCACACCGTCACGGTCCTGGACGAGATGGGGATCTTCGAGGACGACAGCGAACCCTCCTTCGAACGCTGGCTCGCCGAGAGGTTGGAGGGTCTCGCACCCGGCATCCGCTCGGAGGCCGAGCGCTGGACCCGCGTCCTGCGCAACGGCGGCCCCCGCAGCCTCCCACGACGGGAAGGCACGGTCTGGCTCTACCTCAACAGAGTCCGTCCGGCCCTGCTGGAATGGTCGAACCCCTACGACCACCTGCGCGAAGTGACCCGCGACGACGTCCTCACCTACATCAAGACACTGCACGGCCACCAGCGCCACGACCAACTCGTCGCCCTGCGCTCGCTGTTCACATGGGCCAAGCGGAACGAGCTGATCTTCCGCAACCCCACCAGTCGGATCAAGGTCGGGCAATACGAGTACGCCGTGCTGCAACCGCTCGTCCCCGAGCAGGTCGACCGCTCCGTCGCAGCGGCCACCACCCCGGCGACACGGCTCATCCTCGCCCTCGCAGCGGTCCACGCCGCCCGGGTCGCCCAGATCGCCAACCTCATGCTCGACGACCTCGACCTCGGAAACCGAAGGCTGACCATCGCCGGACGTGCCCGCCCGATCGACGACCTCACCCTGAAGCTGCTGCTGGACTGGCTGGAGCACCGGCGAAACCGGTGGCCGAACACCGCGAACCTCCACCTACTGATCAACAACCAGACCGCCACGAAGACCAGCCGCGCCAGCAACCACTGGATCAGCGCCGCAATGCGCGGGCAGGACGCGACGCTGGAACGGCTCCGCGTCGACCGCCAACTCGAAGAGGCCCTGACCCACGGGCCCGACCCGCTCCACCTCGCCGAGGTGTTCGGCCTAGACGAAAAGACCGCGATGCGCTACGCGGACTCCGCACGCGCGCTGCTGCACCAGGCCGCTGAACAGCCACTTCAGTGAAGTCCGCTTGACCGGTCCACGCCTTTGCTGAGGATGAGCACGCGAGGCACAGTCAGCATCCAGGGCCGATCGGCGGAGACGACGTCAGAACGAGGGCAGCGTTCCGCAGTTGGGCCGTCCACGTCTGCTGGTCAAGCCCCAACGTGTACTCGATGCAGCAATCGCATTGCGGGATCAGCGCCACGAACGATTGCTCCGCCGCCGTCTCGACCTCCGTCTCCCACCAGTCGTCCGTCGCCAGGTCAGCGGGAGTTATCTCTCCATCGATGAGCCTAGCCGCCATCCGACGCAGAGCGTGGCGCCGTGCCAAGCCCCGATCCGGCAACCCGATCCCGGACTCGGCAAGTGCTTGCTCGAACGCGTCGCGAATATCGCGGGCATCCGCATTGCGAGGCCAACCGGCGAGCTCGCACAATGCCGGGGTGTCCAGTCCGGCTGCGAGCGCCTCAGCAGCGATCATCGGCAGATCCTCCGGGTGTATCTCATCCGCCTGATAACGGCACGCCACCTCACCCAGAGATGTGAGCTCACTCTGCATAGAGGTTTCCGGTTCCGGTGTCGTTCCTTCTGCTCTCATGACTCCTACGGTGTCAGCACCGCTTCCAGGGAAGGCACCCAGGGGCGGATCCCTCGGCACCCACCCCGCGTGTTCGCCTGAACCCGGGGGCCGAACCCACGAGAACACGACCGTCCACCCTCGGGTTCCCGCGAAAGGTCCTTCAGTTTCCGTGAACTCGCGGGCCTCCCGAGGCTTGAGGAACATCCGCGCCAGATCGTGCGCTAAGCCCGGATCGCCCCTGGTGGGCACTTGACAGAACGCCGACACAGGGGCGGTCGTGAAGTCGTTCCACAGATAACGCCCTATTATCTGCGGCATCGCCGATCACGGCCTGCGGCGACGTCGCGGGGCCGCAGCGCGAAGCGACCCTGTTATCTGCGGCAAAGGGGAGACGGTGCCCGCGGTCCCGCTGCTGCCGACCGGGAAGGCGTTGACGGTCCGGACGGCGGCCGACGCCTTCCTCGACTCGCTCGCCAACCCGAACACTGTCCGGAACTACGGTATCGCTGTCGGTAAGACCGCCGAGCACCTCGGCGAGGGCCGGCCGCTCGCCACGGTGGCGGACGACGAGATCGGCGAGACGCTGGAGCTGCTGTGGGGCAGCTCGGCGGTGAACACCTGGAACGCCCGCCGCGGCGCGGTGCTGTCCTGGACGAGCTGGTGCGCGGAGCGCGGCTACGACGGGCCGACGGTCCCGTCCTGGGCCAAGCGGATGCCGCCGCCGGACTCCGACACCCCGGTGCGCTCGAAGATGGCGATCGACCGGCTGATCGCCCGCCGCGACGTACACCTGCGGGAGAAGACCCTGTGGCGGATGCTCTACGAGACCTGCGCCCGCTCCGAGGAGATCCTGGACGTCAACATCGAGGACCTGGACCTGGACCTGGACCTGGACCTGGACCTGGACCTGTCCGGCCGCCGCTGCCCGGTGAAATCCAAGGGCGCCCAACCCAAGGTCCGCCGCCGCGGCGCCGCCCGCACCGACTACGTGCTGGAGACGGTGTTCTGGGACGCCGGCACCGCCCGGCTGCTGCCGCGCCTGCTCAAGGGCCGCACCCGTGGGCCAGTGTTCGTCACCCACCGCCGCCCCGGCCCCGGCAAGGTGGTCAGCCCGCGCGACGTCTGCCCGGACACTGGGCTCGCCCGTCTCTCCTACGGGCAGGCCCGCGCGCTGCTTGATGAGCACACTGCGCACGCGGGTCCCGGCACTGGCTGGGACCTGCACGAGTACCGGCACTCCTCCCTGACCCACCTCGGCGAGCAGGGGCCTCCAAGCTGATGCTGATGGCCAAGTCCCGGCACAAGAAGGTCGAGAACGTCCGCCGCTACTTCAGGCCCTCGGCGGAGGCCATTGCGGATGTCACCAGTCTGTTGGCGCCGGGCGACGCGCGGCGCTGACCACCGAGGTGGTTTCACCGAGTGTTCTGGTCGACAGGACTGGTTTCACTGACCCCTGCGGCCGAAGCGGCTCATGTCTCGCCAGGCTGGGAGACGGGTGCGGGGATCTGGGCGTCGGCTTGCGTGGCGGCGAGGCTGCCGAGGAGTTTGACCCGTTCCTCGGTCGGTGAGCCGGCGGCGCTGGTGTAGGCGAACATCATCCATCCGGGATGGTCGGGCAGTTCGACGCCTTCGTAGACGAATTCGAGGTCGCCGACGGCGGGGTGGTGGATGTGCTTGGTGCCGGTGCGATGCAGGCGGACGTCGTGGGCCGACCAGCGGCGGCTGAACGCGTCGCTGCGGGTCGCAAGTTCCCCGATGAGGTCGGAAAGGACCTTGTCGCGCGGATTGCGTCCTGCGGCGGTGCGCAGGTTCGCGGCGGAGGCGTCTGCTGCGTGCTCCCACTGCGGGTAGAAGGTGCGCGCGGCGGGGCTGAGAAAGATGAACCGCGCGGTGTTGTTCCGGGTGTCCGGGTCGTCGAGCAGCGGAGCGAGCAGGGCCCGGGCGAGCGGGTTGGTAGCGAGGATGTCGGCCCGCTGGTTGACGATCCATGCGGGTGCGCCGGTGATCGCGTCGAGGAACCGCTGGAGGGAGGGGCGGATCGTCGATTGGGCGGGACGGGCTCGGCGGCGGCTCGGTGAGGGGTTCGCGGCGCGGGCGAGGTCGTGCAGGTGCTCGGTCTCCGCGTCGTCCAGGCGCAGGGCGCGGGCGAGGGCGTCGAGTACTTCGGGGGAGACGCCGGCGAGGTTTCCGCGTTCCATCTTGGCGTAGTAGTCGCTGCTCATTCCGGCGAGCATGGCGACTTCCTCACGGCGCAGGCCGGGCAGGCGGCGGCGGCCTCCGGTGACGATGCCTGCCTGCTCGGGGGTGATGCGGTCGCGTCGGGTGCGCAGGAAGTCCCGTACCTCGGCCTGGTTGTCCATGGCCTCCACGGTACGGCTGTGCGGGGGTGTGTAGGAGTGACTGCCAGTACACGTATAAGCGGTTCCTCGCGCCGCCTGTGGGGCGGTGCTGGAATGGCCACGTCGGGGTGATCCGGACCATTCGGACCGCCGAGCTCTGACCGTCAGCAGACGGTCGGCCACGCAACGTGACAATGAAGGACAGGAAACACGAGATGAGCCAGGACCAGAAGCAGGGGCGCGTCGCCGTCATCACCGGCGCCTCCTCCGGGATCGGTGCCGCGACCGCCCGGTCCCTGCACGCCGCGGGCTACCGGGTCGCGCTGCTCGCCCGCCGCACGGAGCGCATCAAGGCCCTCGCCGACGAGCTCGGCGACGGTGCGATCGCCGTCTCCGCCGACGTCACCGACCGCGGCGCCCTGGTCACGGCGGCCGAACAGGTGAAGCGGGAGTTCGGCGGCACGGACGTGCTGGTGAACAACGCCGGGGTCATGCTGCTGGGTCCGTTCGCCGCCGAGCAGCGCGAGGACTACCGCACGATGATCGAGGTCAACCTGCTCGGGGCGATCACGGCCACCGAGGTGTTCCTCGACCAGCTCAAGGACGGCGGCGGCGACATCGTGAACATCTCCTCCGTCGCCGGCCGGGTCGCCAACGTCGGCAGCGGCGTGTACGCGGCCACCAAGTTCGGCATCAACGGCTGGTCGGAGTCGCTGCGCAAGGAGCTGCTGCCCGACGTGCGCGTCACCGTGATCGAGCCGGGCGTCGTCGCCACCGAGCTGCCCACCCACATCACCCACGAGGCGACCCGCCAGGGCGCCAAGGAGCTCTACGACGCCGCCGAGGTCACCGCCGAGGATGTCGCCGAGGTCGTCACCTTCGCCCTCCAGCGCCCCCGGCACCTGGCCATCCACGAGATCCTGCTGCGCCCCGCCGGCCAGGTGCTCTGACCTCCCTCCCCCCGACCGCGGGCACCGTTCGGCGCCCGCACGGACGAGGACGGCGCGCTGCGGCACCGACGCCCGCCGCGCCGCAGCCGCTGCTCAACCGGCATCGACCAGCAAACGAACAGGACCACTTGTGAAGCACATCAAGCTGCGTGACCTGGACGTGGCCCGTATCGGCCTGGGAGCCATGGGCATGTCCCACGGCTACACCGGCGCCGGCACCGACGACGACCAGTCCGTCCGCACCATCCACCGTGCCCTGGAGCTGGGTATCACCCTCATCGACACCGCCGAGGTCTACGGCCCCTACACCAACGAGGAACTGGTGGGGCGCGCCCTCAAGGGCCGCCGCGACCAGGTGGTGCTGGCCACCAAGTTCGGCCTGATCTCCCACACCGGCCGCCAGGGCACCGACAGCAGCCCGGCCAACGTCCGCGCCGCCGTCGAGGGCTCCCTGAAGCGCCTGGGCACCGACCGCATCGACCTGTACTACCAGCACCGCGTCGACCCCGGCACCCCCATCGAGGAGACCGTCGGCGCACTCGCCGAACTCGTCGCCGAAGGCAAGATCAGGCACATCGGCCTCTCGGAGGCCGGGCCCGACACCATCCGCCGCGCCCACGCCGTCCACCCCGTCACCGCGGTGCAGTCCGAGTACTCGCTGTTCACCCGCGACCCCGAAGCCCACGTCCTGCCCACCCTGCGCGAGCTGAACATCGGCTTCGTCCCGTTCTCCCCGCTCGGCCGCGGCTTCCTGACCGGCACGATCCGCGATCCGGGGCAGTTCGACGCCGACGACTTCCGCGCCGACAACCCCCGCTTCACCGGCGCCAACTTCCAGCACAACCTGCGCCTGGCCGACCAGGTCGCCGCCATCGCCACCGAGATCGGCGCCACCCCGGCGCAGGTCGCCCTGGCCTGGCTGCTCGCGCAGGGCGACTTCATCGCGCCGATCCCCGGCACCCGCCGCGTGACCCGCGTCGAGGAGAACGCCAGCGCCGACGCCGTCCACCTCACCGACGACCAGCTCGCCCGGCTGAGTGCCCTGCCCCCGGCCGCCGGAGACACCCACAACGCGGCCCAGATGCGCATGATGGAACGCGAATGACCGGCACCAACCCGCGCATCGCGCCGGACCTCGTCCGTCGTGCCGCCCCGAAACTCGCCGACCTCACCGACGACGTCCTGTTCGCCGACCTCTGGCAGCGCCCGGAGCTGTCCCCACGCGAACGCAGCCTGATCACCGTCGCCGCCCTGGTGGCGCTGGGCCGCGACACCCAGCTGACCGGCCACCTGCACCGCGCCCTCGACAACGGCCTCACCCCCGGCGAACTCGCCGAGGCGATCACCCACCTCGCCTTCTACGCCGGCTGGCCCGCCGCGATGAGCGCCACCGGCGTCCTGGCCCAGGTCACCGAACCCACCCGCTGAGCCGGCACCACCGGCCGGCCACCCGTCCCTTCCAGGAGAATCCCGTGCAGCACGTCACCTTGAACAACGGCGTCAAGATGCCGATCCTCGGCTTCGGCGTCTTCCAGATCGACGCGGACAAGACCGAGCTCGCCGTCACCCAGGCCCTGGAGGCCGGCTACCGGCTGCTGGACACCGCCGCCGCCTACGGCAACGAGGAAGCCGTCGGCCACGCCATCAAGAACAGCGGCATCCCGCGCGAGGAACTGTTCATCACCACCAAGCTGTGGGTCCAGGACGCCCCCGCCCAGGACAACACCCGCCGCGCCCTGGAGACGTCCCTGGCCAAGCTCGGCCTCGACCACGTCGACCTGTACCTGATGCACCAGCCCTACGGCGACGTCTACGGCCAGTGGCGCGCCATGGAGACCGCCCAGCACGAAGGCCTGACCCGGGCGACCGGCGTCGCCAACTTCTACCCCGACCGCCTCCTGGACCTGATCCTCAACAACGAGATCACCCCGGCCGTCAACCAGATCGAGACCCACCCCTTCTTCCAACGAGACGCCGACCACGCCCTGATGCGCGAGCACCGGGTGCAGCACCAGGCGTGGGGCGGCTTCGCCGAAGGCAAGAACGACCTGTTCACCCACCCCGTCCTCGCCGGCATCGGCGAGGCGCACGGCAAGTCGGTGGCGCAGGTCGTGCTGCGCTGGCTGATCCAGAGCGACATCGTCACCATCCCCAAGTCCGTCAACCCCGACCGGATGGCGCAGAACATCGACGTCTTCGACTTCCAGCTCACCGACGAGCAGGTGACGCAGATCGCCGCCCTCGACACCGGCAAGACCCTGTTCTTCGACCACCATGACCCCGAGATGGTCGCCTGGCTCAGCAAGCGCCGCCTCGACAACTGACCTGCGGCACCATCCGGCTCCGGCCCGGTGGGCGCGAGTGCCGTGCCGGGGAGCGGGGGTGCTGTGCGCTCAGCCCCGGTCGGCCTGCTCGGGGTCGCGCAGCGGCCGCAGGCCGCCGGGCATCTCGGGCAGCAGGAAGCTGTACCGGCCCAGCATGTTGACGTGGTGCCGGACGAACGGGGAGAGCCGGGCGACGTCCTGCTCGCGGACGTCGAAGCCGTCGGCGCGCAGCCGGTCGAGGGCGGCGTCCATGTAGCGGGTGTTGAAGAGCACGAGGGCGTTGAAAACCAGGCCGAGCGCGCCGATCTGGTCTTCCATGCCTTCCTGGTAGTGCTGGTAGAGCTGCCCGGCGCGGCCGTGGAAGATCTTGCGGGCGAGTGCGTGGCGGCCCTCCTGCAGGTTGGCCTGGCTCTTGATCTGGCGCCGGTAGGTGGGCTCGTCGGCCAGGCGCAGGATGTGCAGGGTCTTGGCGATCCGGCCGTAGTGCGCGATGGCGTCGCCGAGCTGGGTGGGCCGGCCGTCGCGCGAGAGCATCCGGATCACGTCGTGGGCGCGCACCGCGCCGGTGTGGATGGAGCCGATGATCCGCAGCACGTCTTCCCAGTGGCGCGCGATCCGCTCCAGGTCGATCCGGCCGCGGGCGGTGTCCTGGAAGGGGCCGTAGTCGGCGGTGCGGTCGATGCGCCACATCTTCTGGTCGGGCAGGTCGGCCAGCTGCGGGGCGTAGGTGAACCCGGCCAGGGTGAGCAGGCCGAACACGATGTCGGAGTACGAGGCGGTGTCGGTGACGATCACCTCCGGGCGGCGGCCGCCGTCGCGGTCGTAGAGGACGTCCAGCACGTGGAGGGAGTCGCGCGGGGTGCCGGCGACCACCTTCCCGCCGAGTCCTGCGGCCTGGTCGTTGATCAGGTTGAGCCATGTCGCCCCGGCCCGCCGTCCGGCGCCGCCGGTGGAGGCGCCGAAGTACTTCGGGTTCGGGCGCGCGTACACCGAGGGCACCGGGACGACGAACCGCATGCCGTCGACCGAGGCGACCAGGCCGCCGCCCCACGCCTGCGCGAGCGGGATCGACGCCTGCGCTGCGATGAGCGCCGAGTTGGCCTGACGGTAGGTCTCCAGCCTGAGGTAGGTCTGGTCGACATGGGACAGCCGGCCGTACCTGAGCGCGTCCGCGCCTCCGATCACCGGGATGTAGCCGACGTTGCAGCCGTGCGCGACCAGCAGCGCCGCGATCGTCACGTGCAGGTCCCGCAGCCTCACCTCGCCGCCGGTCACCGAGGTGAACGCCTGGTCCGCACCGGTCCAGGAGAACACCTCCAGCAGCACCTCCGGCAGGTCGACGCGGGGCAGCATCGAGTTCACGGCCGCGCGCAGCTCCAGCAGCGAGGCGGGCTCCGGCTCGGGCTCCAAAGCGGCGAAGTGCAGCCGGCCGTCGTCGTCGAAGACGATCTGCGCGTTCGCCGGCACCTGGGAGGCCACTTCCCGGTAGGTGCCGTCCAGCAGCGCGGCCCGCTCGGCCAGGTGCTCGCGCGCGTCGTCGGGCAGGCCGAGCGAGGCCAGCACGGTCGGCTTCGCCGCCTCCCACGCCGCTCCGGCCAGCAGCTTGGCCCGCGGGTCGCCCCACTTCGAGGAGTTCTTGGCGAACACCTCCTTGCGCCGCAGCAGCCGGTGGGCCTGCTCCAGCACACAGAACGTGTACGCCTTCCAGTCCACCTCGCCCGGCTCCAGGTGCGGCGCGGCCAGCACCAGCCGCTTCCACGAGCCGGACAGCAGCTCGATGTCGATCTCGGCCTGCCCCACCCTCTTGCGGCCCATCAGCTCCGGCAGTGACCTGAGCGCCTTCACCACCGTCAGGCCCTCCGGGGTGGCGCCGAAGTCGACCACCGTCACCAGCAGCTTCAGGAACGGCCGCACCGTGTTGAACCGGGTGACCAGCACCCGCCGCCACGCCTCGTCGGCGTCCGAGTCCAGCGGCGGCGTCAACTCGAACATGGCGGCGATCGCCGCCGCCAGCTCCTCGCGGGGCACCACCGCCTCGATCTCCTCCCACATCGCCGCCAGGGTCGCCACCTTCGGCTCGGTGACCTCCCCCGTGGTCGTGTCGACCTGCTCGGCGGTGGTGTCGAAGACGACCTGCAGCGCGACGGCGAGCTTCGCGCCGGCCCTCTCGCCCTTCGGCAGGGTCCGCAGCTTCTCCTTCGCTGTGTCCCGCTCCGCCCGCGCCAGCAGCCTGGTGGCGACCAGCACCTCCAGCAGGTCCAGGGCGTCGTCCACCGCCCTCGTCGTCAGGTACACCGCGGTTGCCAGCAGCGTCGCCAGCCGCCGGGCGTCCCCGTGCCTGCGCAGCAGCGACGCCTTGCCGTCCACGCCGTACCGGGACAGCTCCGCCAGCCGACGCGGCGGGATCCCGGCTACGTCCAGCTCGCCCATGCCGAGTGCGGCGATCTCCTCGGCGCGCTCCAGCGCGGCCTTCATCTGCGGTCCCGACACTCGCACCGGCCCGCGCCGCAGCCGGTCCAGCTCCGAGACCCGCTGCCCGGCCGGGACCTCCAGCAGGTCGTCCAGCACCGCCCGCTGGCCGGCGTTCAGCAGGCCGTGCAGGGTCTCCCACAGCCGCTGGTTCGCCGCCTCCCGCACCGACGCGCCACCAACCTAGCCAGCCGGCTCACCCCCGGCAGCAGCACCCGCCGCTCGCGAATCCACCCCACCGCCGCGTCGAACAGCGCCTTCGGCCCGTCCCCGGTCGTCCAGGCCCGCGCGTCCAGCCACTCCACCAACTCGTCCCGGACCTCGGCGAAGTCGCGCCACCCGCCGTCCTGCTGGATCTCCCCGGCGTGCGAACGGGCAGTCCCGTCCCGCTCGCCGTACTCCGCCAGCACCCCAGGGTCGGCGATCCCCAGCTGCTCGGCCAGGTACTCGGCCACCTCCACCGGCACCTGCCGCGGGTCCGGCATGAACCGCCCCAGGAACCGCACGCTGGTCAGCTGGACCGCGAACCCCAGCCGGTTGTGCGCCCGCCGCTTCGCCTGCACCTTCTCCCGGTCCGCGTCGTCCAGGAAGAAGAACCGCTCCAGCTCCGCCCGCACCGGCGCCCCGTAGAACGCCCCATACCGGGCCGCCTGCTGATCCGTCAGAAACTCGACCGCCACCACGGCCCTCCGAAGATCGACAACATCGACCCGCGAAGATTCGAGCCCCAGATCAGCCCTGGTCAACGGGCTCGCGTGACTGGCCAGCCCTTAGCGCACGATCCGGCACGGATGTTCCTCAACCCCCGGACCGGACAGGCACAGGCGTGCAGGCGGGCAGGCGGGCAGGCGCCGGTCAGGGTCGGGACGCCTCGCCCAGCGCGTCCAGCACCGGGCGGATGAGCGGATGCCCCTCGGCTCCTCTGCGCACCGCCGCGAAGACCCGGCGGGTGGGGGCCACCCCGTCGACCGGTCGTACGACCACACCGCTCAGGTCCATGCCGCGCAGCGCCGACCGGGGCACCAGGGCCACCCCGGCGTCGGCCGAGGCCAGCGCCACCACCGCGCGGAAGTCGTCCGAGGAGTGCTCGAGGCGGGGCTGGAAACCGGCGTTCTCGCAGGCCATCACGACCACGTCATGGCAGGGGTTGCCGGGGTAGGGGCCGATCCATGGATCCTTGGCCAGCTCGGCGAGCGGAACCTCGACGGTGTCGGCGAGCCGGTGGGCGACCGGGACGACCGCGTCGAAGGGCTCGGCGTACAGCGGGACATGGGTCAGCCGCGGGTCGTCGGCCGACGGGGCCCCGCGGTACTCGACGGCCACGGCCACGTCCACCTGCCGGTCCAGCACCATCGGGAGGCTGGCGTCGCCCTCCGCGTCCTGGACCCGGATGCGGATGCCCGGCGCGGAGACGGCCAGCCGGGCCACCGCGGGCGCGACGACCTGGGCGATGCCGGTGGCGAAGGCCGCGACGGTGACCGTGCCCGCCTCGCCCGAACCGTAGGCGGCGAGTTCCGCCTCCGCCCGCTCCAGCTGGGCGAGGACCGCGTTGGTGTGGCCGAGCAGGATCTCGCCGGCCGGGGTCAGCCGTACCCCCTTGGCACCGCGCTCGACCAGGCGGTGACCGGTCTCCTGCTCCAGCGCGGTGAGCTGCTGGGAGACCGCGGAGGGGGTGAGGTACAGCGCGGCGGCCGCCGCCGTGACCGTACGGTGGTCCGCCACCGCACGGAGGATGTGGAGCCGCCGCGCTTCGATCATGGGACCGATTCTCTCAAACGGAACGAGGTGTCCCGTTCCGCCCGATCGACCTCGGTGTCCCGGGTCAGGCCTCCAGCTCGGCGCGGGCCGCGACGAAGGCGTCGACCGCGCGGTTGACGTCGTCCGTGGAGTGCGCCGCGGAGAGCTGGACGCGGATGCGGGCCTGGCCCTGCGGGACGACCGGGTACGAGAAGCCGATCACGTACACCCCGCGCTCGAGGAGCAGTTCCGCCAGCCGCGCGGCGCGCGCCGCGTCGCCGATCATCACCGGCGCGATCGCGTGGTCGCCGGGCAGGACGTCGAAGCCCTCCTCGGTCATCCGGGAGCGGAACAGCGCCGTGTTCTCCCGCAGCCGCACCCGCAGGTCGTCCGCCGACTCCAGCAGGTCGAGGACCTTCAGGGAGGCCGCCGCGATCACCGGGGCCAGGGTGTTGGAGAAGAGGTACGGACGGGACCGCTGGCGCAGCAGCGCGACGATCTCCGCGCGGGCGGCGACATAACCGCCGGAGGCACCGCCGAGGGCCTTGCCGAGCGTGCCGGTGATGATGTCCACGCGGTCCATCACGCCGTGCAGTTCGGGCGTGCCTCGGCCGCCGGGGCCGACGAAGCCGACCGCGTGGGAGTCGTCGACCATGACCATGGCGTCGTAGCGCTCGGCGAGGTCGCAGATCTCGTCCAGCGGCGCCACGTAGCCGTCCATGGAGAAGACGCCGTCGGTGACGACGAGCTTGCGGCGCGCCCCGCCCTCGCCGGCCTCCTTCAACTGCCGCTCCAGGTCCGCCATGTCGCGGTTGGCGTAGCGGAAGCGGCGGGCCTTGGACAGCCGGATGCCGTCGATGATCGAGGCGTGGTTGAGGGCGTCGGAGATCACCGCGTCCTCGGCGCCGAGCAGCGTCTCGAAGACACCGCCGTTGGCGTCGAAGCAGGAGGAGTACAGGATCGTGTCCTCCTGGCCGAGGAACGCCGACAGCCGCGCCTCCAGCTCCTTGTGCACCTCCTGCGTACCGCAGATGAAGCGCACCGAGGCCATGCCGTAGCCCCAGCGGTCGAGGGCCTCATGGGCGGCGGCGACGACCTCGGGGTGGTCGGCGAGGCCGAGGTAGTTGTTCGCGCAGAAGTTGAGGACCTCGCCGGGGCGGCCGCCGGCGGTGACGGCGACGGTCGCGGACTGCGGGGTGCCGATCACGCGCTCGGGCTTGTGCAGACCGGCGGCGCGGATCTCGTCGAGGGTGGCGCGCAGGTCGTCGCGCACGGAGTCGAACATCGAAAGCTCCTAGGAAGAGGCGGGTGACTTGCGGCTACGCGGTCCAGTCGAGGATGACCTTGCCGCCGCGGCCGCTCGCCGCGTCGGCGAACGCCGCCTCGAAGTCGCGGTGGCCGTACCGGCCGGTGATCACCGGGGAGAGGTCGAGGCCGCCCTCCAGCAGGACCGACATCGCGTACCACGTCTCGAACATCTCACGACCGTAGATCCCCTTGATGGTGATCATCGAGGTGACGATGCGGGCCCAGTCGACCGGGAACTCCTGGGACGGCAGGCCGAGCATGGCGATCCGGCCGCCGTGCGTCATGTTGGCGATCATGTCGCGCAGGGCCTCGCCGCGCCCGGACATCTCCAGGCCGATGTCGAAGCCCTCGCGCAGGCCGAGGGTGCGCTGGCCGTCGGCGATGGTGGCGTCGGAGACGTTCAGCGCGAGACTCGCGCCG
Organism: Streptomyces sp. NPDC104096; assembly: GCF_055584385.1. Classification (NCBI taxonomy): domain Bacteria; kingdom Bacillati; phylum Actinomycetota; class Actinomycetes; order Kitasatosporales; family Streptomycetaceae; genus Streptomyces; species Streptomyces sp. NPDC104096. The sequence continues at coordinate 301,885 of NZ_JBVJMD010000004.1, forward strand.
ATCTTGCGGGCGAGCTCCAGGCGCTCCTCGCTGACGTCCGTGACGACGACGTTGCGGGCGCCGGCGTGCCGGGCCACCGCCGCGGCCATCAGGCCGATCGGACCGGCGCCGGTGATCAGCACGTCCTCGCCGACCAGCGGGAACGACAGCGCGGTGTGCACGGCGTTGCCGAACGGGTCGAAGATCGCGGCGATGTCGAGGTCGACCGGGACGCGGTGCACCCAGACGTTGGAGGCGGGCAGGGCCACGTACTCGGCGAAGGCGCCGTCGCGGCCGACCCCGAGCCCGACCGTCGCCCGGCACAGGTGGCGGCGCCCGGCCAGGCAGTTGCGGCACTTGCCGCAGACCAGGTGGCCCTCGCCGCTGACCCGGTCGCCCTCCTTGATGTCCACGACGTCACGGCCGGTGGCGACGACCTCGCCGACGAACTCGTGCCCGACCACGAGCGGGGTGCGGATGGCCTGCTGCGCCCAGCCGTCCCAGGCCCGGATGTGCAGGTCGGTGCCGCAGATACCGGTCCGCAGGACCTTGATCAGAACGTCGCCGGCACCGATCTCGGGCTCCGGGACGTCCATGAGCCACAGTCCGGGCTCCGCCTTCTGCTTGACCAGCGCCTTCAACGGTACGGCTCCTGTGGGTGAGGTCCCTGCCGCGGGCATGCCGAAGACACCCGCAGCCGGGGAGTGCAGTGGAATCGCCTAGCAATCTGCCGTATCGCGCTGCCCTGGTCCATCGAGGTTTTCTTAAGCGGCGCCACAGCTCTGCTTCACACCGGTCCGCCACGCCCGCCCTGCCCGGTCCGTCCCCCGGTCGGCCCAGTCCCCCGTGTCCCCCTGACGGCCCAGCCCGCCCGTCCCCCGGTCGGCCCTGTCCGCTCCGCGCCCACGGAGGGGCCGTCTCAGAGCGGGAGGCCGTCCGCCTCGCTCCGTTCGATCCGTGCCGTGAGCTCGGCGGCCGTCGACTTGATGGTCTCGAGGCCGGTCCTCCCCCAGGGCCGGGGCTCGGCGTCGGCCACGCACACCGTGCCCAGCACCATCCCGCCGGCGGCGACGAGCGGGGCGCCGAGATAGGAGTGGATGCCGTAGTCGTAGACGATCGGGTTGCCCGCGAACCGCGGATAGTCGCGGACGTCCTCCAGGACCAGCGCCTTGCCCCGGACGACGACGTGGGGGCAGTACCCGTGGTCGCGGGGCAGCCAGCGGCCCACCTCGGGCCGGCCGGGCGGCGCGGGCGGGGGGACTCCCGGAAGGTGCAGTCCGGCGAAGTACTGCCGCTCCTCGTCGATGAAGTTGACCATGGCGTACGGGGCCCCGGTGAGGTGGGCGAGCCGGTCCGCGAAGGCGTCGAGCTCGGGCTCGGGCCGCTCCCCCAGCCCCAGCCGCCGCAGCCGCAGCGCGCGGGCGGGCGCCTCCCTGTCCTCGGGGGTGAGCAGCAGCCGGCCCGCCGGACGCGGTGGGTCGTAGCTCATGGCCGGTCTCCGGCCGGGCGCGCGAGGGCCGGGCCCGGACAGGTGCGGGCCGGGTGGGCGCGGGCCGGGTCCGGGAGGGTGCGGGTCATGTGCGGGCTCCGTGGGCGGGTGCGGGGATCGCGGGCGGGGGCGGGGATCACAGGTGGACGCCACGGCTGGGCTCGGGGGCCGCCGGGGCGTGGGCGATGAGGTGGCGCACGAGGGTCAGCAGGGTCTGGACGCCCGAGGCGGAGATACGGGCGTCGCAGCGCACCACGGGGATCCCGGGACCGAGGTCGAGGGCGGCCCTGACCTCTTCGGAGGCGTAGCGGTGGGCGCCGTCGAACTCGTTGACCGCCACGATGAAGCCGAGACCGCGTTCCTCGAAGAAGTCGACGGCGGCGAAGCACTCCTCCAGGCGGCGGGTGTCGGCCAGGATGACCGCGCCGAGCGCGCCCTCGGAGAGCTCGTCCCACATGAACCAGAACCGCTCCTGTCCGGGCGTGCCGAACAGGTAGAGGACGTGCTGCGGGTCGAGGGTGATGCGGCCGAAGTCCATCGCCACGGTCGTCTCGACCTTGTTCTCGATGCCGTCGAGATTGTCGGTCGTGGCGCTGACGGTGGTGAGCAGCTCCTCCGTGCTGAGCGGGGCGATCTCGCTCACCGTGCCGACGAAGGTCGTCTTGCCGACCCCGAAACCGCCCGCCACCAGGATCTTCAGCGCGGTGGGGAAGGGCATGGGGCCGTTCTCGTACTCAGAGCTGTCGTCGTAGTCCATCGAGCACTGCCTCCAGAAGGGCCCGGTCGGTGGGGTTGTGGTGGAACTCGGGAGGTTTGGTGGTGAGTACCCCGCAATCGACCAGGTCGGACAGCAGCACCTTGGTGACGGCCGCCGGCAGTTTCAGATGGGCGGACACCTCGGCGACCGAGACGGGCGCGCGGGAGAGGGCGAGGGCCTGGGCGTGCTCCGGACCGAGGTAACCGAGGGGGGTGACTCCGGTGGCCCGCACCTGCGAGATGAGGTCGAGCGCGATGGTGGGCCTGGTGCGGCCGTTGCTGACGGTGAAGGGTCGCACCAGCCGTCCGGCCGCGTCGTCGAGCCAGGGCCCGTCGCCGACCGCCGCCACGCTCAACGCCTCATCACCGGGGGGTCGGCGGCATGCTGCCGGGGCGCGGTCACCAGGTACGGGCGGACGCTCTTGACCAGCATGGCCATCTCGTAGCCGAGCACCGCGGCGTCGGCCTCGCGGCCGGCGAGCACCGCGAGGCAGGTGCCGGAGCCGGCGGTGGTCACGAACAGCAGGTTCGCGTCGAGTTCGACGACCACCTGCCGTACGTCGCCGCCGTCGCCGAAACGCACCCCGGCGCTGCGGCCGAGCGAGTACAGGCCGGAGGCCAGGGCGGCCATGTGGTCGGCGCTGTCGTGGTCCAGGCCGTGGACGGACTTCACGAGGCCGTCGCAGGAGAGGAGGACCGCACTGGTGGTGTGCGGTACGCGCTGCACGAGGCCGCTCATCAGCCAGTCGAGATCGGACGAATGACTGGTCGGCACATCGCTCGCCATGGTGGATCGACTCCTTGGGGTACGAAGGTCGGCGGGAGCTGTGGGGGGTGCGGTGGTCATCCGGCAGGCGCGCTCCCGTCGTGCCGGGCGGTGTGCTGGTCGGTGTGCCGGTCGGGGCCGGGCGCGGACCGGCTGTCGCTCGCGCCGGACGCCTCGGGGGCGGCGGGCACCACGGACGGGTCCGCGGGCTGCGCCCGGGCTATCCGTGCCTTGTCCAGGAAGGACGTCGGTACGGCGGCGGCGGGCGACGACGGTTCGGCGACAGCGGGGGGCTGTACGACGATGGGCGACGGCGACGGCGACGGTACGAGCTGTACGTCGTTCGGTACGAGCTGTACGTCGGAGAGGGACGCGCCGGGGGGTGCGGCCGCCTCCAGGCTCTGCTGGGCCTCGGCCAGGCCGACACCGCGCTGGAAGGCGGCCATCAGGCCGGGGTCGTGCGCGGCGACGTCCGCGGAGTCCTGGCGGGGCGCGGGGCCACCGCGCAGCTGGGGGACGATGTGTTCCTGGGCGCGTCGGCGGGGCAGCCGGGGCTTGCCCATGGTGCCGCGCACCGCGCCGACTCGCGGGGTGGGCAGCCCTTGGGTGCTCTCCGCGACGGTCCGGCGCTCCTCGGGCCGGATCCCGGGCACGGCCGAGGCGGGGTTGGACCGTTCCCCCCGGGGGCCGCGCACGGGCAGGGGGGTGGGCGCGCCCCCGGTCGGCCGGGACTCGTCGGGGGTGCTGCGCGGGGCCGGCAGTTCGCCGTGACCGCCGGCAGCTCCGCCGCCGTCTGCGCCCGGCGGCCGGTCCGGTGCGCCGGTACCCCCGGTGCCCTGCGGCAGCGCGCGAACCCCGGTGTCCGAGCGCGGACCGGCTCCGGCCGCCTCCGGCCGCGTACCGCTGCCCGCGCCGCCCGTGGACGCGGCCGGGCCCGCGCCGCTCCCCGGCCGGGGCGCGGCGGAGCCGTTCGCCCTCGCACGCGGCTCGGTGCCGTTCGCCACGGGGGACGCCCCGTCGCGCCCCGACCCGGAAGCCGGCCCGCCGCCGTTCCCGGCGAGGGCCGGACCGCCGCCGTTCCCGGTGAGGGCCGGTGCGCCACCACGCCCGGCGAAGGACGGTCCGTCGCCGTTCCGGGGGACGGTCCGTCCGTTCCCGGGGAGAGCCGGTCCGTCACCGTTCCCGGTGAGCGACAGTCCGCCGGCGTTCCCGGCGAAGGCCGGGCCGTCGCCGTTCGCCCCCTCGGTCGGGTATCCGAACCCGGCACCGCCCGGCATCGGGACCGGACCACCGCGGCGGGCCGGCACGGGGACCGGACCGCCGGCACCTGTCGGGGTCGGGGCGGAGCCCGTGCCGTTCCCGGTCGGCACGCTCCCGCGGCCACCGGGGGAACGCCCGGCCGTCCTCCCGCCGTCGGCGGGAGCGGCCGGCACGGTGGAAGCGACGGTGCCACGGTCGTCGTCACGACCCTGCCGACGCCGTCGGCCGGTCGGGACGGCGGGTGCGGCGGGTGCGAGATGCCGTCCGGGCTCCCGGGCGGATCCGGTCCCGGACTGCTGCGGTCCGAGGGGGCCGGCCGCCGGGTCCTGCGGCCGCGTCACGGCCACGGCCCCGACGACGCCGTCCGGCGCCGTGCCGAGCAGTCCCTGCGGTACGACCAGGACGGCCTGCACCCCGCCGTAGATGTTGGTCTGGAGGCGGACCCTGATGCCGTGGCGGCGGGCGAGCTGGGAGACGACGAAGAGCCCGATCCGGCCGTCGGCGAGCAGCCGGGCCACATTGACCTGGTCGGGGTCGGCGAGCAGGTCGTTCATCCTGCTCTGCTCCTCGGCGGGCATACCGAGCCCGCGGTCCTCCACCTCGACGGCGAGCCCTGAGGTGACGAGGTTGGCGCGCAGCAGCACCTGGGTGTGCGGGGCGGAGAACACCGTGGCGTTCTCGACGAGTTCGGCCAGCAGGTGGATGACGTCGGCGACGGCGTGACCGCGCAGCTCGCCGTCGACCGGCGGGACGAGTTTGACGCGTGAGTACTGCTCGACCTCGGCGATCGCTGAGCGCAGCACCTCGGTCATGGAGACGGGGTTGCTCCACTGCCGGCGCGAGACGGCCCCGCCGAGCACGGCGAGGTTCTCGGCGTGACGGCGGATACGGGTGGCGAGGTGGTCGACGTGGAAGAGCCCCTTGAGCAGGTCGGGGTCCTCGATCTGGTTCTCCAGCTCGTCGAGGATGGAGATCTCCCGGTGCACCAGCGACTGGAGCCGCCGGGCGAGGTTGAGGAAGACCTCCAGCTTCTGTTCGCTGCCCGTCTGGCTGGAGAGCTGGGCGGCCTGCACGACGGCGGTGACGGCGCCGTCGTGCGCGCGGGCCAGGTCCGCGGCGAGCAGTTCGAACTCGTCGGCGTCCTTGGCCGGACCGCCCAGCGGCTTGCGCCGGGGCGCGTTCTCGCCGCGTCGTAACGCCTCGACGACGGCGCGCAGATCGGCCTCGCCGCGGGCGCTGCTGCGGCGCAGCGCGCCGATCCGGTCGGTCACGGACCGGGCGGCACGGTCGGCGGCGACGGCGGCGATCAGGATCCCCGCGACGGTGACCACGAGGGCGCCGGTCAGTACCGCCCACAGGGTCATGCCCTGTCCGGCTCCGGCGGAGCGGGCGGTGACCAGGATCGCCGCGCACGCGCTGAGGGCGACCGCGATCGGCGGCAGCACGGCGAGCCGCAGGAGTTGCGGCCGTATGTGGGCCTCGGGCAGCGGGACGGCGGGGCGGGCGACCGGCCGCCCGTGCCGCCCACCGCCGTCACGGCGGTCTGCGCGTGCGGCCGGTGCGCGGAGGTGAGACATCGGTGTCCTCGTGCTGGTCCGTCGAGCCTGAGCCTGATTGCTCGCGCGTGGTGCGCGGCTCGGGCGTGCGCCATCGCGGTGCCGGTCGGGAGAGCCCAGGAATTCGGCCCTGCGTCGCCCGGCGGGCACTCACAGTAGTCGCGGTTGCGACAGGTGCGGTGGGCAGTTGGCAAACTCCTACGGGGAGCATCCCGCTCTGGTATGAGGCATCGCACGAAAGACCGATGAACCCCTCAGACCCTCCTCCCCCAGGGGGAACACGAAAGGAACTCGGGAGCAAAAGGATGGTCTCAACCGATCAGAAACAGTCACTGTCGGTGATGTCGCAAGGGCGGGAACCGCTACCGCCCGACCGCGCGGGGGCGCTGACGAAGCACGAGAGGAAACGGGGCCGTGCATGGTCCGGCCCCGGAAGGATCGACCGCTACTCCACCGCGAGAACCGGTTCCGGTCCGGACGACGCCACCGGCGGCCACGTGGGCCAGCCCCCGGCCGGCGGCTTGGCGACGGCGCGCCACCACGGCGCCGAGGGTGCTGCCACGGTCGGCTCGAACGGCTCGCCCGCCACCGGGGCCGCCAGCGCCACGCCCGCCTTGTGCGTGGCGCGCATCGTGCCCTCGCCCGGCTCCGCCCACGGGTGCGGCGCCAGATTGAAGGTCGCCCAGTGGATGGGCATCATCACGCCGGCCGTCGGGTCCGCGGACTGGAGGTCGAGGTGGGCCTGGACCCCTTCCTCCGGGGTCATGTGGATGTCGGGCCAGAACTCCGAGTAGGCGCCGATCTGGATCATCGTGGCGTCGAACGGTCCGTGGGCCGCGCCGATGTCCTGGAAGCCGTCGAAGTAGCCCGTGTCGCCGCTGTGGTAGATCCGGTGCTCCTCGCCGGCCACGACCCAGGATGCCCACAGCGTGTGCTGGGTGTTGCGCAGACCCCGGCCGCAGAAGTGGCGCGCGGGGGTGGCGGTCAGGGTGAGGCCGCCGACGCGGGTCGACTCGTGCCAGTCCAGCTCGCGCAGCCGGTCGGCCGCCACACCCCAGTGTTCGAGGTGCTCACCGACCCCGAGCGGCACGGCGAACAGGGTGTCCGTGCCCGCCAGCGCCTTGATCGTCGGCATGTCGAGGTGGTCGTAGTGGTCGTGGGAGATGACGACGACGTCGACCGGGCCGAGCGCGGCCAGCGGCAGCGGCACCGGGTGCAGCCGCTTGGGTCCGGCGAACGCGAACGGCGAACAGCGCTCGCCCCAGACGGGGTCGAACAGCACCCGCCGACCGTCGATCTCGGCGAGCACGCTGGAGTGTCCCATCCAGGTGAGCCGCAGTCCGGAGGCGGGCGGCCGGGCGAGGTCGGCGAGGGTGGTGGCGTGCACCGGGATGGTGCCGCTCGGGGCGCGGTGCGACTTGGCCTCCCGGTCGAAGTAGACCTTCGCGAGGGCGGAGGCGGAGCCCGAGGGCCGGATCCGGGACGGGCCGCCGGGGTTCTGGAAGACCCCGTCCTTGAAGTGGGGCGAACTGCGGATGCGCGCGAGGCGCCCGCCGCTCGGGTCCGCGCCGAAGGCCGCGGGCTGCAACGAGCGGAGCCCGAGGCTCGAGGAACGGAAACCGGGCACGGCACCTCCAGGTGGAGTCGGGACGTTTCATTATGGTCGGCTCCCGCGACAACACCGGCTCCCGGCCGTGCGTTCCCGCTCTGCGACAACGCCGGTGCCCGGCCGTACGTTCCCGCCCGCTCACATCGCCGTTCCGGCAGCCGGGGCGCGGCACTAGGGTGACCGGGTGGCGAGAGTGCGGTTGAACGTGGCGGAACGGCGCGAGGAGTTGCTGCGGGCCGCCGTGCAGCAGATCGAGGCGCGGGGCGTGGCGGCGGTCAGGATCGCCGACGTGGCCTCGGCGCTCGGGGTGAGCAACGCGCTGGTGCTCTACCACTTCTCGACCAAGGAGAAGCTGGTCGCCGCCGCCTTCACGTACGCGGCCGAGGAGGACCTGGCCCGGCTGCGCAAGCTGCTCGGCCGCCGCACCACCGCGCTGCGGCGGCTGCGTTCGGCCGTGCGCTGGTACGCCCCCACGGGGCAGGCCAAGGGCTGGCGGCTGTGGATCGAGGGCTGGGCGGCGGCGCTGCGAGAGCCCGCCCTCCAGGACGTCACCCGCGACCTCGACCGGCGGTGGAAGGCCGCGATCACCGAGGTCGTCGCGGACGGTGTGGCCGCCGGGGAGTTCGAGTGCCCGGACCCCGCGGCCGCGGCGCTGCGTCTGACGGCCCTGCTCGACGGACTCGCCGTACAGCTGACGTCGTACCCCGGCGCCGTCTCGCGGGCCCGCGCGCAGGAGTGGGTGGACGAGGCGCTGGCCCGGGAACTGGGTCTCGCGCGGGAGGCGTTGACGGCGTAGGCGCGGAGCCGACCGGAGGCCGACCCCGCGCCCATGCCTGTCGGCCGCTCAGGCCACGGCCGCGATGCGTTCCTTGATGTCGTCCGGGGACAGCGCGCCCTTGGCGGTCACGTGGTCGCCCGAGGACTCCCCGCGCAGCCGTCGGCCGATCCACGGGACCAGGTACTCGCGCGCCCAGTGGACGTCGTCGCGCCGTACTTCGAGGGTGCCGCGCGGCGGCAGCGCCGGCCAGGCCTGCTCCGGGTCGGCCGGCACCTCCACGCCGAGGGTCTGGCCCGCGCGCAGCGCCACGCGCGTGTGCCCCTCGGGCGAGAGGTGGAGCCGGTCGCCGTCCCAGGCCCGGCGGTCCTGGATGGACTTGAGGGACCACAGGTCCAGCACCGGGCAGCCGTACCGGTCGGCGACGGCCCGGACGTGCCCGTTGTAGGTCGCGATCTTCCCGCGCAGGTGCTTGAGCAGGGGAACACCGCGGGTGTCGAAGCCGGTTGTCACCATGACGGTGCCGGATACGGCGGTCAGCGCGGCGATCGCGCGCTCGAACCGCTCCGCCACCTCGTCGGGGTCGGTCCCGGGCCGGAGGATGTCGTTGCCGCCGGCGCAGAAGGAGACCAGGTCCGGCGCGAGTCGGACGGCCTGCGGAAGCTGGTCCTCCACGATCTGGTCGAGGAGCTTTCCGCGTACCGCGAGATTGGTGTACTGGAAGTCGCCCTCGGGCTGCCGGTCCGCCAGGAGGACCGCGAACCGGTCGGCCCAGCCGACGAACGCCCCGTCGGGGCCGGGGTCGCCGACGCCCTCGGTGAAGCTGTCCCCCACCGCCACGTACGACCCGATCACTGCTCTGCTGTCACTCTTCGAATCGTCTGCCACATCGGCTCATGATTCACCTTCGAATGTGACCTACGCGACCGTAGCCATGGGTTGACGGACGGTGAGATAAGCCACTCCTAAAGAGTTGTCCAATCAGGGAATAAGCGTGCGATCCGGAACATCGACGCAGTGCCCGCACCCGGGCGCGTCGAAGGCCGGCCCCCGGGGATCGGGGTCCGGCCTTCGACGGCGGAGAGGCACGCGGGAGACGGCCTGCCGGTCAGGCAGTTCGTCGCTCAGACAGCCCGGCGGTCGGACTGCCCGTCGGTCAGACGGCGACGCCGTGCGCGCGGAGGTAGGCGATCGGGTCGACGTCGGAGCCGTAGTCCGGGGTGGTGCGGATCTCGAAGTGCAGGTGCGGGCCGGTCACATTGCCGGTCGCGCCCGAGAGACCGACCTGCTGACCCGCGGTCACGGTCTGGCCGGCCGAGACGGAGAGCCGGGACAGGTGGGCGTACTGCGCGTAGTGGCCGTCGGCGAGCCGGATGACGACCTGGTTGCCGTACGCGCCGCCCCAGCCGGCCGAGACGACGGTGCCCGCGCCGACGGCCTTGAGCGAGGTGCCGGTCGGGACGACGAAGTCGACGCCGGTGTGGTGGCCGCTGGACCACATGCTGCCCGCCACGTGGTACGCGGTGCCGATCGGGGCACCGGCGACCGGGAGCGTGAAACCGCTGCCGGTGGTCTGCGGGGCGGCGGGCTTCGCCGCGGAGGACCGCGCGGACGAGGACTCCGCCGACGCGGACTTCGCGGGGGACGACTCCGCCGAGGAGGACCCCGCCGACGGCGACTTCGGCGCGGCGGACCCGGCGCCCTCGCCCGTCACTGCCTTCGCGCCGATGCTGAGCTTCAGACCGGGGTGGATCAGCGACGGATCGGCCCCGACGGCCGCCCGGTTGTCCTGGTAGAGCCGGTGCCAGCCGCCGTCGACGTGCTGGGCGTCGGCTATCTTCGCGAGGTGGTCGCCGGCGACCACCGTGTAGGTACGGGCACCCGTGCTCTGCCCGTCAGCCTGCTCGGCGGTCTTCTGGCCGCTCGTCGCGCCGGACTGCGCGGCCTTCGCGGGAACCGACCGGGCGGCGGACTGCGGCGTCGCCGCGTGCGCGCCGGTGGCCCCCAGCAGCGGGAGGGCGAGCGTGGCACCGCCGGTTCCGACGACGGCGAGCGAGCGGCTGAGGCGCGGGGCCTTGGGACGGCGGTGCTTACCCTTCGCGGGCATGGCGTTTTCCTCTCCGGCGCCTACGAGGTGAGCTGTCGGGTGCGGACTGGAGATGCCCGGCCGCGCTCGCGGCGCGGCTGAACCCCTAGCCTGTTCCGGTGACGGGACCAGGCGGTCGAGCCTGTGGGTCCCCCGTTCCTGCCGTGCACGGGTGAGTGTGCGGGCACCGGGCGGCGGCAGGATTAGGCGTCCACCCGGATCGGTGTGGAACGTAAGCGAGCCCGCCACAACGGGACAAGCGGCCTCTTCCGGATGTGCCCGTTTTGCTTGATCCGTTACGAGAGATCCCGATTACCCTGCGTAAAACTCCTCCCCTCTCGTTTCACATCTCCCCAAAAGGCGCACTGATTGCGTGAACATGACGCAGCACTCACGGTCACCGATATGACCCTCCTCACGCACTCGTCACCCAGTCACCTTTATTCCAGGGCGAGTTCCGGCAAAGAGGGCAATCCGGGCAGACCGCCTACAGGTGACACACCGGGACGGTCGCCGCACCGACGCTTCGGCCTGTGGACGACGCGGTCGCCCTCGAACCGATGTCGTATCGTCGTCAGCGCATCCCGTCGGCCACCCGCCGAGCCACGCCGACGGGGCGAGCGGGAGGAGCCCCCCTTGACGCAGCAGGTCCCGTCGACCGAGCCCGAACTGGCCGGAGTGCGCAACTTCCGCGACGTCGGCGGACTGCCCACCGCCGACGGACGGCGGGTGCGCCACGGCGTGCTGTTCCGCAGCGGTCACCTGGCGCACGCGACCGACGAGGACGCGGCGTTCCTGTCCTCCCTGAAGCTGCACACGATCTTCGACTTCCGCAACGCGGCGGACCAGAAGCTGGAGGGCCCGGACGTCGAGCTGCCCGGCGTGCGCAATGTAAACCTGCCGCTGTCGGACCCGGCGGACGGCTCCGAGTTCTGGAAGATGGTCCGCGACGGCGAGATCGAGCAGCTGCGCGCGATCCTCGGCGAGGGCAGGGCCGCGCACCGGATGATCATGTCGTACCGCACCATCGTCAAGGAGCGGACGGGCGAGCACTCCCGGGTGCTGCACTCGCTCTCCGAGGACAGCGTCCCGGCCCTGATGCACTGCGCGGCGGGCAAGGACCGCGCCGGCCTGTCCATCGCGGTGACGCTGCTGGCCCTGGGCGTGGAGCGCGAGGCGATCCTCGCCGACTACCTGGAGTCCAACGCCACGCACCGCCGCTACAGGGTGCGCCGCAGCGACTCGTCCTCGGCGGGCTACTCCCCCGAGGTCATGGAGCTGCTCAGCCCCCTGTTCGACGCGCGGGCGGAGTACCTGGCCGCGGCGCTGGAGACCATCGAGGAGAACTGGGGCGGCGTCGACGCCTACCTGGAGCAGGGGCTCCGGCTGGCGCCCGAGACCCGGGAACGGCTGCGCGAGCGGCTCCTCGACTGACCCTCGGCCCGGCGGCTCGCCGCCGGGCTCCGGCCCTTCGGGCCGCCCGCTGTCGGCGCCCCGCCGCCGAGCCGCCCGTCGCCGGGCGACTACTGCTGGGCGCCGACCTCGAAGAGCAGCCAGATGAACGCCGCGAGGACGTGTCCCACGGCGATGTAGACGATCAGCCTGATCCAGAGGGAGCGGGGGAACTTCTCCTCGATGTCACTCATGGCTTCTCTCCGATGGTGTCGCCGAGGCACAGGGTGGCCGTCGGGCTCTGCAACAGGGTGTGTACGAACAGCAGCTCGACCCCGTCGGGGTCCTGAGCGGCTATACGGTGCGGGGTCAGCGAGTCGAAGTGCGCGCTGTCGCCCGGACCGAGCAGGTGGGTGGCGTCGGCCAGTCGCAGCCGCAGGCGCCCGGTGAGGACGTACAGCCACTCCTCGCCGGGGTGCACGCGGACGACGTCGCCCTGCGAGCCGTACGGGACGCGTACCCGCAGGGCCTGCATCCCGCGGCCGGGCGAGCCAGCCTGCCAGTACGTCCAGCCGCCCGCGGCGGTCGGCTCCGCGTCACCGGCGCGCAGCACGGCGTCCCGGTCGGGGACCGTCTCGCCGAGCAGGTCCGAGACTGTCGTACCGTAGACGCGGGCGAGTGCGAGCAGCATCGGCAGCGATGCCTGGCGCTGCCCGGTCTCCAGCCGGGAGAGATGGGCGGGCGACAGCCCGGCGGCACGGGCGGCGGCCTCCAGGGTCAGCGAGGCCCGGCGGCGCAGGGCGCGCAGCCGCGGCGCGACGGCCGAGAGGCCTTCGGCGGTCTCCGCGGCCGGCTCTGTTGCCGGGCCGAGCGGCGGCTCGGACGCGGCTTCTGGGAAGCTCATGCCATCCATTGAGCCAGGTCGATTGCCTCTCTGGCAAATACCTTGCCTCTCAGGCAAACCGAAGGGCACGGGGCGCGGACCGGTGGCCGCCAGGGCCCGGCGCCGGCGCCGGTGATCAGTCCTGGGCCGCCCGGCCGCGCCGGTCCTCGACGTGGACGACGTGGAGTTCGGTGCCGTCGCGGTGGCGCTTGGACCGCCCGAACACCCCTATCGCGATGTCCGACCGTTCGTGCGGCTCGTCGGGGCCGACGTAGGTGAGGACGTCGTTGTGCCGCCCGGTGACGACCCACCCTTCGGCGTCCTTGAGGTCGATCACCCCGAAGTCCCCCGCCGGGGATCCGGCGCGCACCGGGCCGAACTCCCGCAGAATCCCGGTGGCCTGGTCCGCGAGGTCTCCCTCCGGGGCGGTGAGCACGACACAGGTGCCGTGCTCGAACAGCACCCACGACTTGCCGGGGTCGGCGAGGAGCCGCTGCCACATGTCCTTGAGCATCTCGGTGTTCACGGCCGTCATCATGCCGCAGCGCACCGACGCCCCGCCCGGACTACCGGTTGGCCACCGCCTGCTTGATCAGTGTCCGGCCGAAGTCCCAGACCAGTCCGCCCCCGTTGTGCGCGTCGTCCATCACCTCGGTGAAGGCGTCGACGAACCGGTCCACCTCCCGCTCGCCGACGATCAGCGGCGGGATCAGCTTGATCACCTCCAGGTGGTCGCCGGAGACCTGGGTGAGGATCCGGTGCCGCTGGAGCAGCGGGACGACCACCATCTGCGCGAACAGCCCCTTGCGCGCGGCCTGGAGCATGCTCCAGCGGCCGCGCAGCTTCAGCGACTTCGGCCGCCCGAACTCGATACCGATCATCAGGCCCCGGCCCCGGACGTCGGCGAGCAGCTCGTACTTGTCGGTGAGCGCGGCCAGCCGGGACCGCAACAGCTCCCCGGTGGCGCGGGCGTTGGCGACGATCTGGTCGTTCTCCATGACCGACAGCACGGCGAGCCCGGCGGCCATGGCCTGGGCGTTCGACCCGAAGCTCGCCGAGTGGACGAGCACCCGGTCCATCGACGAGTAGACCTTCTTGAAGATCCAGTCCCGGCCGAGCGTGGCGCCGACCGGCACATAGCCGCCGGAGAGTGCCTTGGCCACGCACACCAGGTCCGGTTCGACGCCGTCCTCGTGCTGGTAGGCGTAGAAGTCGCCGGTCCGGCCCAGCCCGGTCTGCACCTCGTCGGCGATGAGCAGCGCCTTGTGCCGGTGCAGGAGTTCCTGGGCGGCGCGCAGGTAGCCGGGCGGGGCCTCGTGCACGCCCTTGCCCTGGATCGGCTCGACGACGAGGGCCGCCACGTCGCCCTTCCTCAGCTCCCGGGCCAGCGCGTCGAGGTCGCCGAGCGGGACGGCGGTGTCGGGCAGCAGCGGCGCGAAGCCGTCCCGGAAGCCGGTCTCGCCGTTGACCGAGAGGGAGCCGGTGGTCAGCCCGTGGAAGGCGTGGTCGCAGTACAGGATCCGCGGCCTGCCGGTGGCGTAGCGGGCGAACTTCAGCGCGGTCTCGACCGCCTCCGTGCCGCTGTTGCCGAAGAACACCCGGTCCAGGTGCGGGCTGTGCGCGAGGAGCCGCTCGGCCAGCAGCCCGGGCAGCGGCTGGCAGTCGAAGCGGGTGAGGTCGGCGAGCGAGGCGTCGAGGACGTCGTGCAGCGCCTTGCGGACCACGGGGTGGTGACGGCCCAGGCCCATCACCCCGAACCCGGCGAGCATGTCCAGGTGGTCGTTGCCGTCCGCGTCCCAGAAGTAGGCCCCCTCGGCGCGGACGTAGACCTTGTCGAAGCCGATGGTGTGCAGCATCCGCGGGAGCTGGTGGTTGAGGTGCTTGGCGTGCAGCTCGTAGCGCTCGGCCCCGCGCTCGGCCAGCAGCGCGGCGAGGTCGAACTCCTCGGTCATCCGTGTTTCTCCTTGACTGCCAGGCTTGCGCTGATCCGTCCGGCGATCTCGACCGGGGTGAGACCGATGTCGGCGAGCACCTCGGCGCGCTTGGCGTGCGCGAGGAACTGCTCGGGGATCCCGAACCGCCGTACGGGTACGTCGACCTCGGCGTCGCCCAGGGCCAGCGCGACCGCCGCGCCGACCCCGGCCGCGCGGCTGTTGTCCTCGACGACGGCCACCAGCCGGTGCCCGGCGGCCAGGCCCGGCAGCGCGGGGTCGACGGGCTTGACCCAGCGGGGGTCCACCACGGTGCAGCCGGTGCCGCGCGCTTCGAGGAGCTCGGCGGCCTGCAGGCAGACCGGCGCCATGACGCCGACGGCCACCAGCAGTACCTCGGGCGTGCCCGGGCCGCGGTGCAGGACGTCGAGACCGCCCACCTGGCCGACGGCCGGGATCCGCGGACCGACCGACTCCTTCGGGAAGCGCACGAGGGTCGGTGCGTCGTCCACGGCGACGGCCTCGCGCAGCTGTGCGGAGAGCTGGTCGGCGTCGCGCGGCGCGGCGATCCTGAGCCCGGGGACGACCTGGAGGATCGACAGGTCCCACATGCCGTTGTGGGAGGCGCCGTCGACACCGGTGACGCCGGCCCGGTCGAGCACGAAGGTGACGCCGCACCTGTGCAGGGCCACGTCCATCAGTAACTGGTCGAAGGCGCGGTTGAGGAAGGTGGCGTAGACGGCCACCACGGGGTGCAGTCCGCCGGTGGCGAGACCGGCCGCCGAGACGGCCGCGTGCTGCTCGGCGATGCCGACGTCCCACACCCGGTCGGGGAAGCGGGCCGCGAACTTGCCGAGGCCCACCGGGTGCAGCATCGCGGCGGTGATCGCCACGACGTCGTCGCGTTCCTCCCCGATCCTGACCATCTCGTCGCCGAACACCGAGGTCCAGGACGGACCGCCGGCCGGGGCGAGCGGCGCGCAGGTGAGGGGGTCCATCACGCCGACGGTGTGGAAGTGGTCCTCCTCGTGGGCGAGGGCCGGTTCGTAGCCGCGGCCCTTCTCGGTGAGGCAGTGGACGAGGACCGGCCCGTGGAAACGCTTGGCGCGGCGCAGCGCGGACTCGACGGCCTTGAGGTCGTGGCCGTCGATCGGTCCGACGTACTTCAGCCCCAGGTCCTCGAACATGCCCTGCGGCGCGAAGGCGTCCTTGAAGCCCTTCTTCGCCCCGTGCAGCGACTCGTACAGCGTGGGGCCGACCACCGGGGTCCGCAGCAGTACGTCCTTGCCCCAGGCGAGGACCTGCTCGTAGCCGTCGGTCGTGCGCAGGGTCGCCAGGTGGTTGGCGAGGCCGCCTATGGTGGGCGCGTAGGAGCGCTCGTTGTCGTTGACGACGATGATCAGCGGGCGGTCCCTGGCGGCCGCGATGTTGTTCAATGCCTCCCAGGCCATGCCGCCGGTGAGCGCGCCGTCGCCGATGACCGCGACGACGTGGCCGTCCTCCCCCTGCACCTGGCGTGCCTTGGCGAGGCCGTCCGCCCAGCCGAGCGCGGTGGAGGCGTGGCTGTTCTCGACGATGTCGTGCTCGGACTCCTCGCGCGAGGGGTAGCCGGACAGGCCGCCCTTGCCCCGCAGCTTGGAGAAATCCTGACGTCCCGTCAGGAGTTTGTGTACGTAACTCTGGTGGCCGGTGTCCCAGACGATGCGGTCGACCGGCGACTCGAAGACCCGGTGGAGCGCGATGGAGAGTTCCACCACCCCCAGGTTGGGCCCGAGGTGTCCGCCGGTCCTGGCCACCGCGTGCACCAGGAAGTCCCTGATCTCCTCGGACAGTTCACCGAGTTCCGCCTCGGACAGCGCCTTAAGGTCGCGTGGTCCCCGGATGGTCTCCAGAATGGTCACGCTCGGGCCCCCTTCGGTTCGTGCCGTTCAGTTCACGGTGACGGCCGGCTCCCCTGCCGCGACGCCGTCCTGTTCCATCCGTTCGGCGATCTTCATGGCCTCCTCGATCAGGGTCTCCACGATCTTCGACTCGGGGACGGTCTTGATGACCTCGCCCTTGACGAAGATCTGCCCCTTGCCGTTGCCCGAGGCCACACCCAGATCGGCCTCACGCGCCTCACCCGGACCGTTCACCACACAGCCCATGACCGCGACCCGCAACGGGACCTCCATGCCCTCCAGGCCCGCCGTGACCTCCTCGGCCAGCTTGTACACGTCCACCTGCGCACGCCCGCACGACGGACACGAGACGATCTCCAGACCCCGCTGCCTGAGGTTCAGCGACTCCAGGATCTGGATGCCGACCTTCACCTCCTCGACCGGCGGCGCCGACAGCGACACCCGGATCGTGTCCCCGATCCCCTGCGACAGCAGCGCACCGAACGCCACCGCCGACTTGATCGTGCCCTGGAACGCCGGACCCGCCTCCGTCACACCCAGGTGCAGCGGGTAGTCGCACTGCGCCGCCAGCTGCCGGTACGCCTCGACCATGACCACCGG